>JABILI010000047.1 GCA_018654575.1 Porticoccaceae bacterium
GCAGACAAGACTTCGTCTTCGCCCGAAAACGGTGTCACAGGCACGTATCTCTCCTTCAATAACAACCTCTGTTTGCGGTTGAACAGCACCTATTGGTGTGATTTGTGTTCTGTCGATGTAACGCAAAGGCAGATGAAATAGCAAATCTTGGATATTATAAAGGCCAATTTTTTGTAGCTTGATCGCCAGCTGTGGGCCGACACCGCGCAGGGTCTCAATGGTTAACCTATCTAAAGATGATTTAGGCATCAGATCTTAGTTATCTCGGGCAGATTGCAGTGAAGGAATAAAGTGCGGGAACAGACAGAGCCCAATGCTGAAGGTTGTACCTATATGTAGCGGGCTGTTGAGCTGATGTTCGCCGGACTTAGCGATATCGGTAGTGGCAGACGCCTTATCAAGAACACACTGCGCCTGTTGACTAATTTTTTCTCCCAGTGGTGCCACACACAAGGAACTTTGCGATCGTTCAAACAAATCAATACCAAGCGCACTTTCGAGCTTTTTAACCGCTATACTCAGCGTCGGCTGACTAACATTACAGTTTGCGGCAGCCTCCCCAAAATGCTTGAAGTGCGCTAGGCTAACGACATATTTAATTTCAGTGAGGGTCATGGTAAAACTCTACTTTTAGTGAATTTATAATAGCGAACTTTTATTAAAGAGAGAATTTTAATTGAAAATATTATTAGCAGGAAGTGGTGATATTGCTCAGCGAATTCCGTCAAAGATGACTAGTCAGGAACAGTTTTTTGGTTTAAAACGGAAGCCAACAAATCTTCCTAATGGCATTACTCCCTTAATGGGTGATCTGACTGATATTGCCTGTTTAGATAGGCTCTTTCGTGAGGGTTTTGATGTGGTGGTTGCCACACTGACACCCGATAGCGCCACCGAGGAGGGTTATCAGAGGGCTTATGTTGATTCCGCCGCAACCCTATCTCTAGCAATTAAAAATGCAGATCATAAGCCAAAATTAGTTATTTGGGCATCTAGTACTAGCGTCTATGGCCAGAGTGCTGGATCTTGGGTAGACGAAGATTCTTCAGTTAAGCCAGCGAGTTTTTCTGGCCGAGCATTACTTCAGGCAGAACAGCATATAGCCGATCTGCCTTGCACCACGGTAGTGGTTAGATTCTCTGGGATCTATGGTCCTGGGCGTACTCGAATGCTAGATCAAGTGTTGGCGGGAGTCGGGCAACCAGCCCAGCCTGAACAGTGGAGCAATCGAATTCATAGTGAAGATTGTGCGGGCGTTCTTGCGCACCTTATTAGGCTTAATGAGCAAAAGGTGCCCTTATCGACACTTTATTTAGCGACAGATTGCGAGCCAGTGACACAGTATGAATTAGGAGGTTGGTTGGCTGCACACCTTGATGTCAGTTTAGTTGAGGATCACACCAAACATCGATCATCAAGGCGTTGTAGCAATAAAAAATTGTTAGATTCCGGTTATAGGTTCATGTTTCCTACCTATCGTGAAGGCTATTTAGCATTGATCGAACAATTAAAAGAATAAATCTATCATTTAGCTAACCTAACCCTCAAAATCAGTTAAATAGATGGTCGAATCAAATTTATATTAACCGAAATCTTTTAGCATGGCTTTTAGCTCAAGAGAGTGCTGCTCTTCTTCACTAATCATCCCTCTAGCGTATTCCTCAAGATACACCGATGCATTACCAACGCTTGCCAATAGTTTTTTATACAAGCTCAACGCATGAAGCTCGTGCTGTAAACCTTCCTCTAGAATATCTTTGATAGAATGCCTATTAGTTTCTTCAATTTTAGCTATTTTTTGACTAGGATGACCATCAAGACCTGCGATAAGTTCTCCAGCCTGTTGGGCGTGTAATAATGACTCTGCCGCTTGTTCTTTTAAGAAAGTCACTATTGGTATTCTGTATGGCCCGCTAACCATAAAAGAAGAGTGAGTATATCTAACAACACCAGCTAACTCATATTCCATTATTTCATTAAGTATATTGCAGGCATTTTCTGAATTAAGACTTTCCATTTCCATAATTAAACCTTATTTTTAAATATTCGAAGACTATATTTTATTCCATGTGAGCA
>JABILI010000054.1 GCA_018654575.1 Porticoccaceae bacterium
GGTCCATGGCGGGTTCCAGCGCGGCCGGTAGTACCAAGATCATAAGGTATGCCCATGACGACAACATCTGCAGAGTCTATATTGCGTGTCAGTGGTAAACCCATATAGCTGTAGACGTTTGCAAACATGGAATAGCTGTTTGGAAAATCTTTATTAGACATTTCAAGCCCCCTACTTTACGGCTGAATTTAGCCATAACAGTGATTGTTTTTATTCTAGTCTACCCAGACACCCTGGTCGCGTAAATCAGTTAAGGTCAATTCAAGTCCCTGGCGCAATATCGAGACCAACTCATCGACCTGCTTTTTATTGATGATCAGTGGTGGCGAAATAATACAGATATTAATGAACGGTCTGACTAATAACCCCAACTTTTGACAATGTTGGTCAACCATTTCACCAATGGCATAATCTTTTTCAAGTAAATCTAGCTCGTTGCGCCCTTCAATGGTCATTTCCACCGCGGCCATGAGCCCTTCACCGCGCACATTACCCACAAGAGGAATATCCTGCAAGGTCTGTAACTGTTGCTGAAAATAAGGCCCTATTTCTAAGACTCTGTCGAGCAGCTCTTCTTTTTCAATAATATCCCAACTGGCCAATGCCGCAGCACAGGCGACGGGACTTCCACCCCAGGTATAGCCATTAGAGTAAAGACAACCTTCCGCATTATCGCCACTAAAACTATCTAGAAAAGACTCTGACACTGCATAACCACCCATAGGGATATAACCAGAGGTAACTCCTTTGGCAAAGATAATAATGTCCGGCACTATGCCAAAGACCTTCTCTGAGGCGAACCAATACCCAAGCCGCCCAAAGGCCGTCACTACCTCGTCTGCAATATAAGTAATCTCATGTTTTTTAACCATCTGCCAACAACGATAGTTATAGTCAGCCGGGGGCACGATCACGCCGCCACTGGCCATAACAGGTTCGGCGATAAAGCACATGATATTTTCTGGCCCCAGTTCAAGAATTTTTTGCTCTAGTTCATCAACTAAAAAATCACAGAATTCCGCCTCGGTGGCAAATTCAGGATGATAAAAATAGCAAGGCGCGGACAGAAAATGTACGCCATCGCGCATAATATCCATAGCGGTTTTATCACGCTCTTTACCGGTTATAGACGCCGATAAGTATGTGCTTCCATGATAGGCTTTTTCGCGAGTGAGTATGTGTTTGCGATGGGGTTGACCCTTTATATTACTGGCCAGTTGGCACAACCTCAGGGCTGAATCGACGGCTGTAGACCCACCTGTCGTGAAATATATACGATTTAAATCCCCTGGGGTCTTTGCGGCTATGCGCTCGGCTAATTCCACCTCACGATTGTTAATCACCGTAAAGGAGGTAGCATAGCTCAAGGTCATAATTTGCTCAGCCACTGCATCAGCAATTTCACGGCGACCATAACCCGTTTGCATGCACCACATGCCGGCAGGTCCATCTAACAACCTATTGCCTTCCGCGTCATAGATGTAGACGCCCTCGCCTTTGACAATCACCGAGCTAGCATCATCCTCACCTAGAGCAGAAAGATCACCCCAAGGATGTAATAGATGCCGATTGTACTTATCTCTGTAACCTTCACTTTTCACAATATTTGCCTTGTTAATTCAAAGGATAATAGTTGCTGTCCAACGCTGATATAGTCGTTCTGCGACCTGATTTAGGGCTGCCACATTAGTCACCAGAGACTCTTTAATTTGCTCATAATTCTGTGTGCTGGGCGTTGTATCTCGCAAATGATCTCGCCACTTTGTAATCCAATCCAATACAAGAGCCTCAGTCATCTCAACATGTCCTTGCATAGCCAGCACATTATCACCATAACTGTACGCTTGGTTGTGGCAGTGCTTAGATGAAAACAAAAGTTGCGCCTCAGCCGGTAACGCAAAGGTCTCTAAATGCCAATGAAACATGGTGAAAGGATCTTTAATGTCACCTAACCAATCGGCCGCTGAGACATTCTGTTGCCTGTAGCAATAGTGCCAGCCTACCTCTTCCACTGAGTTCGAAGTTACCTCATAACCCAAGGCCTTCGTAATTAGCTGACCACCCAAGCAGTGACCGAGTAACGGTACATTGTTATCGAGCGCCTCTTGAATTAACTGAATTTCTTGGTTAATCCAAGGA
>JABILI010000026.1 GCA_018654575.1 Porticoccaceae bacterium
AGACTAACTAGATTATTACAGGCCATTACCGTGGCAGCATGGTAAAGCGATTTGCTATCACTATTTATGGCAAATGGTTGACCACCAATGGCAATGCAGAGATGGTTTAGCAGATCAATTGCATCAGCATCGCCCTCGATGGCAAAAGGCACCCCTTTAAGGTTAGCTATTGAATTTTGTGGGTTAGCAAAACTATGAATTGGATGGATAGATCCAACGTGAACACCCATAGCATTTAGTCGAGATAGTACGTTGGAGCCAATAGCTCCACTGCAGTGGAATACAATATTATCGGCTTGCAACACATCTGAGTCGATGAGCAACTGCACGGCCTCTTCAATATGATCATCTGGCGTGGAGATCATCCAGAGATCAGCAGGCTGAAATTTGTGATAACCGGCATCGTTAAGGGCAATTGGATCCCCAGCGCCGATGAAATTGACGGCGTATTCTGCTGAGGCGGCAGAGCGATTAATAATTTGCTTGATCGTTACATGCTTAGTTAGCAAATTGCATAAGCTCGACCCTGTTCGACCTGCTCCAATACAACTTAGACTAAGCGGGTTAGAGTGGGCCGAGTTAGATAATTGTAGCGACATGGTTACAGTAGCCCTAGGCGAGTAAGTTTTTGTAGGCGCGAACGGTGGCGGCCATACCAGAGGTTAGAGAGTCGACAATAAATGCATGACCGATTGATACCTCCAGCAAATTTGGAATACTGGCAAATTTAGCTAAGTTATGGAGATTTAAGTCGTGACCCGCATTAACACCCATACCTAGTTCCGTCGCCAGTTCTGCTGCCTTTAAATGCTCTTGAAAGAGTGACTCCTGATCAGATCCATCCCAGGCTGCAGCAAATGGTCCCGTGTAAAGCTCGATTCGATCAGCTCCAGCTTGTGCAGCTAGTCTAATCTGATTTAGATCGGGATCCATAAATAGGCTAACTCGAATACCTTGCGCTTTGAGCCCCTCAATGATGGGTGCCAAGGCATCGCCAGATGAGGTTAAATCGAAGCCATGGTCAGACGTGAGTTGACTGTCGGTGTCGGGCACCAGAGTGCATTGGTCAGGCCCAACTTCTATGACCAGCTCCAAAAAGCCCGGATAGTCTGCTATTTCTGATGCAAAGGGGTTGCCTTCGATATTAAACTCTACATGAGCCATCGGGGTGACTAGTTTGGCTAGATCTCTAACGTCGCTTGGGCGAATATGCCTTTGATCGGGACGAGGATGCACAGTGATACCATCTGCTCCGCTGTCAATGCAGAGTTGAGCATGACTGACCACACTAGGATAGTTTCCTTCGCGAGAATTTCTTAATAAGCTGACTTTATTTAAATTAATACTTAGAGCTGTCATAGGTTTCACGTGTTATTTTAGTGGCACAGGTCTTTCAAATGCTGGTGCTGCAGGCTCAGGATCCTTGAGCGGAGTCCATATTTCAGGGTTTAGTAAGCGTGCAGTCAAAATTCTAACAGGTTCAACAGGTACATTTTGATACATGCTTACAGTCTGGGTGCGTACCTTGGCGATAGCGTCAACGACATCCATGCCTCTAGTCACCTTGCCAAATACAGCATAACCAATTCTGTCGCCTCTTGTGTCAAGCCGGCTATTGCCTCTATGATTAATAAAAAACTGGGCCTGGGCACTGTCGGGATCACTAGTGCGCGCCATTGCTATAGTTCCACGGCCATTAGTCAGGCCGTTCTTTGATTCATTAGCAATCGGCTCTCTTATAGAAAGTCGTGGCGTTAAATCAAAGGTGAACCCCCCTGATTGAATCATAAAGCCCTTGATAACTCGATGGAATATCAGGCCATCGTAATGAAAGTCATTTGCGTGTTTAATAAAGTTGTCGACGGATATAGGTGCTTTAGCCGGAAACAATTCAAGGGTAATATCTCCTTTTTCCGTTTCCAGCTTAATCATTGGATTGGTTGATGCGTCTTTAGCTTCACCGGTTAGCCCGAATTGGGTGATCAGGAGGCAGGCTACTATGAGTATGTATTTCATTTTATAACACTCTTAATGATTATGATTTCTTAATCTACCCTCGAGATATACCTATCTATCCCCATTCAGACAGGCGTTTTCTGCCTCTTAACCTAGGAATTAAAATCGCCAATAGAGCGCCGAGAAATACGGTAATTCCGCCGTATATAAATGACTGGTTACGATGATCATTGGATAGAACCTCAACCTCTGCCTGCAACACATCGTTGTCAGTCCGTAGCATATGATTTTGTTTAACTAATATTTGGTTTTGTTTATTTAGGGCAATGGGGCCTGATGAGATGCCTTTTACTTCTGATATCTGAGACCTTAGGTTTTGATTATCACCCTCAATAGCGTCTATTTTTTGTTGCCATTCCTCGGACTGTTGCTCAAGATTTTTGATGTGCTCCATAAGTTGCGCGACACGATCGGCAACATCCGCTTTTTCTTGGTTAGCTTGAGCTAGTAATTGTCGTCCGGCAGGGGTAGAAGATATAAATTGTTCTTCCATCCAGCCTTTGTAGCCTTTCTTGGTGGCTACAAGACCCCAGCCATCTTTGACTTCAAATAGATCAACTTTAGTCCCGGACTTAATGCCCCAGTGAACTATTTTACACCTCGGGCAAGGCGTCTCTCTTAATGGTACGAAAAACTCATCTGACACATAACGAATCTCAGGTTCGGTCTGAGCGACTGCTGTTTCAACGTTAGCCAACTCTATGGTTGAGGCTTCGGCCTCCAATGCTTCGGCGCCTAACTCTTCGGTTGCGCCGATCGCGCTGTTAACCGTTTCAGCCTCTGCTGGTTCTTGGCTGACGGCGCTGACGGCTAGCAGTGTTAAACATAGTGTAAAAATTTTTCGGCTCATAAGGGTTCTGTACCACAGTTCATGTCGACGTGATCATACTCTGATTCAGCAAAAATAGAATCTCTTGTCTATTGAGAGTACTTTGTATGGTTAGGGTAATACTTTCTTAAATGGTTTGACGTTAACCGACTCGCAAACACCCGCAGAAACATAGGGGTCAGCTTCAGCCCAGCGCTGTGCATCTACTAGCGAGTCAAATTCTGCGATAATTAAGCTCCCAGTATACCCTGCTGCGCCCGGCTCTAAGTTGTCGATTGCGGGCTGAGGCCCAGCAACTAATAAGCGCCCCGCGTCTTTCAGCTCTGCCAGTCTGACTAGGTGCTCTGGTCTTGCTTTAGCTCTTTTGCTTAGGCTATCTTTTACGTCTTGGCTTACAATTGAATACCACATTGTTATTTTTTCTCTGTATCGACATTAAGGATTTCTTCTAGGGGCATTCCGGTCAATCGTTTAATGCCGCGAAAAATATAAAATAGGTCGGCGGTTAGCACGACCATTAGAGGTAGGGATATTACCGGAAAGCTCAACGCGGTCATTTTACCTAGTTGTTGGTTAAACGCTACGCTGCCAGGTTCTGCGGTAAGTAATACCACAGCGAGGATGTAATTAAGCAGTGCGGAGAGAAAAAATGATCCAGCTAATATCCAGGACGCGTTAACCAGTAGCTTATCAAAAGCCGGACGTCTATTTTTTTCTAGCAGCGCATTCGTTATCTTTTTGATATTTACGACTGATTTATTAAGTAAAAAAGTATGCATTAGGGGCTGGGAAGTCTTAAGGGACAATACGGTTGCTACCCCAAGGACAGCGGGAATAGACGCCTCTTTGATCGCAATGTAAATAGCGTCCAATTCCAGCAGGCTGATGCCGCCCGTCAAGGAAACATTGACTATACCTAGGCCTGAAAAGAAATTAATTTTGCCGGCTCTAGTGAAATCCTTCACACCATAGGCAATTGGGAATGCAAGCGCGACGACAATAGCCATCTTAATGCCAAGAAACTCATTGCCACTTAACTTGGATAAAATCAGTGCTGGAATTACTAAGTTGAAGACTAAGTTCCAAAGAAGACTGGGTTGTTTTTCGGGCGCCTCACTTTCTGTCTGGCTGGAAGGCGGGTTATGCTGTTCTGACATTTTAAAGACTTTTGTTGGTCAACAGGGAATATTGTAACGGCTTATGCCTAGTTGTCGACTGTCTACACATTTAATTTTCACTGAGTTTACATTTAAGGCTGGGTTTTCCGCCGACAAGATAGGGTGTAAAGTGGCATTCAAACCATGCCCAGCGATGTATCCATCAAGGCCGTGTGTGACATAATAGTGAGGCATTAAGCTATTACCATTGGAGTTATTCTTGAGCAGTCAATATTATTTAATACACCCAGAGAATCCGCAGCAGAGATCTATTGCGAAGGTTGCAGAGATTATTCGTAGGGGTGGCTTAGTGGTTTATCCTACTGATTCGGTCTATGCCATTGGTTGCCATATAGGTGACAAAAGCGCGTTAGAGCGTATTCGCTCGATTAGGCAGCTGGATAAGCATCATAATTTTACTTTAGTGTGTCGTGATTTATCTGAGCTAGCGAATTATGCCAAGGTAGACAACAGTGCTTTTCGTATTCTTAAGGCAAGCACCCCGGGGCCTTTTACCTTTATCTTAACGGCGACCTCTGAAGTGCCAAAAAGGTTACAGCATCCTAAGCGGAAAACCATCGGCATTCGAGTACCCGACAGTCCGATTGTAAAAGCATTGCTTGATGAATTGGGGGAGCCGTTAATGAGTGTTACTTTGATTATACCCAACGATGAATACCCGTTGAGCGACCCTCATGAGATCCGTCAAATAATGGAGCGCCATGTTGATGTAATCATTGATGGTGGTTATTGTGGCATTGAACCTACCACAGTGATTGACATGACTGATTTGAACCCAGTAATTTTGCGGCAAGGCATGGGGGGTTTCGTCAACCCTTAATAATGAAGATGTCCGCAGGCGTTATTACGGTTATAATAAGGTAGAAAAAATACGAGGGTAGTCTGTGGCTAGCGAAGCAATATCAAGTAAGGTTATCTTGCCGTCGTCAACGTCGAGTATAGCAGGGTCATCGCGGCCTCAGCAGGAAGAAATGCCATTTGCGGTGGTACAAGGCAAAGAGTTAACCAGCCTGCCTAAGGATCTTTATATTCCCCCAGATGCTCTTGAAGTTATCTTAGAGGCTTTTGAAGGGCCGCTCGATCTACTTTTATATCTCATTAGACGTCAAAACCTTGATATTTTAGAAATTAATGTTGCTGAAATTACTCGGCAATATATGGGTTATATCGACTTGATGAGCTCTATTCAGCTTGAGTTGGCGGCAGAATATTTAGTCATGGCGGCTATGCTAGCGGAGATAAAATCTCGCATGTTACTTCCTCGTCAAATTATGGATGAAGAAGATGAGGGTGATCCGCGGGCTGAGTTGATTCGGCGTCTGCAGGAATATGAGCGCTTTAAAACGGTTGCTGAAGATATTGATGAAATGCCTAGAGTTGGTCGTGATTTACATCAAGCCTCCGCAGATGCGCCTGGGCGAGAACAAGAACGGCAATACCCAGATGTTGATATGAGAGAGATCTTGACTGCTCTTGCTGACGTGTTGCGACGCGCTGAGATGTTTGAAAGCCACCATATCGAGCGAGAAAAGTTGTCTACTCGGGAACGTATGTCTCAGGTGCTAGAGAGATTGCGTGACGAACAGTTCATTCCTTTTGTTAGCCTGTTTAAGGTTGCAGAGGGCAGATTAGGTGTTGTAGTAACCTTTTTGGCGGTTATGGAATTAATTAAAGAATCATTAATTGAGATTGTGCAGAACGAACCTTTTGGCCCTATTCACATTAAAGCAAGAGCATCATGAATTCAGATTTACTTAGACAAATAGTTGAAGGCGCGCTTTTAGCAGCAGCTAAACCATTAGATGTTAATCGGTTGGAGGCATTATTCGAAGACGACGAGCGGCCGCCCAGAGATCAGATTAAGGCTGCTTTAGATGAAATAGAATCAGATTGTCGAGGCCGTGGTTTTGAGCTCAAGCAGGTAGCTAGCGGCTATCGGTTTCAGGTTACTCAAGGGTTGGCGACATGGGTTAATCGATTATGGGAAGAGAAGCCCAAGCGATATTCTCGCGCTATGCTCGAAACGCTAGCACTCATTGCTTATCGGCAGCCTCTGACTCGGGGTGACATTGAAGCCGTTAGAGGTGTGGAGGTGAGCTCAAACATTATTAAATCGCTACAAGAGCGTGAATGGGTGCGTATCGTAGGTCATCGCGATGTGCCAGGCCGGCCGGCGCTGTATGCCACTACTAAAAAGTTTCTTGATTACTTTAATGTTAAGAGCCTTGATCATTTGCCTGCACTAAGTGAAATAAAAGATTTTTCTGACCTTGATCCAGCGTTAGAGTTGGCGCTGTCAGATGATTCTGCAGAGGAAACTGCACCGCCGGCCGCTAACGATGATGATTCGGATTCAGGATTGGATGATTTCCAGTTAGATCAACAGGCGGATGGGCCTAATACTAGGGTCTCGCCTGATGAAATAGGGACTGATGGCCCAGAGCAGTCACCTGATGCATATGCCGACGATAATAACGAAAAAAGGCAGTAATCGATGAGTGAAAAATTACAAAAATTGCTGGCTACCGCGGGTCTTGGTTCGAGACGAGAGCTTGAGAAGTGGATTTCTGGAGGCCGCGTGTCTGTCAATGGAACGGTTGCCACCTTAGGAGATCGCGCTGAGTCTGGCGATCGTATTTTAGTTGATGGTCGTGCGATCAAAATTGTGACTGATGATGCTCCTCGGGTCCTTATGTATAGTAAGCCTGAGGGTGAAATATGCACTGCGTCGGACCCCGATGGCCGTCCTACGGTGTTTGATAATCTCCCACGACTGTCTCGGGGTCGTTGGATTGCGATTGGTCGATTGGATATTAATACGAGCGGATTGCTGCTCTTCACAACGCACGGTGAACTTGCCAATCGTTTAATGCACCCCTCCTATGAGATCAAGCGTGAATATATGGCGCGTATACATGGGGATGTGGATGAAGCGATGATTGCAAGGCTCACAGAAGGCGTAGTCCTTGAAGATGGGGTCGCTAAATTCCAGACCGTAAAAACTCAGCACGCCCAGAGTGCTAACGAGAGAAGTGGTAGTAATCGTTGGTTCAGAGTGATTTTGGCCGAAGGAAAGACTCGAGAGGTGCGTCGGCTATGGGAATCTCAAGGTGTTGAGGTAAATCGACTTAAGCGGATTAGTTATGGACCAATAGAGCTTCCTTCTATTGTTCGTCGGTCCGAATTTATCGAATTGGATCCGAAACAAGTGATGTCTCTGTTTCGTGCAGTTGATTTAAAGCCGCCAAGGTTCAGTGAGAAAAATGTTTACCGAGATATCCGTGAGCGCAAAGAAAAGAAGCTCCGCGCTCGCGGGAACCCATATAAAAAGCAATCGTTTTAGGTTCTTACCTTAGTTGCGCGTCAATTGACTGCCCGTTGATCCCGATGCTGTCTTGGCCCAGTAGGTACAGGTAGGCGGGTAATATATCTTCCGGGGTTTTTAGGTCGTTTGGATTTTCCGCGGGGAACGCTTGAGCGCGCATGTTAGTTCTGGTGGCACCGGGGTTAATAGCATTTATCCGTACTGAACCCAACCCTTCAACTTCTGAGGCCCAAGTCTGGACCATTCCCTCGATAGCAAATTTGGATACCGCATACGCTCCCCAGAATGCCTTACCGACTCTACCAACCTCTGAAGTCGTAAATATGACCGAAGCATCTTCGGACTTCTCTAAAACGGCCATTAAACTCTGTGTCATTTGGAATGGGGCAGTGAGATTGACCTGAATCACTTTGCTCCAGAGCTCGCTAGAGTAATTCGTCAGTGGAGAGCGTAGACCTAAAATCGCAGCATTGTGAAGTAGTCCATCAAGGCGACCAAATTGCTCATCAATTAAAACGCTTAGATCGTCGTAGTCTTTAGCCGTGGCGCCAGTCAAGTCGATAGGATAAATGCTAGGCTCCGGCCCACCGGCTTTAACAATTAAACTATAGACTTGTTCTAATTTGGCCACTGTTCGGCCCGCCAGAATAACAGTCGCACCAGATTTGGCTGCGCCTATAGCGACCGCTTTGCCGATGCCGTCGCCAGCTCCTGTCACCAGTATAATGCGTTGTGCAAGGTGCTTGAGGCTTGATTTATAACGGATAATGTCGTGAGTAGAAAGCAAAGGATAGTCCTGTTATTTAGCGGTTAAACAGCAGATTATGTAGTAGGGAGGAATGCTCAACTATATGGTCGGCACCCCAGTCTTCGATACGTTCTTCGGCATCTATATAGCCCCAGGCAGCAGCGATAGTCCGCATGCCTGATGCTCGACCCGCATCAATATCGCGGCGATGATCCCCGACATAGACACAGTCATCGGGAAGTAAGGACAGTTCGTTGCAGGCAGCAAACATTGACTCTGGGTGGGGCTTAGGGTGTTTGACATGATCTGGGCAGATAACCGTGGCTGCTTTTTTGATTAAATTCAATTGCTCGAGCACAGGCTCAGCATATTTCCAAGGTTTGTTGGTCACTATTCCCCAGGGAAGATTTCGATCGGAGCAGGTATCTAGGACGCGCTGTACACCTTCAAATAAAACGGTCTTGACGGCTATATTATTTAAGTAGAGAGCTAAATATTCTTCGCGGATAGCGTCAAATTGACCGTCACTAGGGTTGATGCCAAAACCGGCTTGGACAAGACCAACAGAACCATGAGTGACACAGCTGCGAACAGCAGATTCTGGCATTGGAGCACGGTTATGCAACGCTAGCTGAATATTTAGTGCGGCAACGAAGTCTGGTGCCGTATCGAGTAGAGTGCCGTCCAAGTCAAATAGGAGCGCTTTAAAATTCACTAGGCATTATCCTTTGATTAGACTGGTTTTCGTGCGCAGATCATATAGTTTACATCGACGTCACGCTGAGTTAATCGGTAAGTTTTAGTTATTGGGTTGTAAACTAAGCCTGTCATGTGGGTTATTTCCAATCCGGCATTTCGGATCCATTCGCCTAACTCAGACGGGCGAATAAATTTGGCGTACTCGTGAGTGCCTTTTGGTAGCATTCGTAAAATATACTCCACGCCAATAACCGCCAGTAGATATGACTTTGGGTTGCGGTTTATCGTGGAGAAAAAAACGGCACCTCCAGGTTTGGTCATTTTAGCGCAGGCCGTCACTACGGAAGACGGGTCTGGAACGTGCTCAAGCATTTCGAGGCATGTTACTGTGTCGAACGCACCTTCATGATCTTCGGCATAGTCTTCGGCAGTGGCTTTGACATAGCTTACGTCCACGCCTGATTCAAGTTTGTGCAGATTGCCAACGGCAAGGGGTGCATCCCCCATATCGATGCCGGTCACTGTAGCCCCTCGCTGGGCCATGGCCTCGCAAAGTATACCGCCGCCGCAACCGACATCTAATAGATCTTTCTCGGTAACAGGCGCTAGCTTGTCAATCCAGTTGGCCCGCAGAGGGTTTATGTCATGTAGTGGTTTGAATTCACTATTACGATCCCACCAGCGGCTGGCGAGCTGTTCAAATTTATGGATCTCATGAGGGTCGACATTCATTATATTTTATACCTTAAGCAAGGATTTTAATTAACGGTCTTCCGTTTATTCACGTCACACACCGGATTGAATTTTGTTACGCCAGTCTTCCGTAATTCGGATCATGTTTTGCTCATTGATAGTGTGCAATTTACGGTCTTCCATCAGCAGTTTTCCAGCCACCCAACTATGGGATACTTGAGGCCCAGAGTTGGTATAAACTAATTGAGACGCTGCATTATACAACGGTTGCTGACCAACGGAGTCTATTTTCACGGCGATAATATCTGCATATTTTCCTTTCTCTAGACTGCCGATCTCTTCATCCCAGCCTAGTGCTTTGGCGCCATTGATGGTGGCCATTCTTAGTGCGGCATGCGCATCGAGGCTATTTGCGTCGCCCGATATACCTTTGGCGAGCAGAGAAGCTGTTTTTAATTCACCAAATAAGTTCAGGTCATTGTTGCTAGCTGCACCATCGGTGCCTATAGCTACGTTGATGCCATTATCAATGAGTTTTGATATGGGACAAAAGCCACTAGCAAGTTTAAGGTTTGATTCTGGGCAGTGCATGATATGGCACTGATGGGCCTTCAAGAGGGTGATATCATCATCGGTAATCTGCGTCATATGCACTAGCTGCGTTTGAGGCAGCAATATACCTAAATCATTAAGTCGCTGTAGGGGCCTGACACCATATGTGTCGATCGATTCCTGGATTTCAGAGGCAGTCTCGTGGCAATGCATGTGTATCGCCATGTCCAGCTCGTTAGAGTAGGTAGATATTTTTTTAAGCGCCTCATCTGACACCGAATACGGTGCGTGAGGTGCGCAAGCGACTTTGATGAGTGGGTGGTCGTTCCATCTGTCCCTAAAAGCCAGACCCTTGTGGATGTAGTCGTCTGCGTCCTTGCCGAAAGGTGTTTGAAAGTCCAGAATAGTGAATCCGATTTGACTTCGTATTCCAGCATTTCGTACTTCTTCAGCGATGCTGTCATGATAAAAATACATATCAGCAAAGCAAGTCGTGCCAGTTTTGATCATCTCTGCGATAGATAATCGAGTACCATCATGAACGAATTGTTCGGTGACAAAAAGCTTTTCCGCGGGCCATATGTGGCCTTCTAACCAGGGCTTTAAAGCTAAGTCGTCGGCATATCCGCGCAATAGACTCATCGCAGCGTGACCGTGGCTATTGATTAATCCAGGCATAAGAATATGTTGGTCAAGATGCTCTACCTTGTGGGCTAAAAAGCGCTTATTAGCCTCTGCTTGCGGGAAAATGCCGAGTATCCGATCTTTGTCTATCGCCAATGCGCAGTTATGCAATATTTTATTCTCTGGAATGATAGGAATTATCCATTGACAATTGATTAGCAGGTCTATTTTTAGTGGTGTCATAGAGGCTCCGAGTATTTGTGTTGGAGTATACCCATTTTTTATCTTCAGTAAGAGCTATGACGGCAATAAAAGCGACATTCTGGGCGCTAACTATGTTAAAATTTGACAACTTTAAAGGCTGATTTTAGGTGTTGCAGCTAGATTTTTTTTGAGCGTGGAGACCTGTTGTGTTTTACCTCCCGGTTGACTTCAATAATGCGGAAATAATTATAAATTATGAGTGATTTAGGCAAAGAAATTGTTCCAGTTAATATTGAGGATGAGCTCAAGCAATCCTATTTGGATTATGCGATGAGTGTTATCGTCGGTCGAGCTCTGCCAGACGTGCGTGATGGTCTTAAACCAGTGCATAGGCGGGCATTATTTGCGATGAGCGAATTAAATAATGATTGGAATAAAGCCTACAAGAAATCTGCTCGAGTGGTAGGTGATGTGATTGGTAAATATCACCCTCATGGTGATTCGGCTGTCTATGAGACCATCGTCCGCATGGCTCAACCGTTCTCTCTTCGCTATATGCTAGTTGACGGCCAAGGCAATTTTGGCTCTGTCGATGGTGATTCAGCTGCGGCTATGAGATATACCGAAATCCGTATGACTAAGATCGCCCACGCTTTGTTAGAGGACTTAGAGAAAGATACTGTCGATTTTGCGCCAAATTATGATGAGACTGAACAGATACCTGTAGTGATGCCAACCCGAGTGCCTAATTTACTAGTTAATGGGTCCTCAGGAATTGCGGTTGGTATGGCGACTAACATTCCGCCTCATAACTTGACTGAGGTGGTCAAAGGCTGTCTGGCTTTGATCGACAATAGCGAAATTACTATTGATGAGCTCATGGAGTATATTCCTGGCCCGGATCTCCCTACGGGCGCTATCATCAATGGTAAGGCTGGCATTATTCAAGCATATCGCACGGGCCGTGGGCGCATCTATATGCGTGCTCGCGCTACCATTGAGGTAGACGAAAAAACGCGCCGAGAAACGATTATTGTTACTGAGATACCTTATCAGTTGAATAAAGCACGATTAATCGAGCGGATTGCTGAATTGGTTAAAGAGAAAAAACTAGAGGGTATCTCTGAGCTTCGGGATGAGTCTGATAAAGATGGCCTGCGCGTCGTCATTGAGTTAAAGCGTGGCGAAATGGGCGAAGTAGTCCTTAATAATCTTTATGCTCAAACTCAGCTGCAGAACGTCTTTGGCATTAATGTGGTGGCGTTGGTTGATGGTCAGCCGAGAATTCTGAACCTTAAAGAAATGTTGGAAGCCTTTGTTCGGCATCGCCGTGAGGTGGTTACGCGTAGAACTATCTTCTTATTGCGTAAGGCGCGTGAGCGAGCTCATACTTTGGAAGGTTTCGCCATAGCGCTGGCTAACATAGATGAGATTATTGTTCTGATTAAGGAGTCTTCCACTCCAGCAGATGCTCGAGAAGCTATGATCGCGAGAGGGTGGAATCCGGGCTCTGTACTTCAGATGCTAGACCGGGCCGGACCAGAAGCGGCTCGCCCTGATTGGCTGGAAGACCATTTTGGGTTGCGCGACGGGAAGTACTTCCTGTCCCCTGAGCAAGCTAAAGATATCCTAGAGCTTCGGTTACACCGACTGACCGGAATGGAACATGACAAAATCATCGAGGAGTTTGCAGTTAAACTTGATGAAATAGCAGATTACCAGGACATCCTAGGCGATATTAACCGTCTCATGACGGTTATTCGTGATGAGCTGGAGGCAGTAGTTGAAGAGTTTGGTGATGAGCGACGAACAGAGATTATTGAGTCTCAGCATGATTTAACAGTTGAGGACTTGATTACGGAAGAAGACCGGGTGGTGACTATTTCTCATGGTGGTTATGCTAAGACGCAGCCTTTAAGTGATTACCAGGCTCAGCGCCGTGGCGGTATGGGTAAATCGGCAACCGCCGTTAAAGATGAGGATTTTGTTGAGCATCTGTTGGTGGCGAGCACTCACACGACGATCCTTTGTTTTACCAATCTGGGTAAGGTGTACTGGCTGAAGGTCTATCAGATTCCGGTGGCAGGGCGTAATTCTAGAGGTCGTCCCGTGGTTAACCTGTTGCCTTTAGGCGAGGGTGAGCGTATCAGCTCGATATTGCCAGTAGATGAGTATAGCGAAGATAAATTCGTGATTATGGCGACCGCCAATGGCACGGTGAAGAAGACATCACTTGATCAATACTCGCGACCGCGCAGTGTTGGCTTGCGTGCGGTTGACTTAGTGGAAGGTGATCATCTGGTTGGTACCGCTATTATCGATGGTAGCCAAAATATCATGTTATTTAGCAGTGAAGGTAAGGCGGTACGGTTTGCTGAGACCGATGTTCGTGCAATGGGGCGTGTGTCTAAGGGTGTCAGAGGCATGCGGTTACCCGAGGATCATTCGGTTATCTCTATGGTGATACCAGAGTCAGATGGCTTCCTGTTGATTGTTTGCGAGAACGGTTATGGCAAGCGTACCAAGGTTGATGAATTTCCTACTAAAGGACGGGGCGGTAAAGGCATGATTGCGATACAGGCAAGTGAGCGAAATGGACCACTCGTGGGTGCGACGCAATTATTTACCGGCGATGAAATCATGTTAATTTCTGATCAGGGAACTATGGTTAGAACGCGTGGTGATGAGGTTTCTGTGGTTGGACGTAACACTCAGGGTGTGCGAATAATCAGGCTTAAAGAAAATGAAAATCTTGTTAGTTTGGCAAGAATCGCAGAGCCTGAAGAGGATGATTTTGTTGAGTCAGAGTCTGATGGCGCTGAAATTGAAGATTCTACGACTGACTAGACTGAAAAAGTTTAAAAAGGTGACGTATGTCTGAAGAAAACGAGTTGCTGTCGCTTAGGGATAAAATTGATGCCTTGGATCTCCAGATTATGGAGAAAATAAGTCAGCGAGCGGATTGTGCGAAACAGGTTGCTCAGGTTAAGAAAAGTCAGGGTGATACTGCCTATTATAGGCCTGAGCGCGAAGCTCAGGTTCTTCGGCATATTATGGAAGCCAATAAAGGGCCTCTTGATAATGAAGACATGGCGAGGTTGTTTCGTCAGATCATGTCTGCCTGTCTAGCCCTTGAACAACCCATTAGAGTCGCTTTTTTGGGTCCTGAGGGGACATTCACTCAAGAGGCAGCGCTTAAACATTTTGGTGACGCCGCAATTAGTGTGCCTAAGGCGGCCATTGATGAGGTATTTCGAGAGGTTCTGGCGGGCGCTTGCGATTACGGTGTAGTACCTGTCGAAAATTCTACTGAAGGCGTTATCAGTCATACGCTAGATAGCTTTATGGATTCCTCTATCAAAATTTGCGGTGAAGTAGAATTACGTATCCATCAGCATTTTATGATAGGCGGAAATACTAAATCAGAAAATATAACGAGAGTTTATTCTCATGCTCAGTCATTGGCACAATGCCGGCAGTGGCTAAACTCGAATTATCCGAATATCGAGCGTATAGCGGTAAGTAGCAATGCTGAGGCGGCAAGACGAGTACAAAGTGAATGGAATTCAGCGGCCATTGCTGGTGATATGTCCTGTGAGCTTTTTGAGCTAGAGAAGATCTGGGAGAAAATTGAAGATCGACCTGATAATTCAACACGTTTCCTGATTATTGGTAAAGAGTCAGTGGCACCTAGTGGCGATGATAGAACGTCGATTGTCGTGTCAGTTAAGAACAAGCCTGGCGCTCTACATAATCTTATTGAGCCCTTTCGACGAAATAATGTTGATATGACACGCCTTGAATCTCGACCGTCGCGCAGCAGCAAGTGGTCCTATGTGTTCTTTATTGATTTTGTTGGACACACTGAAGATGCCTCAGTGGTACAAGTGCTGGCTGATTTGGCTGCTGATGTCGTCGATCTTAGGGTGCTCGGATCCTATCCAAGAGCTGTTCTATAGCTGAATGAAGCTACACTAAAGGTAGCGAAAATGACTCATAGTTGGGCACTTGAATGTTAAACAAGGCGGTAAATTCGAAGCCAGCCATTAATCGGTTGGTCATAATTGGTTTAGGTCTGATCGGCTCTAGCCTCGCTGCGGCAGTGCGAAAGTTGGGTTTGGCAGAAACAGTCGTGGGGATTTCTCGTCGAAGCTCTACTCTTGAGTTGGCTTTAGAGCGAGGAATTATCGATGAAGCTTGCGATAGCCTCAAAGCAATAGCGAATGATTTAGATGCCGGCGATATGGTAGTTATTGGTGTCCCGACACTCACCGTACCCGCTATGCTCAAGGAATGTCATGAGCTACTGAATGATTGTGTCACTATCACTGACGTTGCAAGTGTCAAAGGCAGTGTAGTTAGTTCGGCAACTAGTATTTATGGAAGAATACCCGGTCAATTTGTTCCAGGCCATCCTATTGCAGGATCAGAGCGAAGCGGAGTCACCGCTGCAGACAGTAAGCTTTTTGAACATCATAAAGTTATTTTAACACCGACTGAAACTACTGAATCTAAACACCTAGAGGCCGTTACAAACCTGTGGATTGGCGTTGGCGCGACAGTGTCATCTATGGATGTTGAGGAGCATGATGAGATCCTTGCCGCAACTAGTCACCTACCTCATTTCTTGGCTTATTCATTGGTCGATACATTAGCTTCAATGGAAGATAAACGAGAAATTTTTCGTTATGCAGCGGGAGGATTTCGAGACTTTACTCGCATAGCGGCTAGCGATCCGGTCATGTGGCGAGACATCGCGCTGGCGAATAGGACATCGATACTAAGTACTCTTGATTCGGTCATGGATAACTTCAAAGCCTTGCGCGGAGCCATTGATAGTGGTGATGAGCAGTATTTAATGGACATATTTACGCGCGCTCGCGATGCACGCATTCATTTTGGAAAATTACTTGAGAATAAATCAGGGCAGGGTCCTATGACTGAAAAGGTCATCAATTACCGGATTTCAGCGGGTGGCCATGCTCGAGGTGTTGTCAGAGTGCCGGGGGATAAGTCAATGTCCCACCGTTCAATAATGCTCGGGTCGTTGGCAACTGGAATGACAGAGGTAACGGGCTTTCTGGAAGGGGAGGACAGCCTGGCAACGCTTAAAGCATTCCGTGATATGGGGGTGACGATCGAGGGTCCTGATGAGGGCCGGGTGGTGATTCATGGCGTAGGTTTATATGGTCTCAAAGCGCCCATTAAGCCTCTGTATATGGGCAACTCGGGCACCTCGATTAGATTGCTCAGTGGTTTGTTGGCAGGGCAAACATTCGACTGCGAATTGACCGGTGATGCTTCCTTATCTGGGCGGCCTATGGGGCGTGTTGCAAAACCTCTTGCGATGATGGGCGCGAAAATTGAAACGGCCGAAGGCGGTACACCTCCTCTGAAAATTAAAGGTAGTCAGAAGTTGTTGCCCATTCATTACGAGATGCCTATTGCTAGCGCACAGGTCAAGTCCTGTGTTCTGTTAGCCGGACTTTATATTGAAGGTGAAACCTCGGTGAGTGAGCCTGCGCCGACTCGGGATCATACTGAAAGAATGCTTAAGGGTTTTGGCTATGAGGTCGGTGTTGATAATGGTACCGCTACATTATCAGGCGGCGGCGCGTTGAAGGCGACGCGAATTAACGTGCCTGCGGATATATCTTCCGCTGCCTTCTTTATGGTTGCTGCAGCTATCACGCCAGATTCGGATATTACTTTACTGCACGTTGGCGTCAATCCAACACGCATAGGAGTAATTAATGTATTACGCCAAATGGGCGCTAAGATCAGCCTATCCAATGAAATGGAGATAGGCGGCGAACCCGTTGCGGATATTCGTGTTGAATATGGTGAGTTAAAGGGGGTTGCTATACCAGGAGATCAGGTCCCACTGGCAATCGATGAATTTCCTGTGTTATTTATCGCGGCTGCCTGTGCTGAGGGGGTAACCACTTTAACCGGAGCCGAAGAGCTGAGAGTCAAAGAGAGCGATCGGATTCAAAGTATGGCTGACGGTTTAAACACGCTGGGCATTGATGCTCAACCGACAGCTGATGGTATTAGGATTGTAGGCGGGCAATTGGGTTCTGGACGTATTGTTAGTCATCATGACCACAGAATTGCGATGGCTTTTTCTATCGCAGGGTTGCGGGCTGCAGGAGATATTATTGTTGAAGACTGCAGTAATGTCGCAACCTCTTTCCCTCATTTTATTGCGGCCGCAGAAAGCGTGGGACTAAATATCAAGGTTGAGATTGTTGAATGACGAAGATTATTACAATAGATGGGCCCAGCGGATCCGGGAAAGGGTCTGTCAGCAGGCTGCTGGCAAAAAAATTAGGTTTTAGCTATCTCGATAGTGGAGCGCTATATCGTCTGCTAAGTATCACCGCCTCTCGGTGTCAGGTTGCTAGTAATAACAAAAAAGGACTGGAGAGTTTGGCAGAGCATATGGATATATGCTTTGAGTCAGACGACATGGGGGAGCTCAGAGCTCTGCTAGAGGGGGAGGATGTCACCCTAGAAATGCGTACTGAAAATACAGGTGAACTAGCGTCCAAAATAGCAGGGCATAGTGAAGTTCGTGCGGCGTTACTCAAGCGCCAGCGGTTGTTTGCCAAAGGAGATGGTTTGGTGGCCGATGGGCGTGACATGGGAACAGTGATATTTCCAAACGCAAATTTAAAGATTTATATGACCGCGAGCATTGAAGAGCGCGCTAGCAGGCGCTACAAAGAGTTGCTTGCGAAGGGCGAAGATGTTAGTCTGCGCGCCCTTGCAGAACAGGTTCGAGCAAGGGACGAAAGAGACATGAGTCGGGATGTGTCGCCATTGGTTCCCGCCGAGGACGCCATTGAGTTAGATACTTCTAGTCTGTCGATTAAAGAAGTATTGGAAACTATCTTAGACACTTTAGATGCTAAGGGTTTCCGATAATAACGGGCAATTTAGCAGTCGCCAGCTTTTACTGCTAGAAGCCTTAATTTAAACTGACCCGCAGTACTGGCATTGCGGAAAAAAGAGTACAGCGCCGCTTTATGCAGCTGTCACTCTGTCATTATTTGGGTATATCCAATGACCGAAAGTTTCCAAGACCTATTTGAAGAAAGCCTTAAAACCGTTGAAATGAATCCCGGCGCCATCATTACTGGTGTTGTTATCGATATTGATAAAGACTGGGTAACAGTTCACGCTGGATTAAAATCTGAGGGCGTGATCTCCTTAGACCAATTCTATGACGATAAAGGCGAACTCGAAGTCGCTATTGGCGATGAAGTACAGGTTGCTCTAGAAGCTGTTGAAGACGGTTTCGGTGCGACTAAACTTTCTCGCGAAAAAGCGCGCAGAGCTGAATCCTGGATCGAACTTGAAGCGGCACACAATGCCGATGAAGTTGTGATCGGTGTTATCAGCGGTAAAGTTAAAGGTGGTTTCACTGTTGATGTTCGTGGCCTGAGAGCCTTCCTACCTGGTTCATTGGTAGATGTGCGTCCGCTGCGTGAAATTACACATCTTGAAAATATTGATTTAGAATTCAAGGTCATTAAGTTAGATGCTAAGCGTAACAATGTCGTTGTAAGCCGACGCGCGGTTATGGAAAGTGCTAACTCAGCAGAACGTGAGGAACTGTTGGCCAATCTAGAGGAAGGCTCATCATTGAAGGGTGTGATTAAAAATCTTACCGATTATGGTGCTTTTGTTGATCTAGGTGGTATCGATGGTCTACTACACATTACTGATATGTCATGGAAGCGTATCAAACATCCATCAGAGATGATCAATGTTGGCGATGAGATTGATGTCAAAGTACTTAAGTTTGATCGTGAGCGTAATCGAGTATCGCTTGGCATGAAGCAGATGGGCGAAGATCCTTGGGGCGATATTAAAGGACGTTACCCAGAAGGCGCTAGAGTCAAAGCGAAGATTACTAACCTTACTGATTATGGTTGTTTCGCTGAACTTGAAGATGGTGTTGAGGGATTGGTTCATGTTTCAGAAATGGATTGGACTAATAAAAATGTTCACCCATCTAAGATTGTCGATCTAGGTCAAGAAGTTGAAGTTATGGTCCTCGATATTGACGAAGAACGTCGACGTATTTCACTGGGTATAAAGCAGTGCTTTACTAATCCTTGGGATGACTTTGCTACAACGATGACCAAAGGCGACAAGATCTCAGGTAGTATCAAATCAATTACAGACTTCGGTATCTTTATCGGTTTGGATGGAGGCATTGACGGTTTAGTGCACCTTTCGGATATTTCTTGGAACGAAACTGGGGAAGAAGCAGTTCGTAACTACAAGAAGGGTGATGAAGTTGAAACTGTTGTGTTGAGTATCGATGCAGAACGTGAGCGCATTTCTCTTGGTATCAAGCAAATGTCAGATGATCCGTTTAATAATTATGTGGATCAAAATGACAAGGGAGCTATCGTTACTGGTACCGTCAAAGAAGTTGATGCCAAAGGTGCTGTAATTATTCTTGCTGAAAATATTGAAGCGACTCTTAAGAGTTCTGAATTGTCACGAGAGAAGATAGAAGATGCTCGTCACGAGTTGGCAGTAGGTGCCGAAGTCGAAGCTAAGATTATAAATGTTGACCGCAAAAACAGAGTCATCAATCTATCGATTAAAGCGAAAGATGTATCTGAAGAGAAGGCTGCTGTTAAAGCTCATCGTAGTACCGCGAAGGTGGATAAAGCAGCATCGGCTGCAACGATTGGTGATCTTATTAAGGCACAAATGGATAAGTAATTAGCTGTTTGGATGAAAAGGGTAGCTCTGCTACCCTTTTTTTTACCAAATATTTAGATTACTCGTATTTTTTACTTGAATAATTCTAAAACTTCAATAAAATCAAAGACTAATAATCCAGAAATTAACGTAGAAAAGCCTTAAGAATGACTAAATCCGAATTGATTGAAAAAATCTCGTCTAATCAGGATCAACTGCCGCCAAAGGATGTAGAAGCTGCCGTGCGAATGATTCTTGAGCGTATGGCCGCAACATTGTCTAATAACCAGCGTGTTGAAATACGAGGATTTGGTAGTTTTTCATTACACTATCGCGCACCCAGAGTGGGCCGAAATCCAAAAACGGGTGATTCCGTTGATCTCCACGGAAAGTATGTGCCTTATTTTAAGCCAGGAAAAGAATTGCGTGCCCGAGTTAACAAGAGATTTTAGATATTTATCTCGTTGTTCTAAAGACACAACATTTTCATCAGTAGCATCATGCAAAGAGTGATTTCAGGGCTGCTAGGGATTGTTCGCCTGCGACCTGATTGTCCTCTTCGCTAGTCTCTATGCCGACCCCTATTCTGATTAAATCATCCTCAGGAAGTTCATCGACAAAGCGACTTGGCGTAGTCGATGACGTCTCCCCAAACTGTGTACGCTGACGTGCGCTAGTCATTGTTAGAGTTCGCTGTGCACGAGTGATGCCTACGTAGGCTAGTCGTCGTTCCTCTTCGATCTGGCCGCCGCCAACGCTATTTTTATGGGGCAGAATACCTTCTTCCATGCCAATCATAAATACATGCAGAAATTCTAGGCCCTTGGCCGCATGCAGTGTTAGTAGCTGCACCTTGTCATCAGCAGATTCTTCCTGCGCTCTATCAAGAATATCCCTAAGAATTAATTTTGAGATGGCATTCTCTATAGTAGAGTCGCTATTTTTGTTGGGTTCATCTTGTTGATCTGTTTTTAATGCCTGGGTAAGTTGAGCTAACAGGAAATTAACATTGTCCCAGCGCTTTTGGGCAACCGGATCGCTACTGGCATTCTGGTGGAGCCAACCTAGGTAGTCGGCATCACTCAACATTCCATTAACTGCAGCAATCGGGTTTCCGCTATATATGTTTTTCTGCACGCCGGTTATCCAACTCTTAAATGCTTTAAGGCGTTCCAGATTATTGGCTGGCATGGATGCGCTGAGTGCAACTTCGTCAATAGCAGCATACATAGACAACCCGCGTTTATTCGCATAATCGCCGAGCCGCTCTAAAGTAATGGGGCCTATTTGGCGCCTCGGGGTATTGATGATTCTCAGTAACGCATTGTCATCATCAGTGTTGATCACGAGTCTCAGGTATGCCATTACATCCTTGATTTCAGTTTTGGCATAGAACGACTGGCCGCCCGTTATTTCATAGGGAATGTTTTGGGTTTGTAGTTTAATTTCAAGCAACTTGGCCTGGTAATTACCACGATATAAGACGGCAAAATCACTATATTTACAGCGCCGTTTAAGCCGCATATCGATAATTTCATTAACAACTCGCTCGCACTCAGTGTCTTCGTTCTCACTGGTAATAAAGCGAAGTGGATCACCAGGCCCCAACTCACTCCAGAGGGTTTTTGGCATTAGGTGTGGGTTGTTGTCTATCAGTTTGTTGGCCGCACCAAGAATACGGCCGGTAGAGCGATAATTTTGTTCTAACTTAACAATCTCAAGACTCGGAAAGTCTTCTTGCAGTTGCATCAGGTTCTCTGGGCGAGCTCCGCGCCATGCATAGATCGATTGATCATCATCGCCAACGACGGTGAGAGCTTGTTTTTCGTTGACTAGCGTTTTGACCAGCTCATATTGGGCAAGATTAGTGTCTTGATATTCATCAACCAATAAATAGCGGATACGTCTCTGCCATTTCGCTAGTACCTCTGGATACTGCCTAAATAGCATGACGGGCGTTATAATTAGATCATCAAAGTCGACTGCATTATAGGCCTTTAATGCTCGCTGATAACGTTCGTAGAGCATGGCAATGCTTTGTTCCCCGGTACTGTTAGCAACACTTGTTGCGTCTCCCGGTTCTAAGAGTGCATTCTTCCAGTTCGAGATGGTATTTTGAACGGTGTCGATTAATTTGTCATCTAGCTCGGAGTGCCGAACCAATAATTCTTTCAACAGATTACGACAGTCTTCCTGATCTAAAATGGAAAACCCCGGTTTGAATCCTAGGGTTTTTATTTCTGATCGAATAATAGTAAGACCGAGATTGTGAAAGGTTGATACGGTAAGGCCTTTAGGGTGCTGTGCAGAAAGTAAGCTATTTACTCTCGCTTTCATTTCTCGGGCTGCTTTGTTGGTAAAAGTTACGGCAGCGATATTTCTTGCCGGGATATCACAGTGTTCGACGAGGTAGGCAATCTTTTGTGTAATGACGCTAGTTTTACCACTGCCAGCACCGGCCAACACGAGTAGAGGCCCATCAATATATTTCATTGCAGCCTGTTGCTGGGAATTAAGATCTTGTGTCATAAAATGGTTATGCCATTTCTGCTATTGCACTGCGCTTCTCTAGTAACTTAGAGAGAGAGCTTTCAAGATTCTCTAACTTCTGGCGTTCTTTTTCGACGACTTCGGCGGGTGCTTTGTCGGCAAATTTCGCGTTGCTAAGTTTGCCTGAGAGTTTGGTTGCTTCGATTGTAATCTTACCAATATCCCTGTCTAAGCGAGATAATTCTGCGGCCACATCAATTACCCCAGCCATTGGGACTAGAATTTCTAGATCACCTGCTAGAGCAGTTGCGCACAGGGGTGCTTCGGAAGGGTTTTCTAACCAAGTAATCGATTCCAGGCTGGCCAATTTACTAACAAATTGACGATTTTCATCAAGACGGCGTTTATCGGTAGCGTCACCTCGGGCAAGGTAAATGGGCAGAGCTTTGGCGGGGGAAATATTCATCTCTCCCCGTACATTACGCACGGCAACAATCACTTTTTTAACCCAGTCAATGTCGGCATCAGCACCCGGATCAACCATATCTGGGTCGGCGACAGGGAAAGGCTGCAACATAATAGTATCGCCCTGTGGATTGAGTTCGATTCCGGCGAGGGGAGCAATATTCTGCCAAATCTCTTCACTAATGAACGGTAACATTGGATGCGCTAGTCTCAGCGTAGACTCTAAAACCCTAACGAGGGTGCGCCGGGTACCTTTCTGAACTGCTGGATCACCATTTTCATCCCAGAGTACTGGCTTGGAGAGCTCCAAATACCAATCGCAATATTCATTCCAAACAAAGTCATAGAGCGTCTGTGCAGCCAGGTCAAACCGGTAATTTTCAATCGAGGCAGTCACTTCCGTCTCGGCCTGTTGCAGACGAGACATAATCCATCGATCGGCAAGCGTCAGCTTATAATCCTTTGAATTGTCTTGCCCACAGTTCTGATTTTCTGCATTCATCAGCACATAACGAGATGCATTCCAGATCTTGTTACAAAAGTTACGGTAGCCTTCAAGACGTTTCATGTCCCAATTAATATCGCGACCGGTAGAAGCCAGCGCGCACAGCGTGAAACGCAGAGCATCTGCCCCATGAGGCTCGATACCATCGGGGAACTGTTTTCTTGTCCTGCTAGCAATCTTCGCTGCCTGCTGCGGTTGCATCATATTACCGGTGCGCTTATCGAGCAGAGCTTCAATATCAATACCATCGATCATATCCAAAGGATCAAGAACATTACCTTTTGACTTGGACATTTTCTGGCCTTGCTCATCGCGAATAAGACCGGTGACATAGACCGTTTTAAACGGGATTTGAGATTCACTATTTTCATCTTTGATCAAATGCATGGACATCATGACCATGCGCGCAACCCAGAAGAAAATGATATCGAAACCGGTGACGAGCACATCAGTAGGGTGGAAAGTTTTCAGTCGCTCGGTTTGCTCGGGCCAACCCTGAGTGCCGAAGGTCCAGAGCGCAGCGCTAAACCAGGTGTCTAAAACATCTTCGTCTTGAGTCAGCTCTATATCACCTAAATTATGTTTGGCCCGCACATCTTCTTCGCTGATACCAACATAGGCTTTACCTGCTTCATCATACCAAGCAGGGATGCGATGGCCCCACCATAGCTGCCGGGAGATACACCAGTCTTGAATGTTACGCATCCATGAGAAGTACATATTTTCGTACTGTTGAGGAACAAATCTTATACGACCGTCTTCAACTGCCTCAATCGCTGGGCCAGCCAGTTTTTTTGCGTCGACGTACCATTGATTAGTAAGCATGGGTTCGATCACTACGTCGCCGCGGTCTCCATAAGGAATAGTCATATCATTTTCATTGATATCTTCGAGGAGGCCTAGACTATCCATATCAGCGACCATTTCCCTGCGCGCCGCGAAGCGTTCCATGCCGTGATACTTCTTCGGCAATGTCGCATCCATCTCATTATTATCGCTTCCATCACTATTGACACATTCAGCGGTTTGGCGGATATCTGCGTTCATAGTTAGGATGTTGACCATGGGTAGTTTGTGGCGCTGGCCAACTTCATAGTCGTTAAAGTCGTGGGCAGGGGTGATCTTTACGCAACCGGTCCCTTTCTCCATATCAGCATGCTCGTCGCCAAGGATCGGAATGAGTCGGCCTACCAGAGGAAGCGCTACATATTTGCCAATGAGATTACTGTATCTAGGGTCTTCGGCATTTACCGCTATACCTGTATCGCCGAGCAACGTTTCTGGTCGCGTAGTGGCCACCACGATGTAGTCTTTGCCGTCGTGCGTTTTCACGCCGTCGGCTAATGGGTAGCGTAGGTTCCACATTTTGCCTTTAACTTCTCGATTCTCAACTTCAAGATCGGAAATAGCGGTTTGTAGTTTAGGGTCCCAGTTAACCAAGCGCTTGCCGCGATAAATAAGGCCCTCGCCGTGCAGGCGTATAAAGGCTTCTTGCACACTTTTATAAAAGCCGTCGTCCATGGTGAATCGCTCAGTTTCCCAGTCCACAGAGTTTCCCAGTCGACGCATCTGTTTTGTGATGGTATCGCCGGATTCCTGTTTCCACTCCCAGATTTTATCGATGAACTTTTCTCGCCCCAGTTCTTCACGTCCTGGCAGATTATCATTGGCCAACTTTCGCTCTACCACCATCTGAGTCGCTATACCAGCATGGTCGGTACCCACCTGCCAAAGAGCACTTTTCCCTTTCATGCGGTTGTAGCGCGTCAGAGCGTCCATAATACTGTGCTGCAACGCATGACCGATATGAAGGCTGCCAGTGACATTGGGCGGGGGGATTACAATACTATATGGCTCACCAGCACCTGAGGGGGCGAAATAACCTCGCTTTTCCCAAGTTTCATACCACTTGGTTTCGACGTCTTTAGGGCTGAATGTCTTGTCCATTATTGAATATTTTGTCCCAATGGTATGCGATGTGTAGGTTCTTTTCGTCAGTTGTGATTATAGGGCTTGAAGGATTTAGTCGCTAGCTTTGAACGTCAAAAGAGATGCTTTAAAACTGCCTTATCATAAATTTTGTAGTTCCCGAATTTTATGATTCAGGCTTTAAATGTATTATATATGGTTCGCCTATGGTTTAAATCGCTCTGAAAGGTCATGGAATTCTAGCTGATAGCCACGTTCTTTATAAAATCGGAAATTATCACGTTTAGCTTGTTCATAGTCAGGTTGCTCATAGATAATTTCGATAACTCTTTCAAAGCGGCTAAACCAAGTGGGAATTTGAGCCTGCAAATTAATTAAAACCTGATGGTGCTCTCCAGGTTCTTCGTCAAAGCTAATAGCCACGGGCATATGATCAACACTTTGAGCATGGGGAACAAAGGACGCCCTGTTAAATGCCCAAAGCATTTCATCCAACTGCTGCGCGGCTATGTTATCAGGCACTAAACAAAGTACCTGCTGATTGGCGGCAAGTGACTTTTGCACCAGCTGGCACGCTAATGCTAAAGCGAGAGCTTGATCTCCGGCCAATTTGTAAAAGGATACCTTTGTCACGCCCACACGCCCTCAAATGCCAAGAGAAATGAAAGCATTAATGTCCGGCCTTAGTGCAGAGGTATTGCATTAACATAGGTACAGGTCGTCCGGTAGCTCCTTTTGCCGAGCCTGAGTGCCATGCAGTTCCAGCGATGTCCAGATGGGCCCATTTATAGTCTTTCGTAAAGCGTGACAGGAAGCAAGCAGCGGTTATAGTGCCTGCTTCTCCACCGATATTAGCCATATCGGCAAAGTTACTTTTTAATTGCTTGTCATACTCTTCCCATAGTGGAAGTCGCCATGCACGATCGCCGCTAAGTGTGCCGCCGCTGAGTAATTGGTCAGCTAATTCATCATCGTTTGACAGCAATCCCGCTGTTAACTTACCTAGAGCGCCGATGACCGCGCCAGTGAGGGTGGCGATATCGATTACGGTGTCGGGCTTAAAGCGAGCGGCATAGGTCAGTGCGTCGCACAGAATAAGTCGACCCTCTGCATCGGTATTGAGTACCTCGATGGTCTGCCCCGACATGCTGGTGACCACATCTCCAGGCTTGGTGGCGTTGCCTGCTGGCATGTTCTCTACCGCTGGGACAATGCCGACGACATTAACCGGTAGTTGGGTTTCAATCAGCGCATTAATAACGCCAAATACTGATGCTCCGCCACACATATCAAATTTCATTTCATCCATGCCACGACCGGCCTTCAGGCTAATGCCGCCGGTATCAAAGGTCACTGCTTTACCGACTAGTACAACAGGTTTAGTCGTCTTTGCGGCACCTTGATAGCTCATGACAATGAGATTACCTGGTTCTACAGACCCGGCACTTACCGACAGTAATGAACCCATCCCTAAGGCTTTCATGTCAGCTTCTTTCAAGATGCTAGTTGTAACCTTAGCTTGACCCTTAGTTAGTTTTTTTGCATGACTGGCGAGAAAGTTTGGCGTGCAGATATTCGCTGGAAGGTCGGCTAACCCACGTGCAGTATTCATACCAGTGCCAACGGCGCTGCCATAGACGAGACCTTTGGTCGCAGCAGAGATCTGGGGTTTTTTAGCGCACCAGTAGGTTACAGACTTTAACTTGCTTGGTTTCGAGGGCTTACTACTGCCATTGTACTTGTATCTGCTAGTTTGAACGCTTCTAGCCATAATGCTCGCTTGCCATTCTATGTCATCACTAAGGCTATCGCCTACCCACAGTGCTTTTGCACTCGGAGTCTTGTTTAACAATAAGGCAGCAGACTCTATTGCTTTAATCATTTTTTGTGTAGTTGATGTACCATCGGTACCGATTAAGATAATTCTTTTTGAGGCTCCATCGGGCGTGTGAAATATGCAACTAGAGGCTAATTTTCCGCTAAAATCACCTGACTTAATCAGTGCTTGTATTGCTCCGTTTAAAGAATCATCAATCAATTTGGCCGTATTGTGTAGTTGTGAGCCTGTTAGTAGAATGAGAGAATCTACTTTAATGTTTAACAGGTTTGCGGCAGATGCTTTAAACTCCATATTCGCTCCAGATGGTTGTCTTATTTGGCTAGTTTAATTTGTCGCATACGATAACAGTTTGTTTAACTACACCCAAGAGCTATAAGTTTAACATTGTGATTATTTTTCGTTACTTAACTCGTGAAATACTGTCTTCAACGTTTGCTATATGCACAGTTCTGCTTATGGTGCTTATTAGTGGTCGATTTGTGAAGTATTTAGCAAATGCTCTGGCCGGAAATTTAGAGCCTTCAGTTATTTTTGCCGTGATTGGATACAAAATACCAGGCTTCTTGGAACTCGCTTTACCACTAGCCTTTTTCTTGTCTATATTATTGACCTTTGGTCGACTGCACGTCGAGAATGAGATGAGTGTCCTCAAAGCTTGCGGGATTTCAGAGCTTCAGTTGCTTGGCTATACTCTCGTAGTCGCCTTGGGATTAGCTATATTAGTGGGTTGGTTGAGCCTGTTTGTTTCTCCAGCAGGGGCTACCAAGACTGAAACTATCTTTCTAGCACAGCAGCAGATGACTGAACTCGATCGGGTAAACCCAAAAAAATTCTACTCTCTTAAAGGTGGTAAGGGAGTGACTTATGCTGAGAGCATTAATATTGACCGCGAATTAGAAAATGTATTCCTCGCAGTGAGTGCAGGGTCCGCAGATACGTTCGATCGACGACTGGCAGTGGTTGTGGCTGAGCGAGGCCGTCAACAACGGTCTGAAGACGGAGTAGAACGTTTTCTTGTGCTGGAACAGGGGTATCGCATCGAGGGTAACCCTGGGAGTCATGAGTATCAAATTACTCATTTCGAGGAGTATGGTTCTAAGCTAAAAACACCGAAAAAAATAGAAGAAGATCCTGAAACAGATGCTATTGCGACATCAGATCTGGTAATGTCTGATGACCCAAGATTAGAGGCCACCCTGCAATGGCGGCTTTCAATTCCATTGATGGTTTTGGTGGTGGTTATTTTAGCAGTGCCCTTAAGTAGAACTGATCCACGGCAAGGAAGGTTTACCAAATTATTGCCGGCAATCGTGCTGTATTTCACCTACCTTTTGGCTTTGAATGCGTTGCGAGGTAATATCGAGTCTGGAGAATTGTCGGCCAGTATTACCTTGCTGCCTATTCATATAGTCTTTTTGCTGTTTGGTTTATGGTTACTGAAACCAAAAAAGCTTGTCAAGTCGACTGCAACAGCATTCGACTTATTAGAAGATGCTGAAACAGTTGATGAGGAATTATCTTCATGATGCGTCTTTCTCGACATATTGGGTTGACCGTATTTAATTCCGTCTTTATGGCGTTGATCGTGGTGGTGGGATTAGACGTCGTTGCTGAGATTATTGATGAGACGCGTGCTATTGAGCGCAACTATGGGTTCATTGACGTACTTATTTATGTGGGCACTAAATCACCCTCGACGATTTATGAATATATCCCTTTTTCATCGCTGATAGGTTGCCTCTATGGGTTGGGTTTACTCGTTGGAAACAGTGAAGTCACGGTTATGCGAGCATCTGGGGTCTCTCTTATACGCATTGTCTATTTTGTAATGAAGCCGGTAATGCTGTTTATTTTTGTCGGTGCCTTGATTGGCGAATATTTTTCGCCTTATCTAGATCAGCGTGCGGACGGCACTCGGCAATATCTACGTAAAGGTGAGACAGCTCAAGACTCTACCGCCGGACTGTGGATTCATGAAGGCAGAGATTTTATGCATTTTAACGCTGTGTTCCCTGGTGGGGTGCTTTATGGCGTTACTCGTTATCAGTTTTCTGATGAAAAAATATTACAAGAGGCTAGTTTTGCGAGTCGCGCTACTTATAATTCGGCCGAAGGATTTTGGGTGGAAGAAAATGTTTCAATTACGCGGTTTGAAAGCGATAGAACCACAACAGAAAAGCGATTAACACGCCAGTGGGACTCTGAGTTGTCGCCAGAAGTGTTGACGGTAAATGTTCTGGCACCCTCAGCGCTACCTATTTCAACCATCAGCAATCAGATAGAATTTTTACAGCAGCAAGACGCTGATACGGCGATCTATGAATTAGCATATTGGAGAAAAGTACTGCAACCATTAGTCATTTTTGGGTTGGTTTTAGTCGGCATCTCTTTTGTTTTTGGACCGTTGAGAAGCTCTACTATGGGGTTTAGGATTTTTGTCGGTGTTCTGATTGGAATCACCTTCAAAATTATTCAAGATATGCTTGGGCCCCTAAGTATAGTGTTTGGGTTCCCCGTGCTGTTTGCAGTGCTAGGGCCTATAGCTTTCTGCTTGTTTTTCGGCTTGTATTTACTCAGGAAGAGTGGCTAGGCAGTCCACAACGTCTAATCTAACGCACTTAATTGGTTAGCACTCGTCTAATAGCTATATTCCAACCAGCTACTTTGCAATCTCTCTCTGCTTTACCCATTTGCTTATCAAAGGTCTTATCTAACTGCCATCTCTTGGCAAAACCGGCCTGATCAGGCCATAAGCCAGCTTTGGAGCCCGCCAGCCAAGCTGCTCCTAAGGCGGTAGTTTCTGCAATCACTGGGCGGTCTACTTGGGTTTGTAAGATGTCAGCGAGTCGCTGCATGGTCCAGTCGCTGGCTACCATGCCGCCATCTACTCTTAGTACTACTTTGGCGGAGTCTCCCCAGTCGGCCTGCATGGCATTTAGCAAGTCTAGTGTTTGATAGCAGGCCGATTCCAGGGCGGCGCAAGAGATCTCAGCCGGGCCAGTTCCTCTGGTAAGCCCGATAAGTGCGCCCCGCGCATCAGCATCCCACCAAGGGGCTCCTAGGCCTGTAAAGGCAGGGATCATGTAGACCTGTTGATGGTTATCAGCCTGTGCCGCAAGTTCACCAGAGTGCTTGGCGGAGTCAATAATGCCAAGCCCATCACGCAACCATTGCACAGCTGCCCCAGCAATAAAGATTGAGCCCTCTAGGGCATAGGTCGTTTTACCCTCTAGCTGATAAGCAATTGTGGTGAGCATCCGATTGTTTGATTTTACCGCTGTAGTCCCCGTATTTAGCAGGGCAAAACAACCTGTTCCGTAGGTAGATTTCATCATGCCAGGCTCAAAACATGCCTGACCGATAGTGGCGGCATGTTGGTCCCCCGCAATGCCATAAATTTTGATTGGCTTGCCAAATAATTGGGTGCTACCAAAGTCGGCCGCACTATCTTTTACGTCTGGAAGTAACTGCCGTGGAATATTGAAAAGGTCGAGTAGGTAGTCATCCCATTGCCCGCTATGGATGTTATAGAGCAGAGTACGAGAAGCATTGGTTGCATCGGTGGCATGTGACTTACCGTCGGTTAAGTTCCACAACAACCATGTGTCTACGGTACCAAACGCTAGTTCACCGCGCTCTGCGCTCTGTCTAGCGCCGGGAGTATTGTCGAGAATCCATGCGATTTTGGTCGCCGAAAAATAAGGATCAAGGAGTAGGCCTGTTTTTTCACTAACCAAAGTTTCATGGTTTAGGTGCTTTAATTCGGAGCATAGAGCGGCCGTTCGTCGATCTTGCCAGACAATGGCGTTATAAACAGGCAGGCCAGTTTTTCTATCCCAGATTAGGGTTGTTTCTCGTTGGTTAGTAATGCCGATAGCAGCAATGTCTGATGCGGTTATCCCAGCGTTAGCCATGACTTCTTGACTCGTTTCTAAGGTGGTGCGCCAAATATCCATCGGGTCGTGTTCGACCCATCCAGAATCAGGAAAATGCTGAGTGAATTCTTTTTGTGATTGACCGCACACATTAAAATTCTGATTGAATAGCATGCTCCTCGAAGAGGTGGTCCCTTGATCTAGTGCGAGTATTAAGTTACTCATAGTCATAGACTTTTACCTATTGCTGTCATTGATCAGTTAGTTTTGGGTAGCACGATTACTTGTGTGCCGGTGTAGCGGTCATGAAGACATTGTTTGGCGGGTGGCAATAGACACCATAAATAGCCAACACCCAAGCATAAGAGCGACATTGGGGCTGCTAAGCAACGTTGCCAACATTGTGCCGGTGTTGCTAGCGCGCCATTCGGTTGCTGTAATTTTAGGCGCCAAGCTTTCATACCAATTGTCTGACCTTGCTTACGCCAACAGATCACATAGTAGCCGCTAAGAGCTAAATAGAGACCAATGAAGCTCAACCATTGCAGAAAAGGAGGGGGGTTTGCCATTGCCGCTTGGTCTGCTCCGACGATTATGACCCTTAGGACTAGCAGTACTGCGCCATAGCCCAGTGATATTGCGAACAGCAAAAAGGCGTCATAGATAAAACCCGCGAGTCGTCTCAATAGATTTGCGGAAGGTGTTGCACTAATGTTGTGACTCATGGTCTAAAAATCCTTACTTGAGGCAGGTTTCTATTGGGGTTAAATTAACATAACAGAAGTGTGCCCAAAGCCAGTACAATGCGCAATCAGCGATTAGCAGATTAAATAAGGTGGAGATTGTTTTGGATTGGATTTATGGTATTCACGCCGTGCAGACAATGCTTAAGTCAGCGCCGCAGCGCGTTACTGAGTTACATGTCCAGCAGGGCCGCAAAGATGATCGCCTTCAAAAGATTCACAATTTAGCAGAGCAACACGGCATTGCTCTGCAGTTGACCTCAGTTAAGCGCTTAGACGCTAAAACGGAGGGCCGTCATCAAGGAGTCATGGCACTTTGCCAGCCAGGTGAAACCTATGATGAGACCTTCCTTATGCAGTTGGCAGGAAAGCATGGCGCGAGTAGTTTTTTCCTAATGTTAGATGGAGTCACCGATCCCCACAACTTGGGAGCCTGTCTTCGCTCCGCTGATGGCGCTGGAGTTCAAGCGGTCATTGTTCCGAAAGACAATTCTGTTGGATTAACGCCTATCGTGCAAAAAGTAGCCTGCGGTGCGGCCGAATCTATACCTTTGGTGACAGTCACGAATTTGACGAGGACTCTGGATAAATTACAACAACAGGGTTGCTGGGTAGTTGGCACAGATGGCGAGGCAGATCAAACTATCTACGATCTAGATTTGACGGGACCAACAGTCATCGTCATGGGTGCAGAGGGAGATGGGATGCGTCAGTTAACGCGCAAGCAGTGTGATTTTTTGGCTAAATTACCGATGTCTGGCAGTGTAGAAAGTTTAAATGTATCAGTGGCGACTGGGGTCTGTTTATTTGAGGCGGTTCGTCAAAGGGCAGTAAAGTCATCTCAATAAGAATGTAATGTGTTTATGAAGAGCCTTTATTGATTTTCGATCCGTAGTTGACTTAACAACATTCTGTTATTTGACGTTGCATTGCGGCATGAAAAGGCGCTAATCTAAGCATCAAAGGGAATTGTCCTGAAAAGGGTTAAAGTCTAGGTGCTGTGGAGACTATGAGTACAAATTTACTTTCGATCGCTAATATCCTTAGTTTTTTACGTCTGGGGTTAGTTCCTGTTCTAGTTTGGCTGGCAGCTTCCGGAGCGGGGGTGCTATTTCTTTGGGTGCTCGGTATATCTTTAATTAGTGATGCTCTTGACGGTTATCTAGCTAGAAAGCTTAATCAAACTAGTGAGTTTGGAGCTAAATTGGATAGTTGGGGTGATGCTCTGACTTATGCCGTTATGATTTTAGGTCTATATGGTCTCTGGCCGGACATCTTTTCTGAGCAATCAGTCTTTCTGCTGATGGCAACATTGTCATTTTTGGTGCCCCTCGTCGTTGCGTCAGTGAAATTCGGCGAATACCCTAGCTATCACACATTAGGCGCTAAGATCGCCGCGTTGTTAATAGCGCCAGCCTATTATTTACTGATTATTCTTGATGCTGATATTTGGTTTAGGTTGGTTATTCTATTTTATCTACTGGTCGCCATCGAAGAAATCTTAATTACCTATTTACTTAGGCATTCGAAGACGAATATAAGCTCTGCATGGACGCTTATTAAAGAGCAGCGAAATCATTCTAAAAGCGACTAATACGCCCGTTAATAAGTTTAGCAATCCTGTGTTGCAAGTGTTGCATCAAATCACTACAATAGCGCGCCTTTAAAGCGTCGGACAATGTTGTTCGACACTCCTTGCTTCACCGTGTAGCTAAATAGCTTTAACGGGAGGCTTCTAACCCATGAGGAGCTACAATGCGTCACTACGAAATAGTGTTTTTGGTCCACCCAGACCAAAGCGAACAAGTCCCTGGTATGGTCGAGCGTTACACCGCTTCTATCGTTGCAGGTAATGGCACTGTCCACAGATCTGAAGACTGGGGTCGCCGTCAATTGGCTTATCCCATTAACAAAATCCATAAAGCTCATTATATTTTGATGAACGTAGAGTGCGGTCAAGATGCTCTCGACGAATTGAACTCAACTTTCCGCTACAACGATGCAGTTATTCGTAGCATGGTGATTCGTCGTGACGAAGCCGTGACAGGCGATTCACCCATCATGAAGCTAGAAAATTCCGAGCGTGCTGATAAAGAGGCGCGAGAGCGTCGTAATGCGGCTAAGGCAGCTGCAGATAAAGCAAAAGCGGCCGCGGATGCTGCTGCTGAAGAGGAAAAGTCAGATAACGCTGAGGCAGTGGTTGAAGATAAAGCCGAAGTCAAAGAGCAATCAGATGCGGATAAAGGAGAATAATCATGGCTAAGTTTGTACGTCGTAGAAAGTTTTGTCGTTTTACCGCTGAAGGTGCTACTGAGATTGATTACAAAGATTTAGATACGTTGAAAGGTTACGTGTCAGAGAGCGGTAAAATTGTTCCAAGTCGTATTACTGGTACTAAAGCTCGTTATCAGCGTCAGTTATCTGAAGCAATCAAGCGTGCGCGCTATATTGCGTTGCTTCCGTACACTGATAGCCATAAGTAACAATAAGGGTAACGGTTTTGCGCGCCCTAGCTGAGTTCATAATGCGTGGGCGGGTGCAGGCCTGTTTGATAGCGCTAGTGGGTAGTTTTTTTCCTTTTGTTAGTCAGGCAACTATTGGCTTGGTTACCTTAACTAAAGGTACCAGTGAAGGGGCATTAGTGGCTTTGTGGGCGTTGCTGCCTCTTTTGGTAGGTTACTTTGTTAGCGGGGCAACTCCGTTTCTAACGATTGTCTCAGGCCTCGCCTTAGTGAATATGGTGGTAGTTGCTAATGTTCTTCGTGAGACTGTAGCCTGGTCGTTCACGTTGAGCGGTGCAGTGATAGCTGGGGCTTTGTTTGCGTTGGTCTCCGGTGTTGTATTTGACTCGGATCTGGCGTCTGTAGTGCAGGAGATAGAAGCTGTTTTTGCGCAGATATCACAGCAACTCGATCAGAGTGTGGTGATACCGAGTGGCACCATGATGCTCGCGATATCAGCATGGATGATAACGCTGAGTACGGTTGTTAGCTTATTCGTATCAAGGTGGTGGCAGGCACTACTTTACAATCCGGGTGGATTCCAAGAAGAATTCCATGGATTAAGGTTAGAGTCTAAGTTAGGTTTGTCTTTGGCAATATTGCTGGGTGCAGGAGTGTTGTTACCGGATGATTATAGAATCTGGGTACAGTTAGCTTCTATTCCGTTAATGTTAGCGGGCTTGGCGCTGGTACATTACTGGGTTAAGGCTAAAGTAAAGAGTGGCCGTTGGTTAGTGTTTGTTTATTTCGGGCTGATTCTTTATAGCCCTATTATGATGGTGCTGTTGGTATTGGTTGGATTAGCTGACAGCTTTATGAATTTAAGAACAAGGTTAACGAGTGATACTCACGGTTAACCTCGTACGATTAGTGAAATACAGAGGATATTAAGATGGAAGTTATTCTGCTCGAAAAAATTGGTAAGTTGGGCAATATTGGTGATAGAGCTAATGTTAAAGCTGGCTTTGGTCGTAACTACCTTATACCTCAGGGTAAAGCGGTTTTCGCTACCGACAAAAATGTTGCTGAATTTGAGCTGCGACGGGCTGGACTCGAAGCCCAGGCCGCTGAAAAGCTAACCGAAGCTCAGGCCCGTGCTGACAAGCTAAAAGCAGTGGGCTCCATTACCATCTCTGCTATAGCTGGAGATGAAGGGAAATTATTTGGTTCGGTAGGCGCGAGAGAGCTTGAAGAGGCCATCGCAGCAGCTGGTAGTGATGTAAGCAAGAACGAGATCAGCTTGCCCGAAGGTCCTTTGCGTCAGGTGGGCGAGTTTAATATCGATGTACACTTGCATACAGATATAACCGAAACAATTACCGTCGTTATCGAAGCGGAATAATTTAGATCGTCGAAAACGTCTAAAGTTGTTGCGTAACGGCATTGCCTCTTAATAAGATGCAATGCCGTTTTTGTTTGTCGAGTTTATTACTTATACTACTCGTACAGCAATCTACTTATTAACTATTGTCAGCATAGGTTAAATATCGCCGGTATGAATGAAGCGCTCTTTGCAGAACCCAGTATCAGTCAGCCATTACCTCACTCAATTGAGGCCGAGCAAGCTGTTATTGGTGGGTTAATGTTAAAGAATGATGCGTTTGACTCAATTGCCGAAGTCTTGTCCGAAAGAGATTTTTACAGTAAAGACCATCAATTGATCTTTACTGCGATGAGTCGATTGTCAGCAGAGAACCAGCCCTTTGATCCGATTACCCTTTCTGAGTCGCTTCAAAACTCTAACGAACTATCTGCTGTTGGAGGTGCTGAGTACCTCGTTGATTTAGCCAGTAGCACGCCAAGTTCGGCCAATATAAAAGCCTACACACAAATTGTACTGGAACGATCGATCGTTAGACAGTTGATAGGCGCCGCCAGTGAAATTGTCCGTAAAGGCTACAACCCTTTGGGTTGGGATAGTTCTAAGCTACTTGCCGAAGCAGAGAGCCGGCTTCAGGAAATTATTGAAAATCGACCTAAGAAGGGTGGTTTTAAGGAAGTTAACTCCCTTATTAAAGAAGCTGTTGAGCGTCTAGATGAGTTATTTAAGAACGATGCTGATATTACCGGATTGAGTACAGGCTTTAGTGACCTAGATAAAATGACATCAGGTTGGCAAAAGTCAGATTTGGTTATTATTGCCGGCCGTCCTTCCATGGGTAAGACGGCTTTTGCGATGAATATGGTAGAGCATGCCGTACTTAACCAAGATCGTCCTGTTTTAGTTTTCTCGTTAGAGATGCCGGCTAATCAATTAATTATTCGTTTGTTGTCATCTATCGGAAAGATTGATCAAACACGTATGCGCTCAGGTAATTTGGTTGAGGACGATTGGCCAAGACTTAGTAGTGCTGCGCAACGAATAAAGGATAAGCCGTTGTTTATTGACGATTCCGCAGGCATTACGCCGCTTGAAATGCGCAATAGAATCAAGCAGTTTACTCGAGAACGAGTTGAGCAGTTGCGCCAAGAGTGGCACCTTAAACATGGTGCTGATATCCCAGCGGACACAGAGGCTCTCTATGCCCAAGCTCGACCAGGTATGATCATGGTTGATTACCTGCAATTGATGAATGGTAGTAATTCTACTGAAGGCAGGGTGCAGGAAATTTCACAAATATCTAGGGAATTAAAAGGGCTAGCTCGGGAGTATGAATGCCCAATGATAGCGCTGTCGCAGCTGAGCCGTAATGTTGAACAGCGGCCGAACAAAAGGCCTGTCAATGCAGATCTTAGAGAATCTGGAGCAATCGAGCAGGACGCAGATGTGATTGCCTTTATATATCGTGATGAGGTTTATAACGAAGACAGCCCTGATAAGGGTACTGCAGAAATCATTATCGGTAAACAGCGAAATGGACCGATCGGCACCTGTCGCTTGATGTTTATGGGCAAGTATACTCGCTTTGAAAATCTTGCTGGCGATCATTTCGCGGATCACTAACGCGCGACTCAAAGGTAATCGACAATGAAGGTTTTTCACACTGTCAGTGGACTCCGAGACGATCTTGTTAGAGATCGCATTCAGGGCCTAAGAATAGGGTTTGTTCCAACCATGGGTAATCTCCATGAAGGTCATCTGGCGTTGTTGAAGCAAGCCAAGAAAACTAATGACATCGTGGTCTGTTCAATTTTCGTTAATGCTCTTCAGTTTAGTCTCAATGAAGACTGGGATAAATACCCTCGTACCTATCAAAGTGACAGTGAAAAGCTCCGTGATGCTGGTTGTGATTATCTGTTTCATCCAGATGATACCGAGATGTACCCCAATGGTTTGGATACACAAAGTCGGGTGATATGCCCAACTATGACCGATGTTTTGTGTGGTGCAAGCCGCCCGGGGCACTTTGAAGGTGTAACTACGGTGGTGAGTAAGCTATTTAATATTGTTCAGCCCGATGAAGCTGTCTTTGGCATTAAGGACTATCAGCAATTGGCCGTGATTAGGCGAATGGTTGAAGACCTCTGCCTGCCAATACAGATCAGCTCTGCACCCATTCATCGCGAAACTGATGGCCTAGCGATGAGTTCACGGAATCGTTATATTACAGATGATGAGCGACCTCTTGTCACGGTACTCAAAGATAGTCTCGACTGGATCGCAGAACAAATTAGAGACGGTAATAAAGAGTTTTCTGAGCTCGAAAATATGGCTGCAGAGCGAGTTTCAGAGGCAGGATTTAAAGTTGATTACATTACGTGCAGCAACAGTAAGACGCTGGATCTTGCCGCCTATGATGATGAAGATATTACTGTTTTAGGAGCCATGTTTACTCAGGCTGCACGTCTAATTGATAATGTTAGTCTAGTGAAAGACTAGGCTAACGTTGTTAATTAGCTGATTTTTCATAGACTAACTTCCCAGCTAACCAGGTCTCGACGACTGTTGTTTTCCATAACTCATTTGCTGGTATAGCGAATAGGTCTTGATCCACTAATATAAAGTCGGCCCATTTCCCCTCAGTGAGTCCACCCAAGACCATTTCTTGGTGCGCAGCCCAGGCGGCATCAATAGTGAATGAGCGAACGGCCTCTTCCGTGGTCATTGCCTGCTCTGAAATCCAGCCTCCATCGGGCTCATCGACTTGATTTTGTCTAGTCACAGCAGCATGGATACCGTGGAAAGGATTCGCAAGCTCTATAGGGAAATCTGATCCAGATACTAAGACGCTACCTTGATCGAGAAAACTTCGCCATGCATATGCGCCTTTTAGTCTTTTACTTCCCAGACGATCTTCTGCCATATTCATATCGCTGGTAGCGTGAGTTGGTTGCATCGAAGGAATGACATCGAGGCTTTTAAACCGAGGGATATCCTCCAGTGCAACCACCTGAGAATGCTCTATTCGGTGCCTTAATTCACGACCACCGATGGTGGTATAGGCATGCTCAACTTCATCGAGACCAATGCGGTTGCCTTTATCGCCAATGGCATGAATAGCGACCTGGAAGCCCGCCTGAATGGATTGACTAAATATAGCTCTCAACTGTCCCTTTGAGGTTAATAGCAGTCCGCTATGGCCTACTCGATCAGAATATGGCTCCAGAAGAGCTGCGCCACGACTCCCTAAGGCGCCATCGGTATACACTTTAACGCTGCGAGCAGAGTACAGGTCTAAAGGGTCGTTACTAGGACCTGCTGACAATATTCGGCCAAGTTCTGGATCGGTTGATGAAATCATACTGTAAAGACGGACGTCTAAATTACCATTGTTAGCTAGTTGGCGATAATAGTCGTGTTCTCTAGCACTGACTCCAGCATCATGTACCGAGGTAATCCCTAGCCTAAGTAAGTGGCTGGTTGCCGCAACCAGCGCTGCGGCCATTTCTTCATCTGTAGGAGGGGGTATGACCTGATTTACTAATGCCATCGCATTATCAATCAAGATCCCTGTGGGATTTCCAGTTCGGTCACGAATAATTTCGCCACCGGGAGGGCTGATAGTGTTGGCATTGATGCCGGCTAATGCCAAAGCTTTACTATTAGCCCAGCCAGCATGGCCGTCGATTCGTTCTAACCATACGGGTCGATCAGAGATCAATTCATCAAGTATTTGCGCCGTGGGGTACTGTTGCCCAGGCCACAATACTTGATTCCACCCACGCCCTTGAATCCAGTTGAGGAAAGGTTTTTCTTTGGCATACTTCGTAATTAATGACGATACCTGCCTGGCAGAGGTGGCGCCACGAAGATCAATTTGCAACAGCGCATAGCCGAGGCTAGAAACGTGTCCGTGAGCATCAGTTATGCCTGGCAGCAGAGTTAGACCCTCGCCATCGATGACGTTGGCATCGGGATAATTGTCTTCAATAGTTGAGTCGCCGGTTGCCAGTACTCTGCCGTTATCAAAAACAAAGGTCTGAAATTGCTGCAACTGACGATTATTATCGAAGCTATAACCATTAATATTGGCCATGATAGTGGTGGTAGACTGCTTTTCGTTAGAGCAGGCAGAAACCAATAATGCTAAAAAAGTTAACGCTATGATAAATAGCGTAGCGTTAAGTGGCTCATTTTTTTCGCGCATCAATAAGATCCCATTTGGTATTCATCTTGTCACTTGTTACTTGGCTCATGGTGGCTCAGTTATTAAAATATTGTCAATCTCTTTTGAGTATAAGGTTATAGTCCGCCGTAATGTTGCTCCATAACCCTTTGACTTAAAACAATAAAGTGTTACCATGCGGCGGATCTACACGTATTAGTGTAGAGTTTTTGGAAAGAGTACCAGGCAGACGTTATCAATGTCGCTGGTCATCAACACAGAAGGCGCTATTACCCATAGCCCTAAGGTCAGTCTAAAGCACTTATCAGTGTGACTGAGCATGCCGCAGTTGCGGCGTCTATTTTGATGTTACAGCCTATTCTGCCGGGACATTTCCTACACTTTATTAGTGAGGAACGATTGTGGAACTTTTATCTGGCGGTGATATTTTAATCCGTGCATTACGCGACGTTGGTGTTAAGCATGTCTGGGGTTACCCAGGTGGTGCTGCGCTGCATATTTATGATGCTATTTATCGACAAGAGGATGTCGTTCATCTTCTCGTCCGCCATGAGCAAGCAGCAGTTCATGCTGCAGATGGTTTTTCTCGGGCAACTGGAGAAGTTGGTACAGCCTTAGTCACTTCAGGTCCAGGTGCTACTAACGCGATTACTGGTATTGCCACCGCTTATATGGATTCTATACCTCTGGTCGTTATCTCAGGGCAGGTTCCATCCAATAAAATTGGTCAGGACGCATTTCAAGAAACTGACATGGTTGGTGTCTCTCGCCCTATCGTTAAACATAGTTTTTTGGTTACCGAGCCTGAAGATATTGCGGCAACTATTGCAAAAGCCTATTACATAGCCGGCACCGGCCGTCCCGGTCCGGTGGTAGTTGATATACCTAAGGATGTAACAGAACCTAATTATAAAGTGCCGTATGAGTTTCCTTCAGAGGTGAAAATGCGCTCGTATCAACCGAGCGACAAAGGCCACCGTGGGCAGATAAAACGTGCTGTAAAGACCCTGCTAGAGGCTAAAAGACCTGTTATTTATGCTGGCGGTGGCGTGGTTATAGATAACGCAGCTGAGCACCTTATTGCCGTGGCTCGTAAACTCAACTATCCGGTGACCAATACGTTGATGGGGCTAGGGTGCTATCCAGGAACTGACCGACAATTTGTTGGCATGTTAGGCATGCATGGAACCTTCGAGGCCAATACGGCGATGCACCACGCAGACGTCATTTTTGCGATTGGAGCTAGGTTTGATGATCGAGTGACCAATGAATTAGAGAAATTCTGTCCTTTGGCGACCATTATCCATGTTGATATTGATCCGACCACGGTGTCCAAAAATATTGTTGCTGACATTCCTATTGTAGGATCATGTACCTCCGTATTAAAAGAGGTGCTAAGCCTTATTGAGCAATCTGGTAACACACCCGACGGTGACGCTATAGGACAATGGTGGCAGCAAATCGACGAATGGCGTGCTAAACATGGTCTTTATACAGCATCTCGGCATGAACCAAGTGGTGGCGATCTAATTAAACCTCAGGATGTTATCAAGGCGCTTTATAAGGTCACTAAAGGGGAAGCGATTATCACCTCGGATGTGGGCCAGCACCAAATGTTCGCTGCCCAATACTATCTGTTTGACAATCCTAGACAATGGATCAACTCTGGTGGTCTTGGCACTATGGGGTTTGGGCTGCCGGCCGCCATGGGCGCTAAGTTTGCATTTCCTGACACTGATGTTGCCTGTGTTACAGGCGAAGGTAGTATTCAGATGTGCATCCAAGAGTTGTCTGCATGTAGTCAGCATAATTTGCCGGTTAAAATTATTAATCTTAATAATGCGGCCCTAGGTATGGTTAGGCAGTGGCAGGACATGCAGTACAACAGTCGCTACTCTCAGAGTGTTTATGAGGACTCGCTACCTGACTTTGTTGCTTTAGCAGAAGCCTATGGGCATGTGGGAATGAAGGTGACCAAATTTGACGAGCTTGAGGAAAAAATGCGTGAGTGTTTCGCGATGAAAGATCGAGTCGTCTTCATGGATATCTGTATC
>JABILI010000051.1 GCA_018654575.1 Porticoccaceae bacterium
CTTTCGCCCATTGTGCAATATTCCCCACTGCTGCCTCCCGTAGGAGTCTGGGCCGTGTCTCAGTCCCAGTGTGGCTGATCATCCTCTCAGACCAGCTACGGATCGTAGCCTTGGTGAGCCATTACCCCACCAACTAGCTAATCCGACTTGGGCTCATCTAATAGCGCAAGGTCCGAAGATCCCCCGCTTTCTCCCGTAGGACGTATGCGGTATTAGCGTGCGTTTCCACACGTTATCCCCCACTACTAGGTAGATTCCCAAGCATTACTCACCCGTCCGCCGCTCTACTCACACCGAAGTGTTTTCGCGCTCGACTTGCATGTGTTAGGCCTGCCGCCAGCGTTCAATCTGAGCCATGATCAAACTCTTCAGTTTAATCTTTAACCTCACCGTTTAAGGAGAGGGAATGGTTACGCAAAACTTGCTTTACCATTCAAAATCTCAGTTTCATAAATTGAACTTGTCACATTCATAAATGATGCGATGAGAACTTACTTATGATATTTAATAATCCAATATCAATTAGCAAGTGCCCACACGCATTGCTTGATTATATTTTTAAAGAACATTCGCTTCGATGAGCGGGACGCGTATTCTATAGATCGCAACCCCTTTGTCAACAGCTGAAAGTGAAATATTACACTTTATTTTCACTCTCTTTTCCTGACGTTTTATTCGCCTCTCAACATTCCTGCTGAGAGCGCGCATTCTAGCGCCAAGACTTAGCTTGTCAACAGTATAATTCAAATAAATAGTAAGCCTTTGAAGTTATACTTATTGCCGCTGATTTGCTAACGGCTCACCCTGTTGGGAGCGCGCATTCTACAGGCAGGCGGCATACTGTCAACAAGTATTTAGGTTTATTTTGAGGCTACCGACAAGCTGATTAAAAAAGAGGCTAAATAAGCTCAAATAGATGGTACTTTTTCTTTCCAAGCCGGACGAGAAAAAACCTCCCATAAAGAGCGTGCTCAGCGGCAAGGCTACTAGAGGCTCCCATATTGTCTTGCGAGCCCTTGGCAACACCGTTAATAAAGACTGAATTGCGTGCAAGAGCGTCTTTCACTTCACGCCCGGCCTTGACCATCCCAGCGGCAGCAAGCAAATTGGTTAGCGGCTTATCAACTAAGTCGCTATTCGACAGGCGAGAGAATGGCAGCCCATCCTGGCTCAGCTGCTTAAGATCTGATTCTGATAGATCGACCGGGTTGCCGCTAAACAATGCTTCGGTTATACGCAAAGCAGCATTCAGCCCCTCTTCTCCATGGACCAGTGACGTCGCCTCACTCGCCAAAATAGCTTGCGCCTGAGGTCGCTCTTCAGCTGCAGCATCCGCAGCTTCGATTGCTTGAATCTCGTCCAGAGACAAAAAGGTAAAATAACTAAGGAATTTATACACATCAGCATCGGCAACATTAAGCCAGAACTGGTAAAAACTATAGGGCGATGTTTTTGATGGGTCGAGCCAGACAGCCCCCGCCTCGGTCTTGCCAAATTTTGTACCGTCGGCCTTAGTAATAAGCGGAACAGTAAGGCCAAAACAATGAGCTCTATTCTGCCGTCGGCTTAGATCAATGCCGCCAACTATATTACCCCACTGATCACTTCCTCCAACCTGCAAGGTACAATCATGCAGTCGATTAAGCTCTGCAAAGTCTAACCCTTGTAGCAAAGAGTACGAAAATTCAGTAAAAGAGATGCCAGAACCTTCGCGATCAATCCTCTGCTTAACGGACTCTTTTGAAATCATATTGTTGACTGAGAAGTGCTTGCCGACATCGCGCAAAAAATCCAAAGCGCTCAGTTCAGCCGTCCAATCAAGATTGTTAACCACTAGTGCGGAGGTCTCACCACAGTCAAAATCAATAAACTGGCTAACTTGACGTTTGATTTTATCCGCCCAGCTGGCAATGACCTCTGGCGTATTGAGCTTTCTTTCATCTGCCTTAAAACTGGGATCGCCAATCATACCGGTAGCACCGCCAACTAGAGCGATAGGAGTATGACCAGCCTGCTGAAACCGCTTCAACACCAGCAAGGGGACCAAATGACCGAGATGCAAACTCTCAGCAGTAGGATCAAATCCACAATACAAAACGCGAGATTGATCAAGATGAGTGTATAACTCTTGATCGCCAGAGTATTGGGCTACAAGCCCTCTCTGAGTTAATTGCTCGATTAACTGATGTCCGCTGAGATTCATTGCCACTCTTCTTTACCACTCAATTTAAATGAGCGCCAACTCTACAGATTGACGCAACAAATACAAGATCTTAACGCTAACAGCCCCCTTTGATCTACCCCTCGACTATTTACCGCCGCAGTAAGCTCGCCAAACTACCACCTTTAGATGGCATTGTATCTTTTTAATCAATCAAGCTAAAATCACGGCTTAATATTAGAATTGGTGGCATAACGTGATTAAAAAAGTACAAGAAATCGGTCATTTTTTGCTCCTTTTGGCGCGGGATTTCCCTCGTCGAGACCTCTTAGTAGCCATCCTAGCGGCAACGTTAATTGTGACAGCTTACTTCTCACCTGGCGACAAAAAAATACAGCCGGCATTGATTGCCGAGCCCATTATTATAGCCCTCGATAGCGTACCTGCTGTCAAGGAAGGAAATGATCTGCAGCTGATGTGGCAAGAACATCTTGTCGGTAGAGGTGATAATTTATCGACTCTTTCTCAGCGTGCCAAATTTTCAGCAAAAGATGTCTATGAAATTTCTTCGTCGCCCAACGGTAAATCGCTTCGCAACCTCTACCCTGGAGAAAAATTGCGCTTTGGGGTAAATGACAATGGACAGCTCATTGAACTCCACTACGTAAAGACTCCACTTGAGAGCCAGATATTCATCCGTCAGGAAGACAGCTTTGTAACTGAAAAGCGAGTCCGTGAACCTGAGATTATATTAAGTTATAGAGAAGGTGTTATCGAAGATTCTCTCTACTTATCTGGCAAACAATCGAATTTGCCCGACAAACTAATCATGGAGATGGCTAATATCTTCGGTTGGGACATAGACTTTGTTTTTGATATCCGCCCAGGAGATTCCTTTGCCCTTTTATTTGAAGATAGATTTATTGACGGGGAGAAACTGTCAACCGGGAATATCGTTGCTGCTTCGTTTACTAACCGCAATAAAAGATACCAGGCAGCCCGTTATACCAACAAGAAAGGCCAAAGCAACTACTATACTCCCGAAGGACTCAGCATGCGCAAGACGTTCTTACGTACACCGCTTGATATATTTCGCATTAGTTCTGGATTTAACATGCGTCGCAAACATCCGATTCACAAAATGATTAAAGCGCATCGCGGAGTGGATTATGCCGCGCCACGAGGAACTCCCGTTTATGCCGCTGGAGATGGCAAAGTCATCGAAACTGGATACAGCAAAGCCAATGGAAATTACATATTCATCCAGCACGGTCAGACCTATGTAACAAAGTACCTACATTTGAACAATAAAAAAGTACGCAAAGGAGCATCAGTTCACCAAAAGCAACTGATCGGTACTGTCGGATCAACTGGTTATGCTACAGGTCCACACCTACACTATGAGTTTCTAGTCAACGGTGTCCATCGCAATCCACGCACCGTTACATTGCCTCAAGCGAGACCTATCCCAAAAACTGACAGACTAGCATTTGACCTTGCCGTCAGTCCGGTGCTAGCACAGCTTGCCGAGTACAAGGCGGCCCGTCAGCTAGCCATAATTCCGAGTAATACAACTAGTGCCAACTAAACCAATAATATGAAAAATATCGCCGCCTTTATAGGCTTGATGTCTGGCACTAGTATAGACAGCATCGATGTCGTAGCGGTTACCTTTGCCCATAAAAATTTAAACCTACTGGGAAGCTATAGCCACCCTATGCCCGCTAAGTTAAGGGCCCAGATTCTTTCCTTGAGTGAGCCAGGCCAAGATGATGTGCAGCTACTAGCAGAAACTGATCATTGTCTTGGAAAATTATTTGCAGAGGCAAGTCTCGCGCTGATGACCCAGCTAAATCTCAGCAGTAAAGACATTGTTGCCATAGGCTCTCACGGACAAACTATTCGCCACCAGCCCCCCGGTATCAAGCCTGGCTTCAGCTTACAAATCGGCAACCCTAACCAAATTGCAGCAGTGACTGGATGTTCCGTCATCGCTGACTTTCGTCGAAAAGATATGGCCTATGGCGGCCAAGGGGCACCTCTCGTACCGGCGTTTCATCGTGAAATATTTCATCATCCCGACAAAACACGCGTCATTATCAATATCGGTGGGATCAGCAACATCACAATTCTGGACCCGAGTAGCGGTTGTCGTGGATTTGATACTGGGCCGGGCAACATTCTGCTCGACGCATGGTGCCAGAAATACACAAATAGTAACTATGACGATGAAGGGCAATGGGGCGCCACCGGTTTATATAACGATGCGTTACTCACTCAACTCAAAAACCACAATTTCTTTAGTCGTACAGGCCCTAAAAGTACGGGCAGAGAAGATTTTAATTTGGACTGGTTAGAACAACAAACACACCTGTTTGATCTTACTCCAGCAGATATTCAGGCTACTCTAACGCTTTATACTGCCGACACTATTGCGCAATCGATTGCCGATTTGGCAGAGCCAATAGACGAAATTTTCGTCTGCGGTGGAGGGATATTTAACTTGGAGCTCATTCGAAGACTAAATGAAAGTTTGCTACAGCGAACAATGCCTGCGATTCACTCGACCGCAAGGCTAGGCTTGGAACCAAACTGGGTAGAAGCCTGCGCCTTTGCTTGGTTAGCCAAACAACGCATTGATATGAAACCCGGGAACGTGCCGGCTGTCACGGGTGCATCTCGAGAAACCATATTAGGCTGCATCTATTTACCCTAGCATCTAATCATCGTCATCTAAATTGAAAATGAAGCGCCGCAACCACAGGTAGTAGAAGCATTGGGGTTAGTAATCAAAAATCTGGATCCCATTAAGCCAACCTCATAATCCACTGTAGAGCCAGCCAAATATTGAAAACTTAATGAATCAATCAATACCGTCACGCCATTACGACTGACCAGGGTGTCATCTTCCGCCATGGTATCTTCAAAAGAGAATCCATACTGAAAACCAGAGCATCCCCCACCGGTGACATACACTCTAAGTTTGAGGTCATCGTTTTGCTCTTCGGTCTTAAGACTCTGGACCTTTTCCACAGCACGGTCAGTAACCTCTAGCGCCGTAGGAATGTATGTTTGAATGCCTGACATGATTGCTCCGTGACTGGAAACTTACTATAAAGCTCAGTCTACTTTTGATTCTTTTGAACTATTTTTCGACTTTAGGTTTAGACTCACTACTCGAGTCAATAGCCTCTCCCGCTTTCTGAAAAGCAGTGACATTGGTCGCGGGAATCTCATGCACTAACTTGCCCCCAATATCGGCACCTCGCTCAATCTCAATCGAACTATAGTAGATAGCTCCTTCGACTTTTGCCTTGGCCGCCAGCTGTATGTGTTTAGAAGCATATATATCGCCTTTAATAAGGCCATTTACAATGACATTAGGAACCCAGATTTCACCTAGAACTGATCCTCCATTTAAAATCCGGATTTGAGCGGTTTCATCATCCGCTACGATTTTACCAACAATTGATCCCTGAATTTCTAAACTACCAGAAAAATTCAGATCACCTTTAAGCTCTGTGCCCGCCGCTACTAAGGTAGTCGATTCTGACGAAGGCGCCAGACTTTCACTAGTGCTTTTATTTGTAAACATATCTTATTCCTCAACTTTCCAATCAAACGCTTTCTTGTAGATAAGCTTTTTACTCCAAGAATAACGCAAACTTATCTCAACTGTATCAGGGTTAAATCCATCAGGTAAGCTTAAAATACCTTGATTAATAGAAAAATATTTGAACTTAATGGCAAGAGGCATTTTTTTAACCTCAGTATCCAATTCAGACAATGACAAGCTCACAGGCTTATCGCCCCGAATTCCCATTACCCGTATATCAGCCAAAATAGTGGATGTTTCCATTTTAGCTGTTTTTTGTCTCGCAACCCAGCGATAAGCTATATTAGTCGAATCAACCAATGTTAGCTGAAATCTGCTAACCGATAATCCACTTGGAGGAGTGATGTCCTCAAGGAGTTCTCTGTACAACTGTAATTGCTCTTGGTCCTGATATGTCTGCGCTTGCAGCCCCATCATTTCTTGTCTTGCATTTTCCAAAGCTACTGAGTCAACCTCACTGTTCACTCTGATCATTTCTAGCTCTGTGACTTTTGATTTCACCAAGCTCTCTAGCGCCGATACTCGACTAGCAAGCTCATGTTTTTCAGCTAATATTCCTGATGCTTTGCTCCTCTCCCAAAACATACCAGCCATGAGGGAGACTACAGTTACCAGCAACAATATCCCATACATCCAATACTTAAAGCCTTGGCGATAGGTGACAACAATGGACCTCCGCTCTGCCATTAAGGCAATAATCCCGGCATCATCAACCCCAAGGTCTCTGGCAAATCAAACATCAAGTTCATGCATTGGATAGCTTGCCCAGAAGCGCCCTTGGTTAAATTATCTTCCACCACCAGAACAACCACCTTGCGACCGTTATCAGGTCTATGGACTGCAATTCGACAATAATTTGAACCTCTCACTGTACGCGTTTCGGGGTGGCTGCCTGCGGGCAAAACATCAACGAAAGGTTCATTTTTGAAATGACGCTCATACAATTCTTGGACATCGACATTAAGGTCGACTAAGTTAGCGTAGATAGTCGTATGGATCCCGCGATTTATAGGCAGCAAATGCGGAATAAAGGTAAGTCCCACAGATTGTCCCGCTATATCTTCAAGACCCTGTTCGATTTCTGGCTGGTGCCGATGACCCGACGCACCATAAGCCTTAAAGCTATCACTAGCTTCAGACAATAAGGTGGCAATATTAGCCTGCCGACCGGCGCCACTTACTCCAGAGGCAGAATTAGCAATAATATCGCTACTATCCACGCAGCCTTGCCTTAGCAAAGGGAGCAAGCCCAGCTGAATACTCGTCGGGTAGCAGCCTGCGCAAGCTACTAAATCTGCCTCTATAATGGCTTCACGATTAACCTCTGGAAGGCCGTACACAGCACGAGACAGCAAGCCTGAAGCTTGGTGTGGTTGGCCATACCATTTTTCCCACACTGATTGATCACGAAGCCGAAAATCAGCAGATAAATCAATCACCTTTATGCCGACCTCCAAAAAGCCTGGCACTGAACTCTGAGCTACGCCATGAGGCGTCGCAAAAAATACTACATCGCAACCGCTTAGCTTATCTAATTCAGGTGCGACAAAGGGCAAATCAACAATACCGCGCAAATTTGGATAAATATCTGAGACTAGCTCTCCTTGGTTGCTACGAGAAGTAACCGCAGCGATCTCAGCATTAGGATGACCTGTCAACAGACGTAGAAGCTCTGCTCCGGTATAACCTGTCCCACCAATAACTCCAACTTTAATCACCTAAGCCTCGCTTTTAAATATCCAGAACGTCTTTAGCCGCCTATAATACCGCAAAGTCACTCAACCAACTATGCCAAACCTTGCGGTATCAGTAGAAGTATCGCTTTAATGGAGTATCAAATGTATAAGTGGGTATTAGCCTTTCATGTGATCGCCGTGATCTGTTGGTTTGCGGCTCTCTTTTATCTGCCGCGCTTATTTGTCTATCACGCTATGTCGGAGGATGAAATTAGCATTGAGCGTTTTAAGGTGATGCAACGTAAACTGTACCGTGGGATTGCCAATCCAGCAATGATTGCAACCATTGTGTTAGGCCTTTGGCTGGTATCTATGGCGCCAGACGCTTATCTGAGTCAGACTTGGTTCCAACTTAAAGTCGGTCTCGTACTCTTGCTCATTGGCTATCATTACATGTGCCTATGTCACATGAAAAAACTAGCCGATAATCGCAGTGATAAAAGCCACGTCTACTTTCGCGTCTTTAATGAAGTCCCGGTATTATTCTTGGTCGCTATTGTTATTTTAGTGATTGTTCAGCCCTTTTAGGTAAGTTAAATAGCTTCTACCCTTCTAATTAAGGATAATACCAAACCCACATCTAGTAGTATCGTTTACTCGCCAGGAAAATTTAATGTTGGATATAGCCAAAGCATCAAACTCTCGTTCAGGAGAACTATTTAAGGCAGCCCAACGCCACATCCCGGGCGGTGTAAATTCACCGGTTAGGGCTTTCCGCGCTGTAGGCGGCACCCCCATATTTTTCGATCGAGCTAAAGGCGCCTATATGTTTGATGCCGACGGCAACCGATATATTGATTACGTCTTATCTTGGGGGCCAATGCTTCTAGGGCATGGGCATGAGGACGTATTGCAGGCTATTCGTGCGCAACTGGACAAAGCCATGACCTTTGGCACGCCAACCGAGCTAGAGATCCAATTAGCCAATAAGATTTGCTCTATTGTTCCAGGAATGGACATGATTCGTATGGTTAATTCAGGTACCGAAGCGACCATGAGTGCAATTCGGCTGGCACGTGGCTATACCGGCCGCGATAAAATCATTAAATTTGAGGGGTGCTACCATGGACACTCAGACTCTTTGCTCGTTAAGGCGGGTTCTGGCGCCTTAACCCTCGGCGTACCTAGCTCCCCTGGAGTTCCAAGCTGTCTTGCCGACCATACAGTAACTCTTTCCTATAATGACAGTGAACAGGTTAGGCAGGTTTTTGCTGGCATTGGTGATGAAATCGCCTGTATTATTGTTGAGCCAGTCGTCGGTAATATGAACTGTGTGCCTCCGATCCCAGGATTTTTAGAGACACTTCGAGAGTGCTGCACGGCCAGTGGAGCTGTGCTTATTATCGATGAGGTCATGACTGGATTTCGTATTAGTCAGCAGGGCGCCATTGGTCACTATGGTATCGACGCCGACCTAATTTGTTTAGGTAAAGTTATTGGTGGTGGCATGCCTGTCGGTGCCTTTGGCGGTAAGCGCGAAATTATGGAACACATTGCCCCACTAGGGCCGGTCTATCAGGCAGGCACACTTTCAGGTAACCCGGTGGCAATGGCTTCTGGACTGGCCACATTAGAATTAATCTCCCAGCCTGGTTTCTTAGGGCCCATCATTAATCGAACCACCCGGCTAGTAGAAGGTTTGGTAGATCGAGCAAAACAGGCGGGGATCCCTCTAACAAGTAACCACGTTGGCACTATGTGGGGTATCTTTTTCTCTGAAGAAGAAAAGATCATCAACTACGGTCAAGTAATGAAATGTGATACTGAACGTTTCGGCCGATTTTTCCATGGCATGTTGGAAGAAGGAGTTTATTTGGCGCCGGCATCCTATGAAGCTGGGTTTATGTCAGCAGCCCATACAGATCAAGATATAGAAGACACGTTAAATGCCGCCTCTCGCGTTTTTGCGCGAATTTAAAGGACGCTTTAATGGTTGGCTCGCTTAGCGATAACCATGTGGTAAATCGCTTTTTTGCGTATCATGCGAAGCTTAAACGAATAAATGACTGAAAAATGCTGTTCTATTGGAGACTCTATGAGTTTTAAAAGTAACCGCGGACCTTATCCCTACACGCGTATGCGGCGTAACCGCGCAACCGCCTTTTCTCGTCGTTTGGTCAGGGAAACTAAACTGTCTGTGGACGATTTGATTCTCCCTTTATTTGTTATTGAAGGATCAAACCAGTCAGAACCCATATCATCGATGCCTGGTGTCAATAGACTGTCTATTGACCTATTAATTAAGGAAGCTAAGCAGATTGCAGCATTAGGCATTCCTGCTATAGCGCTTTTCCCAGTGGTCAATCAAACACTAAAAACGCTTTTAGCAGAAGAGGCCTACAACCCAGATGGCTTAGTGCAACGAGCAGTTCGAGCCATCAAAGAGGCCACGCCAACATTAGGTGTTATTACCGATGTTGCACTTGACCCATTCACGTCTCATGGCCAAGACGGCATTGTCGATGAAGATACAGGTTATGTTCTCAATGACATCACTAATGTGGCCTTAGTACAGCAAGCTTTGTCTCACGCGGAAGCCGGAGCAGATATTGTAGCGCCTTCAGATATGATGGATGGTCGAATTTGCGCTATTCGTGAAGAGTTCGAAGAGAATGGGTTTGAAAATACCCAAATTTTAGCTTACTCCACCAAATATGCCTCTAGCTACTATGGCCCATTTAGAGACGCTCTAGGTTCTTCAAAAAAACTTCAAGGCGGTGATAAGAAAACATACCAAATGGATCCCGCCAATGCTGACGAGGCTTTGCATGAGTGTGCTTTAGATCTTGATGAAGGCGCGGACATGATTATGATTAAGCCAGGTATGCCTTATCTTGATATTCTGCGTCGCGTCAAAGATGAGTTAAAAGCGCCCACGCTTGTCTATCAAGTTAGTGGCGAATACGCCATGCATTGTGCCGCTTTTGATAAGGGATGGTTGAACCGTGAACAGATCATTATGGAATCTTTATTGGCGTTTAAACGAGCCGGCGCAGACGGTATTTTGACCTATTTTGCTAAAGAGGCCGCTCAACTTCTTGCTGATGGCAATCAATCTTGAGACTTGATAAATATATTAGCAATGCAACTGATCTTTCCCGCGCAGAAGTAAAACGCATGATCAAAGCTGGCGTAGTTTGTGTTGGTGATAATCCATGCACGAATCCAGCAAATAAAATTACCCCTGATCAAGTAGTTAGTCTTGACGGCTCAATCATCCATGCCGCAAAAGATCGTTATTTTATGCTCAACAAACCTGCTGGTGTGGTCTCTGTCACCAAGGATCACCACAACCCGACGGCGCTCAGCCTTATTTTCGAGCATCGTAGTGACGAACTGCAGATTGCAGGCCGTCTTGATATCGACACCACCGGTCTTTTGTTGATCACTGACGATGGTAAATGGAATCATAGACTAACCTCGCCGCGTTCTGACTGCAGAAAAATCTATCAGGTCACCTTGGCTAATCCAATAGCCCCAGACTATCCAGAAAAACTCGCCCAGGGTGTTTTACTCGAGGGTGAAAAGCATCGTTGTTTACCCGCTGTAATGGAGCAAGTCGATGACCACTGTCTAACCCTAGACATCGCCGAAGGTAAGTATCATCAGGTTAAAAGAATGTTTGCAGCCCTGGGTAACCATGTCGTTAAATTACATAGGTCCAAAGTAGGCGGGATCATCCTCGACACGTCCTTGGACGAAGGCGACTATAGACCTTTAACCGAGTCAGAGGTTGCCTGTATCCGATGAATAATGGATTTGATTTGCCGCGGCCCTTTACAGACCCCAATGTCACCCGCTTAGCTCTATGGCTGCAAGGTAACCAGGGTATGGAGGGTAAATGTTTGGCTGTTACTGACGAAAATTGGTCTCAGTGCGATTGGGCCTCTTTAGGCGCAGGGCAAAACACATCACTAAAAATAATCAGCAATCGTTATGATATTACTCAGCAAGCAAGCAACGCTGGATTAGTTGCCGAATTTAATGATTTTGATTTTTCCTCAATAGAGCCTCATAGCTATGATGTAGTTCTATATCGAGTCTCAAAAGAGAGGGCCTGCAGCCACCATGTCATTAATCAAGCATCAAGGTTACTCAAATTGGGTGGTACTTTAGTGTTAAGTGGCGAAAAAAATGACGGCGTCAAAACCTATGTTAAGCAAGCCTGTATTTTGTTTGGTGATCGCACCGCGGCAGAAAAAAAAGGTAAGGGCTATTTAGCGACCATCACCCTGCACGAGTTTAACCGAACCCTTTTGGATGATAAAAATTACCCCTCAACTAGAAAGAGTAAAAAACTACCGCCATTCTCCCCAATCACTAAGCCGGGTATTTTTGGTTGGGACAAAATCGATCGAGGTAGCGCGTTTCTCTCTGAGCATATACCAATGTTTCTAACCCAGTTTTCCGAGCCACCTCAGACCCTTCTCGATCTCGGTTGCGGCTATGGTTATTTGGCCTGCCAAGCAAGCCGGCATGGTATAAGCCATGTAACCGCAACCGATAATAATGCTGCAGCATTACTCGCAGTAACAGAAAACTTAAAAGCTGCCCTTGCTGACTTTAAAGTCATTGCAGCGGATGCTGGCGATAATATTGTCGAGCGCTTTGACACTGTCTGGTGTAACCCGCCCTTTCATCAAGGCTTTTCTGTCGATGGTGATATGTCCGATAAATTTCTTAGAGCCACAAAAAGACTACTGTCCTCGTCTGGGTGGGCCTTATTTGTGGTCAACGCCTTTATCCCGTTAGAGCGAAGTGCAAAAAAACACTTTAGGTCAGTTGAGGTATTAGCCAACAATGGTTCATTTAAACTAATTGCCTTAGCTCTAGATAAACATAAAAATATTATGAATGCTCAGCCCGTGAAGCACGGTAAATGAAAACCCCAAAACGATTACGACCACTCATTGAGGATGGCTTGATCGATGAGGTCATTGGTCAGCTAATGAGTGGCAAAGAAGCCACCGTTTACACGGTACGGTGCGGTGCGGAAATGCGCTGCGCAAAAGTCTACAAAGAATCGATGAAACGCAGCTTCAAAAAGGCAACACAATATCAAGAAGGGCGTAAAGTTCGTAATAGCCGGCGGGCACGAGCTATGGAAAAGGGCTCAAAGTACGGACGCAAACAGCAAGAAGAAACCTGGCAAAATGCCGAAGTAGATGCCCTCTATCTACTCGCCAATGCGGGTGTTCGCGTGCCTAAGCCCTATGGCTGCTTTGATGGTGTTTTACTGATGGAACTGGTCACCGATGAAACAGGTGGAGTGGCTCCCCGTTTGGCCGATGTGTCCATGAGTGCTGAGCAAGCGCTGGAAGACCACGCCTTAGTTATGCATTACGTTGTCTTAATGCTGTGCGCGGGCATCGTGCATGGCGACCTATCTGAATTTAATGTCTTAGTAGATGATTACGGTCCCGTGATTATCGATCTCCCGCAGGCTGTCGACGCTGCAGCAAACAATCATGCCGAGGCTATGCTAGAACGAGATGTAAATAACATGACTCAATACTACGGCCAGTTTGCACCAGAGTTGTTGGGTTCCCAATACGCTAAAGAAATTTGGGCTCTGTACGAAGATGGGGAGCTAAAACCTGGCGTTGAACTAAAGGGTAATTTCGCCGAAGCGACTGAGCTTTCAGACGTGGACGGAGTGCTTGAAGAAATTAAAGCCGTGCTGTTCGAAGAGCAAAAACGCCAAGAGCGACTGGCAGAGGACAAAGAAGAATCATAACTTTAAAGACCCATGGCTAACTTAATTAGTTCATTTTTAACAGTACCGGACTTGTTTAGCGTCGACATGCCCAGACTTCGCAGAAATCTCAGCGGCAATTGGTCTGCAATAAATAATCTGTTACATGCCTCCATGAGTGCCATCACTGCTAGATTATCGGGCTTTCGTCGGCGCTGATAGCGAGTCAAAATAAGCTTTTCGCCAATATCATTGCCTCGGCTGCACGCCCTGACAAGCTCTTCTACTAAAACCTCTATATCTGCAAATCCCATATTAACCCCCTGACCCGCTAACGGATGTATGGAATGCGCCGCATCACCCACCAGTGCAATCCGCGGCATTACATAATCAATCGCATGACGTTGTATAAGAGGGAAGCTAAACCGTTTTTCTATCGACACAACATCACCTAAACAATACTCACTAGCTCTAGAGAGCTCAGCACAAAATTGCTCGTCACTAAGATTCATAAGTGATTTTGCCGTTTCTGATTCTTGAGACCAAACAATAGAACTTTGGCGCAAATCACCATTATTGTTTAAAGGCAATAACGCTAAAGGCCCCTTTGGCGTAAAGCATTGCCAAGCTGTCTGTTGGTTAGAATGCCGGGTTTCAATAGTGGCGACTATCGCCTCTTGATGATAGCTCCACTCTTTAGTTTCAACTTTAGAGTGCTGTCGCACTTTTGAATTGGCGCCATCGGCTCCTATTAGCAATGCTGCACTCAACCAACGGCCATCACCAAGCTGGACACTAATGCTGTCATCTTCATCTTGATACTCACAAATAGTTGCCGGGCAAATAAGATCAATATTATCCAACGTCTCTATCTCGGCGAGTAGCGCTTGAACAATCACTGAATTTTCAACGATGTGCCCAAGATTTGGCTGGTGTATAGCGTGGCAATCAAAGCCTATTTTACCCGTGCTCTCTGCGTCCCAAACCTGCATTGCCAAATAAGGACTAGCGCGTAATCTTTCTATGCTCTGCCAGACTCCGCATGACTCTAGTAGCTGACGAGATTTCTCAGTGACTGCCGCTACACGAGGATCAAATGTTTGATTGTCAAAAGAGCTGGCAGTAACAGACTCTATCAAAGCAATTTTTAAAGGCTTGTCTTGCCCGGTGCATTGTACCTGAGCCAACAGGCAGGCTGCACTGGCACCAACCATCCCCGCACCAACAATAATGATGTCGTAAGGTTCCTTGCCTAAATCAGCCATGTTTAGCCTCAGTGTTCGACATACCCATCCCAAACCTAGCGAAACGCTGCCGTAGCCCTGGTATTAGATCCAGAGTGAGCAAGCCCGTGTTTCGCCCTAAAGCAGCAAGCGATGATGCGCGACCAAACGATTTCGTCAAGCTATCGCTAAATATTAAGGTGTTGCGCTGATCACTCAACTGCTCTTGATAATATTCCTCTAGTACCTCCAACGAGCCAATAGGTCGGCTATCTTCTCGCGCTCGCTGAACTATTGAGGCTAGAGTAGCTGCATCACGGAGAGATAAGTTAAAACCTTGGCCAGCAACCGGATGAAGGCTATGAGCTGAGTTACCCATAAGCAGAACGTTTCGCCGTGCCTGTTCGCTCGCTATGCCCAGCACCAAAGAATAGGAGCCACGCTTTCCTATACTTTTAAACCGCCCCAGTCGATAGCCAAAGATTTTCTGCAAACTGTGGAGAAAATCGGTATCACTTAAAGCCATCAACTGCTCTGCAATCCCAGTGGATCGTGCCCATACCAGCGCACTACGATGCTGGCCGTCATAGTCAGAAAGCGGCAACATGGCCATAGGGCCTTGATCGGTAAATCGCTCATAGGCGATGCCATTATGTGATTTTTCAAGCCCTACATTGGCAATGATAGCGCTTTGATTATAGGACGTCGTATTACTATAGATGCCCAGTTTCTGGGCAGTCTGAGATTCTGTTCCATCAGCAATTACCACTAAACTAACCTCCACTAAGTGGTTCTCTAATTCACTATTAGAGGAATCACTTCGCTTTAAATGCATCTGCATACCGGACGATAAAGGTTTGAACTGTGCAACCTCTGAGTTCATCTGAACCTCAACCTTAGATTGATTGAGGTGCTCAAGGAGTACTGAGCCCAGCCATCGATTTTCAACCACATAACCGAGGGCCTCAAC
>JABILI010000020.1 GCA_018654575.1 Porticoccaceae bacterium
CCGCTATATATCTTGGCCTGCCCAAGCAAATGCTTATATGCTGGGTATGTTGGAAATTCGTCGATTAAGGGATTTTTCAGAGCGAGAGTTAGCGGATAATTTCGATTTGAGTGGCTTCCACGATCGTATTTTAGAAAATGGCAGCATGACACTGCCAATGACTGAAAAAGCGATACTATTATGGGTCGCCAGTGAGAAATCTGATGTAAGTAAACCGTAAGACACTTAAAAATGGTGGGCCCAGTAGGACTTGAACCTACGACCAATCGATTATGAGTCGAGCGCTCTAACCAGCTGGACTTTTTTGGGCTATATTTAATATACATACGCGTATAAAAATAAATCTACGTTCTTATTCGACGCAAAAGGGGCCACCTGCATCCCATGACCAGAACATCATTGAGAGAATTCAGTTTGGGAATCACTCTACTGCGGTTGCTCTATGGTTTATGGGCCACCTCATTGATTTTAAGTGCTTTTTTCTCTGAACTCGTTAGAGGAAATGTCATTGAACTAACTCAAGGCTTAATGGCGGGCGGAATAGTGGGAAAGTTTGTCCTATTTGTCTTGATAGTTTTTGCTGTAGATGCTTGCTGGCAAATATATTTCGCAACATATAATGCAAGAGGTATTAATAGGCGCTGGTTTGAAATCTTTCGTACTAAATATGCTTATCAGAAATGGCTAAAACCAATTTATGTAGTTTTTGTTTGTTTCCAGATATTTGGTTTTATAGTAAGTTTGATAATTTAGGTAAAAATGGTGGGCCCAGTAGGACTTGAACCTACGACCAATCGATTATGAGTCGACTGCTCTAACCAGCTGAGCTATGGGCCCTTAAATCATTATTACTCGTCAATAAAGCTACGCAGATGGTCCGAGCGGGTCGGGTGACGTAGTTTACGTAAGGCCTTGGCTTCAATCTGACGAATTCGTTCTCTTGTCACATCAAACTGTTTGCCTACTTCTTCAAGCGTATGGTCGGTGTTCATATCAATACCAAAACGCATGCGCAATACCTTTGCTTCGCGAGCGGTTAAGCTGCTCAATACGCCACGAGTTGAATCGGTTAAATTATGCTTGGTCGCTTCATCAATAGGCTGTGCGATAGTATTGTCTTCGATAAGATCGCCAATACTGGCATCTTCATCTTCACCAATGGGCGTCTCCATTGAAATAGGCTCTTTGGCGATTTTCAATACCTTACGAATCTTATTTTCTGGCATTTCCATGCGTTCAGCCAATTCTTCGGGCGAGGGCTCACGACCCATCTCTTGAAGCATTTGCCGCGAAATACGATTGAGCTTGTTGATGGTCTCAATCATGTGTACTGGAATACGGATAGTACGCGCTTGGTCGGCGATTGATCGAGTGATAGCCTGACGAATCCACCAAGTTGCATAGGTCGAGAACTTATAACCACGACGGTACTCAAATTTGTCGACGGCCTTCATTAGGCCGATGTTACCTTCTTGGATAAGATCCAAAAATTGGAGACCACGATTAGTGTATTTTTTAGCAATGGAGATCACTAGTCGCAAGTTCGCTTCTACCATTTCTTTCTTGGCTCTGCGAGACATGGCCTCACCAATGGTAAGGCGACGATTAATGTCTTTAATCTGTAAAATTGACAGACCGCTGGCCTTTTCGACTTGCGCTAGCTTGCGCTGTGACCGCAAAACTTCGACTTCTTGATTAGTAATGCCCGCAGAGTAATCGGCTTTGGCCTTTATTAAAGAGCCAGTCCACTTAAGATTGGTTTCATTGCCTGGAAATGATTTTATAAACTCTTTTCGTGGCATTTTTGCAAAGCGAATGCAGAGTTTCATAATGTTTCGTTCTTCTTTGCGAATCTTTTCAACCGCTGCTCGGATCAATCCAATTAATGGATCAAACTGGCGAGGTGTCAGTTTTAAATACTTAAATAATTCTGCCAACTCAGCCATTTGTTTGAGGGCTGGATCACTAGATCTGCCGGTTCTGGCAACAGATTTATCTGCTTTTTTTAGCTGCTTCCTGATTTCTTCAAAGCGTTCAGTCGCGACTTCAGGATCTAGGCCTCCTTCATGCTGCTCTTCTTCCTCTTTCTCTTCAATTTCTTCGCCATTGGCGATTCTCTCAGCTTCTGCAGCCTCAGCTGCTTGCTGTTGTGCAAGTGCGGATGGCACATGTTCCATGGGGTTAAGGTAACCGCTAATAAGATCTGTTAGTTTTTTATCGCCAGCAATCACCTTGTCCCACCCTGCAATAACAGTTGCAACAGTGGATGGCCATTCGGCGACAGCAGACATTAGTTCTCGTGTGCCTTCTTCAATCCGCTTGGCTATTTCAATTTCACCTTCGCGGGTCAATAGCTCAACCGAGCCCATTTCACGCATATACATGCGCACAGGATCTGTCGTGCGATGTTGTTCAGATTCCACGGAGGCAAGCGCGGCTGCGGCCTCTGCAGCGGCAACTTCATCAGGCGTATTGTCACCAGATCTCATTAATAACGTTTCAGCATCGGGCGCGTTTTCATACACCGTAATACCCATGTCGTTGATCATCTGAATAATATCTTCGACCTGTTCGGGGTCAGCAATATCTTCTGGTAGGTGATCGTTAACTTCCGCGTAGGTCAGGTACCCTTGCTCACGGCCTTTAGCGATGAGATCTTTGATACCGGATCGTTGCTTATCAGTGCTTTCAGTCATAGAGCAATCTTGCCTAGTTGAGGGTTGAAAAGTAGCGCGCGATTATAGCGAATAAATAACAGATTGTCCTCGACAAACTGCGGTTTATTCGGCTTATTTTATATTTCTTAGTTTAGACTACAAGTCGTTGTTTTATCTTGTTTTTTAGATCAACTGATTGAGGGTCACTTGACAGCTGCAGACGTATCTTATGTAACTGCTTGATTTCCCGTTCGCCAAGGGCCTTTAGTCCAAGCAAATGCGTGGCTTTTTCTTGAGTTGGGAGAGCCTCAAACGCGGTCTGGGTCACATGTTTAAGAGCGTCATTAAACTCTTGATGATCGTCTCGACCAGTGCCAACTGGAGGGTGATATAGCTCGCTAGCAGCAAGAGATTGTAATATCTTGGTTTCAGCTTGGTTGCCATGAGTGCCTAGCCAGTAGGCAAAAATATGGGATGGTTTGTAGTGTGGGTTTTCCTTCGCAACCTCTAGAACCCTAAGAAATAGTTGAGTGTCTTCGTCTGGGGATAAGCTTAAAAACTCGATATCTTCAGCAGATTCAGCTAAAGCGGGATGATTAATCAGTAGTGCGGTTAAAAACTTTACCGGAGAAAGACGGATTTTGGATGCTTTAGTCTGGCTGATACTCGGAAAATCATCTGCGACTAGTGAGTCCTCAAATTCGGCATAATGGTGATCACCCTGTTGCGCAGCATTATCGTAGGAGTCTGTGCGAGTTTCCACTGGGGCCTTTTCTTTTGCGGCTTCGGCACGCTGTTGTGGTGTAATGTGAGTAGCAACATAATCTTTGAGATTATCCGCCGAGATTCCTGTTCTTCGAGAAAGCTCTTCAAGCATAAGCTGGCGAAACACTCCCTGTGGGATTCGATTAATTTGGGGTGCACAGACTTTACTTAATCGAGCCTTACCATCTGCTGTTGAGGCGTCAACACCTTCACTGAGTTGTTCAAATAGAAATTCTGAAAGTGGTTGCGCTTTATCGATTCTTTCTTGGAATGCAGCAGTACCAAGGGTTCTAACCATGGTATCTGGATCCTCACCATCGGGTAAGAAGAGAAACTTAGCTGACACGCCGTCGCGCATTTCAGGAAGTGCGATCTCTAGAGACCGAGCCGCAGCTCTCCTGCCCGCATTATCGCCGTCAAAGCAGAATACTATTTCAGAAGTGTATCGAAATAGTTTTTGCAGATGATTTTCCGTTAACGCAGTGCCCAGCGTGGCTACGGCATTGGCAATTCCATATTGGGCTAGGGCAATCACATCCATATAGCCCTCCACCATAATCAAGCAGGGAATCTCTTTTAACGATTGACGGGCTTCGTACAACCCATAGAGCTCTCGTCCTTTATGAAACACAGGCGTTTCTGGAGAGTTGAGGTATTTGGGGGTGCTATCGTCTAAGACCCGGCCTCCAAAACCTAAGGTACGGCCTCGCTGGTCACGAATTGGAAACATAATGCGATGACGAAATCGATCATATTGTTTTTTTTCTTCCGGTTTGACAATGATCATACCGGACTCGTCGAGTAGCTTGATTTTTTCAGCATCAACCCCCGATGCTGTTAATAGATTGTCCCATCCTGGAGGCGCATATCCCACCCCGAATTGGGCTGCAATTTTGCCGCTCAGACCTCTCCCTTTTAAGTAGTCAACCGCTGAACTTGCTGCCTTATGTGTTCTCAGTTGTTGGCGGAAAAATTTATCTGACTCAGTCAGGATTGAAAATAGGCTGTCTTTTTGTTTGACCGCTTTTTGGTCGGGGGCCGCAACTCGAGGGATTTCCATGCCAGCATTTTTAGCCAGCAGTTCTACAGCAGGCAAGAAATCGAGACGATCAAATTCCATGACGAAACCAAGAGCATTTCCTCCGACACCGCAACCAAAACAATAGTAAAACTGTTTATCTTGCGCGACAGTAAAAGAGGGACTTTTTTCTTCATGAAAGGGACAGCAGGCCTTGTAGTTCTTACCTGCTTTTTTTAGCTGAACGCGACCGTTGACCACATCGACTATGTCGATGCGATCTAGTAAATCATCAATAAAAGTTTGGGGTATTAGTCCGGCCATCAGTCTTACACGTCATTGGTCATGATAACCACAGTGTAACGTCTTCACCACGGAAAGGAACTGCCTTTAACCGTTTAAAGCCGACTTGACCAGTCCGCTTACTGCACCGCCATCGGCACGCCCTTGGATTTGCGGTTTTAGAATGCCCATGACCTTGCCCATATCCCGCATTGATTCGGCACCAGTAGCGCCAATAGCCGCGGCAATCATGATACTGATTTCTTCTTCAGTGAGTGCAACTGGCAAGAATTCTTGGATAACAGTGATTTCACCGATTTCAATATCTGCGAGTTCTTGTCGACCCGCTGCTTCGTATTGCGTGATGGAATCTCGTCTCTGTTTGATCATTTTGTCGAGAATGACTATTAATCGTTCATCGCTGATCTCGATGCGCTCATCTACCTCGATACGCTTTACTTCCGAGAGCATCAGTCTAATGGCACTAAGACGTGGTTTATCTTTTGCGCGCATAGCGTCTTTCATTGCATCAGTGAGTTGCGTTTTCATCGACATAAGCGACCTCAATATAAAATTTATGAATACCAGAAACACAAAAAGCGCCCAATTGGCGCTCCTTGTTACTGTTTTGCATCAAACACAATGAACCCGGTTTGGTGCTTAGTACAGCCGAATAAACTTGCGTGATTCTCGTGAAACCAGCTTTTGGTTCCGCTTCACTGCGGCGGCAGCTTTACGCTTGCGCACCCAGGTAGGCTTTTCGTAGAACTCACAGCTGCGAACTTTAGCTAGGACACCAGCTTTTTCGCAAGAACGTTTAAAACGACGTAATGCTACGTCAAAGGGCTCGTTTTCTTTAATGCGCACACTTGGCATGTATAGTTAATCCTGTAGTGAAAATACCTTGTAAGTTTGGTCAACTCGTAACCAACCATTCAAGGGCGCGTAGTCTATACACTTAGCTTAGTCGATGCAAAGTTTTTTGCTTGGTTTTATGAGTCTTTTTTGTCTATAAATGGAGCGTTTTCAAATCTAGACTCAAGGGTTTAACTTTGGACAGGGAACTGTTGCTATAATCCCCGCTTGTCTATGCTCACCTTTTAATGAGAGTCTGCCCTACATGCTTGTTCTAGGTATTGAAACGTCATGCGATGAAACCGGTGTTGCTATCTATGATAGTGAAAAGGGTTTGCTGGCACATACACTTTATTCCCAAGTAAAACTGCACTCTGACTATGGCGGTGTTGTACCTGAGTTAGCCTCGCGCGACCACGTGCGAAAAATTTTACCTTTGTTAGATGATGTTTTCGCTCAGGCAGGCGTGAATAAGAAGCAACTAGATGGAATAGCCTATACTGCTGGCCCTGGGTTGTTAGGTGCATTAATGGTAGGAGGGTCTATGGCTACTGCATTTGGGTATGCCTTGGATATTCCAGTGCTTGGCGTGCATCATATGGAAGCCCACCTTTTGGCACCCATGTTGGAAGATAAGCCCCCTGAATTTCCTTTTGTTGCACTCCTGGTGTCTGGTGGTCATACCCAGTTGGTGTCAGTTGCCGCCATTGGTGAGTATGAACTGCTCGGTGAGTCTCTAGATGATGCTGCAGGAGAAGCTTTTGATAAAACGGCTAAGATGCTCGACCTTGATTATCCCGGTGGTCCTGTGTTGGCGGCTATGGCTGACCAGGGAGAGATAGATCGATTTTCCTTTCCTCGGCCCATGACGGATCGGCCGGGTTTAGATTTTAGCTTTTCTGGCTTGAAAACCCACACACGCAATCTTATTGAAAAGCACCGTGGTGATAGCCCTTTGCCAGATGATCTGACAGTCCGCGATATCTGTGCCGGATTTCAAGAAGCGGTGGTTGATACTTTGGTGATCAAATGTCGTCGGGCGATGAGCCAAACAGGAATGAAAACATTGGTCATTGCAGGTGGAGTCTCGGCTAATACACGGTTAAGACATAAATTGAAGGTCGCCCTTGAGAAAGAGGGCGTCGAGGTGTTTTATGCACGTCATGAGTTTTGTACTGATAATGGGGCGATGGTTGCTTACGCAGGCTGCCGAAGATTATTGGCGGGGCAACGCAATCCGCTGATTATCTCGGCGATACCTAGATGGCCTCTTGACCAGTTAGATAGCATTAATAGTGTAGGTTACTAACAGGAAATTATTTGATGGATATTGTTTATATAAGAGACTTGCGTATCGAAACCATTATAGGAATCTATGATTGGGAGAGAGAAGTTAAGCAAACCATTAGTCTCGATCTAGAGATGGCTCATGATATCCGAAAGGCTGCTGAGACGGATGACATTCAGTACGCGCTCAATTATAAATCTATCGCCAAGCGTCTGATTAAATTTATTAATCAAAGCGAATTTTTGCTCGTTGAAAGCATGGCCGAAGAGGTTGCCTCGATTGTACGTGATGAATTCTCAGTGCCTTGGTTAAAGTTGCGCGTGAGCAAACCCGGTGCTTTGCGAGGCTCCCAAGACGTTGGCATTATTATTGAACGAGGGGAACACCCCTAGTGGCACTTATTTATCTAAGTCTTGGTAGTAATATTGAACGTCATATGCGTATTGGTGCTGCGCTAGATGCCCTTGCCGAGCACTTCGGTGAGTTAATACTGTCTTCTGTCTATGAAAGTGATTCAGTGGGCTTTCAAGGTGATAATTTTTTAAATCTTGTCGTGGGTATTTATTCTGAGAGTTCATTGAGTGAGGTATCTATCACTCTTAAACAAATAGAAAATGACAACGGCCGTGATCGCAGCGCTCCTCGTTTTGGTCCGCGGAGTTTAGACATTGATATATTGACTATGGATGCTGTTAGCGGAGAGGTTGACGGCATTCAATTACCCCGGGATGAAGTGTTGAAAAATGCCTTTGTTCTTTTACCTCTGGCTGAAATCGCACCTGATGCGAAACACCCGATTACGGGTCTAAGCTATGCTGATCACTGGCAGTCCTATAACAAAGACAAGCAAAAACTCTGGCCTGTCCCCTTTACGTGGCAAGGTAAAAATATTACTGGTTAGGCCATGATTTTCACTAGAGAGGTGTAATCTCCTCACAGACTGTTTGAGCTACCGCCGTCTACAGCAATGGTTTGTCCTGTCATGTATGTGGCTTCAACCGCTAAGAAGTAGACTGTTTGCGCTATGTCATTTTCGGTTCCTAACCTACCCATTGGCACTTTGCTAAGTACTGAATCCTGTTTCGCTGTGTCGTCTGATTCGTGCTCTGGCCAGAGTATCGCACCCGGTGCCACACTATTGATGCGCACATCAGGGCCGAGTTCTTTGGCTAAAGTTTTAGTCATAGCAATGTTGCCAGCTTTGGCAATGGAATAGATAGGATGGTTTTGTAGAGCCTGTCTTGCGTGCATGTCGGAGATATTAACGATAGCTCCGCAATGCTTGGTCAATGATGCTGCTAGCTTTTGAGAAAGAAAAAATGGTCCTTTGAGGTTGCTGTTGATGAGGTCATTCCATTGATTTTCATCACAGTCGTTGATGGGCGTTGGATAAAAACTGGAGGCATTGTTAACCAAGACATCCAACCGTCCTATTGAGCTGACTAAATCGGCTATTTTATCAAGTCCAATTATCTCATTTAGGTCACATTGCACCAACAGGCAGCTGTCCGCTCTGAGGTTATTTAATTCGCGACACAGTTTGTCCGCAGCAGAGGCTGAGCGATTATAGTGGATAATGACTCGGTAACCCTGAGAGTGGAATAACTGTGCTATCACGGCCCCTATGCGTCTTGCTGCTCCAGTAATTAGTATAACGGGCGCTTGGTCGGGTTCCTGCATGATTTGATCCTTTGTTTATAGCTGATAATTGTCTTTTAACTGCTGAAGAATATCTGTTTGACGCAGTGCTAGCTGCTCACCAATCTCTGCGCCACTAATACCTGAGTTGACGATGTCGGAAATATCTATTCCTTGAAGTGCTTTGGTCGCGGCTCTAAGATATGGGGTAGATGGATAGTCTCTATTTTCAAAGCCTGTGCGGCCTTTTGCATCGGCAGTGCAGCAGGTTAAAAAGTCCTCTAGCTTCGTCGAAGACTTTAAAGCGCCAACGGTTTTCAGCAGAGACAGTAACGTATCTGGCTGTAATCCTCGTGCTTTGTGGCACAAAAGATGAAATTCAGTAACGGTCATTGCTAGCTGACGATGTTCATTGGGTGCCTTAAGTCGATCACAAACCGCTTTTACTAGGGGCAGGCCTCTCGCTTCATGCCCTGAATGGCTCGGTAAAATATGATCGGGGGTAATTCCTTTACCTAAATCATGGACCAAGACAGCAAACCGAATAGCAGGCTTATCAGACAGTATTGCTGCCTGTTGCAGTGCCATTAGAGTATGAATGCCAGTGTCTATTTCTGGGTGATAGTCAGCTCTTTGTGCAACACCAAAAAGGTTATTTACCTCTGGTAAAAGAGCGGCTAGAGCTCCGCAGTCGCGCAACGTCTGGATAAAGAGGTCAGGTGACTGTTCGCAGAGGGCGCGGTCAGTCTCTTTCCACACTCGCTCAACAGCGAGATGGGTTAGTTCGCCACTATTGACGATGGACTTCATCAGCGTTTGAGTTTCCGGCGCTACAGTGAAACCTAGATGGTGGTAGCGAGCAGCGAATCGAGCAACTCTAAGTACTCTCAGCGGATCTTCAACAAAGGCATTAGATACATGGCGCAGTACTTTTTGACTCAAGTCTTCGCGACCACCGTAAGGGTCAATAATATGTCCGTCCTCATCTTCGGCAATAGCATTAATAGTTAAATCGCGTCTGATTAAATCATCCTCTAGGCTGATATTGGGCGCTGTGTGAAAAGTAAAGCTTTGGTAACCTACGCCTGACTTTCTTTCGGTCCGAGCCAAAGCGTATTCCTCGCCTGTTTCAGCATTAATAAATACAGGGAAGTCATTGCCCACAGGCTGATAACCGAGTTTTATCATTTCTTCGGGAGAGCTACCAACCACTACCCAGTCATTCTCAAAACAGGGATAGTTGAGCAATTTATCGCGAACTGCGCCGCCGACTCGATAGATTTTCATAAACAATTCCGTAGATTTAACGCATTGTAAGGGTCATAGGTTGGGAGCTCAATCGAAACTCTTTGATGGTTGCTTTTGGATGCTTACGCTTTGCTTCACGATAAAATGAATAATACAGGTCACAATGGCTAATTATGGCAGATGAAAAAGTCGAGTTTAAAGTTTGACGGAGAATCTTTTTGGGTTTATTTTTCACTGAATAGTGGCTGGCCATATTTTAGCGTTTGATTTTAGTTAGAGAGTTGCTTTATGAGTGGTGAGTTAGAGGACACAGATGGCCTAGAAAACGTCTTAAATATGGATGATTTAGATGTTGCAGCATCGGATAAAGAGCAATCACTCAGTGAAAAGGAGAGTTCGCCTATCGGCTTAGACGCTAAACGGCGCGTGGAGTTGAAGCTCGAAGAAGCGCGCATGCGAAGGCAAACAGAAGTCTATGATTTGGATGACGACTTTGACTAAAGCTAGAGGGGCGTAGCTTACCCGCAATTATTTATTCGAAAGTCAACATATTGGCTCCTATATTTGGCATAATAACACCCTTGAAATAAACCCATATCGAGGCTTATTGGTGGGGCATCCATCTCTTATAACAATCGAAAATCTTCGCTTTGAGCGCGATGACACGACAGTGGTTAGTTGCGATCAGTTGCATCTTGACGTTGGGGAGATTCTCCAGGTCGAGGGTCCAAATGGAAGTGGTAAGACGACGTTATTACGTTTGTTGACTACAGCGTTGCAACCTTCGGAAGGCACGATTCTATATTGCGGTAAAAGCATTGCCCAATGTCGGCTTGAGTACCTGTCTGATATCTTATTTATTGGTCATCAGTCGGCGGTCAAATTAATGCTCACGGCCGAAGAGAATTTGCTTTGGATGGCCACATCTGAACTAAGTTCCACTGCTGTGCTAGATGCTCTGGAGGCGCTAGGTTTAGCGGGTTATTCCGATATACCGTGCTATAAGCTTTCGGCTGGACAGCAACGTAGGGTTGCTTTGGCGCGGCTTTTGGTTAGCGATGCCCGTCTTTGGTATTTAGACGAGCCCTTTACAGCACTGGACCGTGACGGAGTAAAGTTGCTTGAATGGTGTATGAGCGACCATGTTAGCTCGGGCGGGGCAGTGGTTGTGGCTACTCACCAAGATTTAGACGTGCAAGGTGTCCGTCATTACCCGGTGCTTGGTGAAACTTTGTTGAGAGCTTGCCCATGAGAAAACAGGCTAGCAACAGTTTTTATGCCTATCTGCGGCGAGATTTGTTGCTGTCGTATCGTCGGCTTGGTGAGGCAGCTAGTCCCTTAATTTTTTTTGTGATGGCCTCAACGTTGGTGCCTTTAGGTATGACACCAGATCTAGCGAGTTTAGCGAAGATTGCGCCGGGTATTATCTGGGTCTTGGCGTTGCTGGCTACCATGCTTTCTGTGGGTGGTTTATTTGCTGGGGATTACCAAGATGGGTCTCTTGAGCAGCTGCTAATTAGCCCACAAATTTTGGTTATGCCTGTTTTGGGTAAGGTCACAGCCCATTGGCTGATCACTGGTCTGCCTTTAACCTTGGTGTCACCTTTGCTAGGACTAATGCTATCTATGCCAGAGGCTGGCTATTTACCTATGATGGCAAGTTTGGCGCTAGGGACGGCTTGTCTTAGCTTGTTGGGTGCCGTGGGTGCAGCACTAACGGTATCTTTGCACAAAGGCGGCATGTTGTTGGCTCTTATAGTGATGCCCTTATATATGCCGGTGATTATATTTGGTGGAGCGACAGTGCAGTATGGTATTGATGGTCTTATTTGGACGGCTCCTCTAGCGATTCTTGGCGCTATGCTGGCAGCTGCGATTGCCTTGTGCCCGCTGGCTATAGCTAGCGTGCTTCGATTAACGAGTATTAACTAGATGTTGGATAGTAATCTATGAATTGGGTATGGTTTTATCGTCTTGGCTCTCCTTTATGGTTTTACCAGACGACCACACGATGGTTGCCTTGGTTGGGATTATTGGCTTTTATATTATTAACAATCGGCTTGGTCTGGGGCTTAGGGTTTGCACCTCAAGATGCTAAGCAAGGGAACAGTTTCAGAATAATATATATGCATGTTCCTGCTTCCTTTCTCGCTCTGGCGGGCTATTTTCTGATGGCCACTGCTGGTGCAATCGGGCTAATTTGGAAAATGAAATTGTCCTATATGGTAATGAAGGCGGCGGCACCAATCGGGGCAGCACTGACCTTTTTGGCGCTATTTACGGGTGCTGTCTGGGGTAAGCCTACCTGGGGAAGTTACTGGGTATGGGATGCTCGAATCACCTCGATGCTGATTCTACTGTTTTTATATTTTGGTGTGTTAGCGTTGCAATATGCTTTCCATAACGAAGAAGCGAGCAATAAGGCTAGCGCTATACTGGCCTTGATTGGGACGGTCAATATTCCGATTATTTATAAGTCGGTTGATTGGTGGTACACCCTGCACCAGCCTTCAACGATTAAGTTGACCTCTGCGCCGAGTATGCACCCTGATATGTTTCAACCGTTATTGGTTATGATTCTGGGGTTTTATTGTTTTTACGTTGTGGCTTTATGTCTTTTTACTCGAGTAGAAATACTTCGGCGTGAGCGCAAGACTGGCTGGGTTGGCGATCTGGTCGGCGAGTTGAACGGCTCAACTGAGGGTAAAAGGCAATGAAAGTTCAGTTTCAAACTATTAATCAGATACTAGATATGGGTGGTCATGGCTTCTATGTTTGGTCAGCCGTGTTCGTGACTCTAACAGTCTTAATAGGCTTGATTGTGCGACCTCTGTTACAGCACAAGACCGTTCTTAATCAAGTTTCGCAAGACTTAGCGCGTGAAAAATTGCGTAAAAAGACAGCTGGAGAAGGTAATTAATGAATAACTCACGTAAACAACGGTTGCAGGTAGTTCTGTTAGTTATTGTGGCTGGCGCATTGGCGAGTGGGTTAATTATTTATATGCTTGGCCAGAATGCCAACTATTTCTATACGCCCTCCCAGATCGCTCGGGGTGAGGCGCCAGGAGGTGTGTTTTTGCGTGCTGGCGGGATGGTGGTGGAGGGTAGCCTCGTAAGAGATATGGATTCTCTAGCGCTCGAGTTTAAAGTGACAGATGGGAGTGCTGTTTTGGTTGTTCAGCACACAGGTATTTTGCCTGACCTTTTCGATGAAGGTGAGGCTGCTATTGCGGCCGGGAAAATAGATAAAAATTTGGTTTTACAGGCAACTGAAGTCCTGGCTAAGCACGATGAAAACTACATGCCCCCTGAGGTGAAAGAGTCTATGAGCGAGGCTTATATCAACAAAAGGAAAAATGCGGCGGGCACTCAATGACGGTCGAGTTGGGTCATATTGCTTTAATTTTTGCCCTTTGCTTGGCCGTTATCCAGGCGATTGTGCCCATGATTGGTTCATTTTCTGGCCATACAAATTGGATGCGCGTTGGCCATTCCATGGCTGCCGGACAGTTCGTGTTTGTGGCCCTATCTTTTGCTTGCCTCACTACGGCCTTTATCCAAGATGATTTCTCCGTCGCCTATGTGGCTAACAACTCAAATACACTGCTACCACTGCAATTTAAAATAAGTGCTGTATGGGGGGCTCATGAGGGTTCGTTGTTGTTGTGGGCACTGATTTTATCTGGCTGGTCGACTGCTGTGGCTTTATGTAGTGGTAAATTGCCTCTGGTTTTATCAGCGAGAGTGCTCTCCGTGTTGGGCGCAATTTCAGTCGGGTTTGCATTGTTTTTATTGCTCACTTCCAATCCTTTCGAGCGAATTCTGCCTATACCTCCGGTGGAGGGGGGTGATCTAAACCCGTTGTTACAAGACTTTGGCTTAATTGTGCATCCGCCTATGCTTTACATGGGTTATGTTGGGTTTTCAGTCCCATTTGCATTCGCGATTGCGGCCCTTATTGGCGGTCAATTCGATAGTGCTTGGGCGCGATGGTCAAGACCTTGGATTAATGTTGCATGGGTCTTTCTCACTATTGGTATAAGTCTTGGCAGTTGGTGGGCTTATTACGAGCTTGGCTGGGGGGGCTGGTGGTTTTGGGATCCTGTGGAAAATGCGTCATTTATGCCATGGCTAGCAGGTACAGCGCTAATGCACAGCATCTCCGCCACCGAGAAACGAGGCGTATTTCGAAGCTGGACATTGTTGCTGGCAATCTTAACTTTTTCATTAAGTTTGTTGGGCACATTTTTAGTGCGTTCAGGGGTTCTTACCTCGGTCCATGCCTTTGCCAGCGATCCAGAGCGTGGAATCTTTATTCTGATATTTTTAAGCATAGTGGTCGGGGGATCGCTTTTGTTGTTCGCCTTGCGAGGGCCGACCATGCGCTCAGCGACGTCGTACAGCGGCTGGTCTCGTGAAACCATGTTATTGATTAATAATGTTTTTTTAGTCAGCTCTATGGCTATGATTCTGATTGGAACACTTTATCCCTTACTTGCCGACGTATTAGATATGGGAAAAATTTCTGTTGGACCTCCTTATTTTAATTTCTTTTTTGTTCCCCTGATGTCAGGCCTTATGGTTTGCCTTGGTTTTGCTGGATTTACGCGCTGGAAAAGCACGGAGGGTAGATTCCTCCTGCGTAAAGGCTTAGTTCCATCCATTGTGAGCTTGATAATGGCTTTAACGTTGCCCATGGTTATGGTGGAGAAGCTGTCGTGGTCAACTTATTCGCTGACAGCTGTCGTGATCTTATTGTTGGTGTTCTGGGTTGTGACTATGAGTTTAGAGGATCTCTGGTTAAAGAGTAGAGGTAAGCTATCATCGCTAAGTGGTTTGTCAGGTAGTTACTGGGGAATGCTCATTGCTCATATTGGGTTAGCTGTTTGCGCTCTCGGTGTAGGACTAAGTACGGCTTATGATGTACAAAAAGATTTACGCATGGCGCCAGGAGATAGCACCGATTTAGGAGGCTATCAATTCCAATTCATTGATGTTGAACGTGTCGAAGGCCCAAATTTCATCGCCTACAGGGGGAATGTGGAGGTGAGATCTGGTGACGTGTTCGTTGTGAGTTTATCACCCGAGAAGCGAAGCTATAAGTCTGGTGGACAAGTTATGACCGAAGCCGACATTGATGGTCAATTAAATCGTGATCTTTATGTTTCTTTGGGTGAACCACTGGGTGATCAGGCTTGGGCTATTAGATTTCAGGTTAAACCCTTCGTGCGCTGTATTTGGCTGGGTGGCTTATTGATTGGGTTGGGTGGCTTGCTGGCAGCTTTGGACAAGCGCTATCGACGACGACGTCTGAAAAAAAGTGTCAATGTAAAGAGTGAGGGACTCGCCTTTGAATAGACTCGCGTTATTTTTACCCCTTGCTTTGTTCGCGGTTTTGACCATTGTTTTGTTGCTCGGTCTTGACAAAGATCCGGCGGAATTACCTTCAGCCCTAGTTGGAGAACCGTTCCCGGCTTTTACTCTTCCCTCTTTATATGACGCAAATAGAAGCTTAGATGAACGGAATATTGCAGGCGAGGTTGTTTTGGTGAATGTCTGGGCAACCTGGTGCTTTGCTTGCCGTATCGAGCATGTAATGTTAAATCAGTTGGCTGAACAGGGCGTCAAGGTGATTGGATTAAATTATAAAGATAATCGAGAGGCCGCAATCGATTGGCTGAAAGAGAGAGGGGACCCCTATGTATTCTCAATCTTTGATGAGCAAGGGCGTTTGGGGATTGATCTTGGTGTCTATGGAGCTCCGGAAACCTACTTGTTAGATGCTATGGGTACTATTCGTCACCGACGAGTTGGGGTGGTTGATGACCGAGTTTGGGATAGTGAATTTCGTGACCTTTATGCTCAATTAATGGCTGACAAAAGGTGAGGTTAGGTTTGCCTATAGGCCTAGCCGCAGCACTTTTTACATCGATGCTTTTTGGCAGTGAAAATTTAGTCAAATTCTCTGATGAATCTCTGCGTATACGTTATCAGACATTGATTACCGAGCTCCGTTGTCCTAAGTGTCAAAATCAAAATCTAGCCGATTCAAATGCCCCTATTTCACAGGATTTGCGCGAAGAAATTCAACGTATGCTAGAACAGCAGATGTCTAATAGAGAGATTAAGCAACATCTAACATCGCGTTACTCAGACTTTATTTTATATCGCCCTGACGTGAACAAAACCACCTATCTATTGTGGGGTTCACCTTTAGCCATTCTAATGATCGGACTCCTGATCGCGGTGCGACTCAATAGACGAAATAGAATACACGCTGGTTCTTTAGATAAAACTGAGGTTGATCAGGAAAGCCGTATAGCTGAGATTCTCAAATCAGGAGAAGATGATAAGTGATGCTTTGGATCCTGGTTGTAACCGCGTTGGGTTTTCTGGTTTATCCTTTTGTAATAGAGGAAAGACAGTCTGCGGTTAGCCTAGATGAAGAGAAAAACCGCAAAAACACCAATGTTAGGTTGTTTAAGGAGCAGCAAGATCAGCTTCAGCAACAGCAGGATCGAGGCGAAATTGACTCTGAACAATATCAACGTTTAGTGATGGATGCGCAAAGACTATTATTAGCGAACACTGAATTAGATGCGATAGAAGGCTCTAAAATTGCGGGCACCGGACGGTGGTTGCTACCGCTATTATTAATGGGCACTTTTGGGACCACCTGGGCTATTTATAGCGATATTGGCGCAGCTGAAGATGAGAAAATTGTGGCTTTAATGAATAAAATGGCCACTTTAGAGACGCAATTAACCGATATTCCAGAGCTTAATCAAGAGCTTATCAGCACTATTGAGGGTCGAGTAAAAGAGCGGACAAGTAATATCTATTACTGGGTTATTTTGGCTCAGGCGGCTATTGCCGACAATAATGTTCTAGCAGCTAGTAATTATTTTTCCTCAGCGCTTGAGGTAGAGCCTCGGGATAGTCAGTTGCTTGCACAGTATGCTGAGACTCTATTTCTTGTCGATGACAATAAGTTCACACAACGAGTCAGAGCTGCTGTTGATAAAGCCTTTGCCGCAGATTCAAACAATCAAACTGTACTTGGGCTGAAAGGAATTGAAGCTTTTGCCGGCAAGAATTTTGAGCTGGCTGAGACCTATTGGCTAGGCGCACAGAGCCAAGTAAATCCAGAAAGTGCCGTCTTTAAAGGATTACAGGTTGGTATTGATCGAGCGAGAGATTTTATCGCAGAGAACTCGGGCTCCGACACGGATGTGAGTCAGTTGAGCGAAATACAAGTTGAGCTTCGAATAGATCTTAGCTTAGGTGCAAAAGTACCTAGGAGGCCGGACCAGCGAGTATTTATCGCCGCCGTGCGAGAGTCGGGTCCGCCGATGCCCCTGGCCGCAAAGAAAATACTTGCATCACAGTTACCAATGAGAGTGGTTTTGACTGACAAAGACGCTATTATTCCGGGACAAGATCTGACCACTGAAATCAAGATTAAGGTAGTTGCCAGATTATCCAACAGTGGTTCGGCGACACCGCAATCAGGTGATTGGGAAGCCTCTAGTGAGAGTGTCGATTTAGACTCATTTGAGGGAGAAATAATGCTGGTGATTGACCGGCAACGCCCTTAGGGTAAATCGCTGATTACAGGCACTATTTTGTCAAATTACTATGAACGTTGAGCTATTATCAAAACTAAGTTAACGGATCACTGATTTACTGTTTTTTGTCATGCTTAGAAAGTGTAAACTGACTCATAGTAAATAATTCACTTTGTAGCCATAGGGCTAGGTTCAAAAACTAAAAATGATTAATCATGCGGCTTAAATCAATAAAACTATCTGGATTTAAATCCTTTGTTGACCCGACCAATGTGAATTTCCCGAGTAATTTGTGTGCGGTGGTTGGGCCGAATGGTTGCGGCAAGTCGAATGTCATTGATGCGGTGCGCTGGGTAATGGGCGAAAGCTCGGCCAAAAATTTGCGTGGCGAGTCGATGTCGGACGTTATTTTTAATGGTTCTGGCGGCCGAAAACCGGTAGGCCAAGCTTCTGTTGAATTGATTTTTGATAATACCGCAGGCCGGATAGTTGGTGAATATGCCGCTTATAATGAGATCGGCATAAAGCGCAAGGTAACTCGGGACGGTCACTCTAATTATTATCTCAATGGTAATAAATGTCGTCGTCGTGACATCACTGATATTTTTCTGGGTACCGGCTTGGGGCCACGAAGCTACGCTATTATTGAGCAGGGCATGATTTCACGGTTAATAGAATCCAAGCCTGATGAGCTCCGAGTCTATATTGAAGAGGCTGCGGGCATATCAAAATACAAGGAACGCAGGCGCGAGACGGAAAGCCGGATTCAACGAACGATGGAGAACCTAGAGCGTCTGACTGATATTCGTGATGAACTAGGCCGGCAACTTAGCAGGCTAGAGCGCCAGGCAAAATCCGCCGAAAAATATTCTGAGTATAAGAAGCAGGAACGACAGTTGACATTAGAGTTGCTTGCTTTGAAGTGGCGGGGTTATGACAGTCACGCTGGCGATTTAAGAGCAGTGATTGGCGGTTTCGAGGTCGAGAAAGAAAAGTTTACGGCTGAGCGTAGTGGATGTGATACTCAAATCGAAAAGCTTAGAGCACAGTTCACAGATCAAACGGATACTTTTAATGAAGTGCAAGCCCGTTTTTATAGCGTAGGCGGAGAAGTTACTCGTATTGAGCAGGCGATTGAACACGCCCAGCAGAGGGCACAGGACCTTGATAAAGATCTACAACAGACTGAGCGCAATTATACTGAAACTGAGCAGCACCTCAGTGCGGATCAACAGAAGATAGCAGGGTGGAACGCTGAGTTTGTAGAGCTGGAACCAGCCTTAGTGGAAGCGGTAAAGGCTGAAGAGCTATCCTCAAGTGCGCTGCAAGAAGCCGAACTAGCGATGCAGGGTTGGCAGACACAGTGGGATGAGTTTAATCATAAGTCTGCAGACCCTCGACAGCAATCTGAGGTTCAGCAATCACGTATCCAGCATCTTGAGCAATTGATGCGTCGTTTGTCTGAAAGGAGTGAAACGCTTTCTACTGAGGCGAATAGCTTTCAGGCCAGTCCAGCAGAAGATGAAATGGCTAGTATTCAGGCATTGCTGAGTCAGGCGGAGTTAAGTCAGGCAGCTGTTGAGAGTCAACGTCAAGATAATATCCAGGCGATTGAGCTATTGCGTGCAGAAGAGAAACAAGCGGAAGTGGAGCATGATGGAGCGCGTAACCGCCAACAAACCCTGAAAGGCCGGCAGGCCTCCCTGCTTGCTCTGCAGCAAGCGGCGATGAACGATGGTGCAGAACAGCAGTGGCTTGCATCTAAAGGCTTAGACAGTAAGCCTCGACTTGCTGATAGCATCAATGCTGCAAGTGGATGGGAAGTGGCGGTAGAGACTGTGTTAGGTAGTTATCTGCAAGCTATTACAGTGGATGATATAGCCAGTAACATAGAGCTTATTAGCGACTTTTCTAAAGGCGAGCTGCTGTTAATTGAGCCTGGACAGTCATCTGAGAATGGCACCGCCAATAAAGGGCGCTTGCTAAGCGATTTAATTAAGGGTGATGGTGCTAAGTCTCTTTTAAGTTCTGTCTATGCTGCCGACTGTTTAGAGGATGCTTTAAAGCTGCAACCTAAGCTGTCATCTGGTGAGTCTGTAGTAACGTCCGAAGGGATCTGGTTGGGTGCTAACTGGCTACGTGTGGCTCGAGACAAAGATGCTACTGCGGGAGTTTTACAGCGCAAGCAGGAGTTAGAGGTGATTGCTGGCGAACTGGAGCAGTTGATCAATGAAATCGATCAGTTAGAGAAACGCCGTCAGGATAATGAACAGAACCTAAGAGCCTTAGAAGCTACTCGTCAGGATATTTCGGGCAGTATCGCGGACCAGCAGGCAAGTTATGCTGAGTTACGCTCTAAATTAAGTGGTTTTGAAGTTCAAATTGAGCAATATAAAGCCCGTAAAGAGCGAGCAGAAAATGAGCTCACTGAAGTGGCTCAGCAGACTCAAATTGAGAAAGATAATCTATCTTCAGCCCGAGTCATTTTGCAGCAATCGATCGAAAAAATGGAAGCTGATACCAAAACTCGTGAGCAGTTGATTGGCCAGCGAGATACTTTTCGAGGACAACTGGACAGTGCTCGAGAGCAAACGCAAATTCATCGGGATAAGCGGCAGCAGTTAGCCGTGAGGGAGAGCTCATTGAGCACGCAATTAATCTCTATTCGTGACGGTATATCGCGTTTGGAATCTCAACTTGAGCGGCTTCATGAGCGTCGGACCCAACTCCGCGTCGCCTTCGATATAAAAGAAGATCCGACGGACGGGTATAAAGAAGAGCTTGAGAAACAACTCGAGATGCGTCTGGCGGTAGATGTCGAGCTTGCTGAGGCACGCAGGCAGGTAGAAGCCATTGAGTACCAAACACGTGAGCAAGAGAAGCAGCGGGCTAACATTGAAGTGGAACTCCAAAAAGTTCAAGCTGATCTAGAAAATCAGCGTCTCTCGGCCCAAGAAATAACAACGTTGAGTCGGACCATTGAGGAGCAGGTCGCGGACAAGCAAGGTGAGTTGAGTTCTCTACTTGAATCTTTGGCTGAAGACTCTGATCTAGTGGATTGGGAGGAGCAGTTGCAATTGTTTGGCAATCGTATCCAACGTTTAGGGCCGATTAATCTGGCAGCTATTGACGAATACAAAATAGAATCTGAACGTAAAGACTACTTGGATCAACAAAATTCTGAGCTAGAGGAAGCAATGGAAACTCTGCAGACGGCGATTCATAAGATTGACCGTGAGACGAGAACGCGCTTTAAAGAAACCTTCGAATTAGTTAATACGCATATTCAAGCTCTCTTCCCTAAACTATTTGGTGGCGGCCATGCATACCTAGAAATGACAGGTGATGATTTGCTTGATACTGGGGTAACCCTGATGGCACGCCCTCCTGGGAAAAAGAATGCTTCAATACACCTGTTATCTGGTGGTGAGAAAGCTCTGTCGGCAATTGCTATGGTGTTTGCGATTTTCAAACTTAATCCTGCACCTTTCTGCATGCTTGATGAGGTTGATGCGCCTTTGGATGATGCTAATGTTGAGCGTTACGCCGCTATGGTCAAAGAGATGTCAGATCAGGTGCAGTTTATATTTATTACGCATAACAAAATTTCAATGGAAGCTGCTAATCAATTGATGGGTGTCACCATGCACGAAGCCGGCGTATCTAGGCTTGTTAGTGTGGATGTTGATCAAGCCGCTGCGTTTGCTGATGCATAGGTAGATAGTGAGAACTGCTGTGGTTTTTTCCAACTAGAAAAACTACACTGTCGGAGATTAAGTTAGATAGTTGTTAAGGTTTTCTTATGGATTTTTTAGGCCCTCGCGAAGTGGTTATCGTTGTCGGAATTTTGGCCCTTGTCGCCATTATTCTTGATGGGGCACGGCGCATGAAACGTAACCGTTATGAAAAATTGCAGATGTCTTCGCGTAACCTGCATAAGAACTCTGATGCAGCTCAAAATGAGGATCATGATGGTCTGGATGAAAGCCAGTTTCCTTCTGGTGGCTCAAGGTTGGTCGGGTCTCGAACAATTGACGATAACAGCGTCCCACAAGGGCATGCATTTAACTTTGATCGAACCCCGCAGCAAGAAAACTTCGATTTAGATAATTCTATCTTTGCAACTCCCGAAGCTACACCTAATGCCAGCCCAGATCTGAAGGCGTCTACTCATCAAGGTTCTTCTGAATTAGCAGGTAACTCTCAAGAAGTGTTAGTGGTTCATTTGGTTGCCGATAAAGGGGCGACGGTTGATGGCGGGCACCTCTTGGACGCGGCCTTAGCGGCGGGCTTGCGTTATGGAGGGATGAAGATCTTCCATCGTCATTTAAGTGACGATGGGTCAGGCCCAGTGCTGTTTAGTATGGCAAATTTGGTTAACCCAGGTACTTTTGACTTAAACACCATCAAGTCTATTTCCACTCCAGGAATCACTTTGTTCATGGAGCTGGATGAAATTGAAGATCCCGTTGCAGCATTTGACTTAATGATAGAGTCTATCGACATTTTGGCGGCTAAAGGGCCATTTAATGTGATGGATGAATCCCGTAGTTCAATGACACGCCAGACTATTGATCATTATCGACAACTAGCCAAAAGTGCCGCGTCTCGCGCTGGTAAAGACTAATATGGTGTGGCAATTTTAGATGGAAACCACTCCCGACAGTGTTGTTATCTTATATCAACAGCTCAAAGATGAATTAAATCAGCATAATCATCGATATTATGTCCTTGATGATCCTTCGGTTCCTGATAGTGAATATGATCGCCAGTTGCGCAAACTTAGTGCGATAGAGACGCGTTATGAGGGTCTAATAACAGATGACTCTCCGAGCCAGCGAGTTGGAGGGGCTGCGCTGGAGTCTTTTTCGCAAATTAAACACGCTGTTCCAATGTTGTCATTGGATAATGCATTTAATGATGTTGAGTTACAGGAATTTGAACGCAAGGTAAAAGATCGTTTAAATTACTCCACATCTGACAAATCGCAGCAGATAGAGTATGCCTGTGAGCCGAAGTTAGATGGGGCTGCGGTAAGCTTGCTCTACAAAAAAGGTAGTTTAGTTTATGGCGCAACCCGCGGTGATGGAAGTATTGGAGAAGATATTACTGCTAATGTTCGAACAATCAAAAGCGTCCCTCTAAAATTGCAGGGTGATAATATTCCCGAGTTATTAGAGGTGCGAGGTGAGATTTATTTACCTCGGGCGGGGTTTGATAAGCTTAATGCGGACGCGATTAGCGTAGGTGAAAAAACCTTTGTTAACCCCCGTAATGCTGCAGCCGGAAGCCTTCGGCAACTCGATTCTAAAATTACGGCGAGCCGGCCGTTAGAGATGTGCGCTTATAGTGTGGGCCAGTATCAGGCTGACGTAGAACCCGAGACTCATAAGGGCATGCTGGAGGCTCTGGGGGGATGGGGGCTTAAAATAAATCCCCATGTTGAGGTGTTATTAGGTATTGCTGCTTGTGAAGATTACTACCATCGTATGGTTGAGCAACGAGACCAGCTTCCCTACGACATTGACGGCATCGTTTACAAGGTTAATAGCCTCTCACTCCAGAACAGACTCGGTTTTGTGGCTAAGGCCCCGCGTTGGGCGATTGCGCGAAAATTTCCCGCGCAAGAAGAAATGACCCGGCTTTTGGATGTGGAATTTCAGGTGGGTAGAACAGGCGCTATTACCCCTGTAGCGAGACTCGAACCGGTTTTTGTTGGCGGTGTTACGGTGAGTAATGCAACGCTTCATAATCGTGATGAGATCGATCGCTTGGGTCTACGTATTGGCGATATGGTGATCATTCGTCGTGCAGGAGACGTGATCCCGCAAATTTCGAAGGTGGTGGTTGAGAAGAGGCCTTTGGAGGCCAGATTAATAGAGTTCCCAAGCCGATGTCCGGTTTGCCAATCATCGGTTCAACGAGCTGAGGGAGAAGCCGTAGCGCGATGTTCGGGTGGCTTATTTTGTGGGGCACAGATAAAAGAGGCGATCAAGCACTTCGCTTCACGTAAAGCTATGGATATCGATGGTTTGGGCGATAAACTAGTTGAGCTCCTTGTTGATAAATCGGTCATCTTTTCCGTAGCTGACCTTTATGAATTACAGCCAACGCAGTTGGTCGATCTAGAGCGGATGGCTGAAAAATCAGCGACTAACTTAATCGCAGCTATTGGCGCAAGCAAAGAGACCACTCTAGCGAAGTTTTTATATGCCTTGGGTGTTCGTGAGGTGGGCGAAGCCACGGCTCAAACCTTGGCTAATAATTTCGGTTCCATGGAGCCTATTACACAAGCATCGGTTGAGGTGTTGTTAGAGATTGATGATGTTGGACCTATAGTCGCGAAACACATTGTTAATTTTTTCCGAAATCCTGATAATCTGTCTATTATTAGCGCGTTGCGTGATGCTGGCGTTCATTGGCCTGATATTGATCTATCTAGTCAGGCTTCTCTTCCTCTTAGAGGTCAAACCTGGGTTATTACAGGCGGGATGGAGACCATAAGTCGCGCAGAAG
>JABILI010000017.1 GCA_018654575.1 Porticoccaceae bacterium
CGAAGATCCTATTCTTTGGTGGAGCCCCGCCACTCGCTGCTTAATCGAACCAAAAGCACTTAACATTTCTCGTAGGTTGCGTCGATTAATGCGTCAGCAACCCTATCAGATTAAAACTGATAGCGCCTTCAGCAAGGTCGTGAGAGCTTGTGCAGAACCGCGGGGCGATGGTGGCACATGGATTACAGAAGATATGATGGCTTCCTATACTGCGCTCCATGATCAAGGACAGGCCCATTGTGTCGAGGTTTGGGACGGTTCTAATCTTGTCGGCGGTATCTATGGCGTGCACCTAGGCGGCATATTTTGTGGCGAGTCCATGTTTAGCAGGGTTGATAACGGTTCAAAGATTGCTATTGCCCATCTCTGCCAGTGGATGACTTTCGAAGGGCTTGAGCTTATTGACTGTCAGATGATCAATCCTCACCTGCTGTCCCTTGGTGCTATCTCTATGGCGCGGCCAGACTTCTTGGCCCAGTTACACAATCTCCGCGATCGTCAGCATAAATGGTCACTTAAGGATTCATTTGATTGGGAATGGTGATTGCGCTGGCCCTGTTGAGTCATCGGCCACAATGAATTAGGCTTATTTTATATTATTAAAGTATCCATTCTATGAGCAGAGACATTTCCAGTGACATTCAGCGCATTAAGTTGTTTCAGACTGAACCACACCCCTGTAGCTATTTGCCGGGTCGTGAATCAACGACAGCCTTTGTTGATCCAGAGTTATCCGTGGATCCAGAAATCTATGAACGTCTTAGCATGGCAGGCTTCCGTCGCAGTGGTCCCTATTTATATACGCCAATGTGTGACGCCTGCAAGGCGTGCATTCCCGCAAGGTTAGCGGTGGCTGATTTTCGCCCTAATCGCGCTCAAAAACGATGTTTAAAGCGTAATACGGATCTTAAAATCGTGCGATGTGACAGCATAGATTCACAGCAGCATTATTCGCTATATGCTAAGTACATAAACCAGCGTCACGCAGACGGTGATATGTTCCCCCCATCAAGAGTTCAGTTTGATCAGTTTCTAGGGGACGCATCGGAATGCACCCAATATTTGGAGTTTTACTTAAATGATGTACTTATCGGTTGCGCAGTGGTTGATGTACTTCCCGATTCTTTGTCCGCAATCTATACCTATTTTGACCCAGCCCTTGATCGGCGCGGCCTAGGGAATCTAGCTGTGCTACTACAGATAGATATGGCATTAGAAATAGGCAAGCGCTACGTTTACTTAGGCTACTGGATTGAAGATTGCCACAAGATGAATTACAAGAAGCAATATCAGCCAATGGAGTTATTACAAGAAAATAGGTGGCTTTTGAGCGAATGACTTTGCTAAAACTGCTGTTTTAGGGCAAACTGCGCCCTTTTTTACAGGCATGAAAAATTAGTATGGCGAAAGAAGAGCATATCGAATTTGAAGGAGAGGTGATCGACACCCTTCCGAACACCACTTTCAAAGTGAAATTGGAAAATGATCACGTCATCATTGCCCATATTTCAGGCAAGATGAGAAAGCATTACATCAGAATTTTGACGGGTGATAAGGTTAAGGTTGAGATGACCCCTTATGATCTGACTAAAGGTCGTATTACCTTTCGCGAGCGATAAGCTCCAAGGTCGTATTTTCCAGCTAATAAGGACGTCAAAAGGGTTGCAATCGCTGCTGCCTTCTAACGTGCTTTCTGATACACGCAAAACCAACCGTCGATATTGCCAGTTTCGTAATATTTATCTTTCCTTAGTTGCAGGCATCTTGCTGTCCCATCATGAACCAGCGATTCAAATTTCTGCTTGAATCCCTGCGATTCCCACAAATCTATATGCACGGTGCAGGCTAACACGCCGTCTGGTCTCAAAATACGAAAAATATCATCTAGGGGGTCTGGTCCGACATGGCCGTGGGTAAAGGTTCCTGAGGATATAACACCGTCGTAGCTGGCGCTCTCCCGTTCAATAGGCTCATTGACATCGCCTACGATAAGTTCTCTATAAATGCCCTGTTGTTCGGCTACCCGCACCATGTCAGGAGAAAGGTCTATTCCGTCAAGCGCGTCATAGCCGCTGTCGGAAAGGAACCGACATGTGAGTCCAGTCCCACAACCAACGTCAAATATCTCAGCTTTTTTATCGGGCAAATACTGGCAAAGCAACCTTGCAATACCTGTGGGTGCGATATACTCGAGTTCATCAAGCATCTGATGGTCATAGTCATCAGCCCATTTCTTGTAGAACGCAATGGCGCCCGCCTTCTCACCAAGTTGATAGGCTTCGCTGACAAATGTACTAGGGCCCTTGATCTTCGGTATGACTGCTTCCTTATTTTGGCCTCAGTATGGCATATGACGGCCGAGCCTTAGACTGTCGCCTCTTCAACAATATCCGTGGTCACAACTAGCTCGTTATGTTCCACGCGAACATACGCGACACCGCCCTTATCAGCCAGAGAGCCAAACAGAACCTCCTCTGCTAATGGCTTCTTAATCTTCTCCTGAATCAAACGATCCATGGGCCGCGCGCCCATCTTAGCGTCGTAGCCGTTCTCAGCAAGCCACACTCGTGCTTCGTCATCAACCTCAAGAAACACCTTCTTTTCATCCAGCTGTGACTGCAACTGGACCAAGAACTTGTCCACGACTGTTTTTATCACCTCAACAGTCAGCTCACCAAACTGAACGATGTTGTCTAATCGGTTGCGGAACTCAGGAGTGAATATCTTCTTAATCGCTTCCATACCATCAGTAGTGTGATCTTGGTGTGAAAATCCAATCGACGCTCGACTCATGAGTTCGGCACCCGCATTAGTAGTCATAATCAAAATCACGTTACGGAAATCTGCCTTGCGACCATTATTATCAGTCAATGTGCCGTGGTCCATAACCTGCAACAGCAGATTAAATACATCTGGATGTGCTTTTTCGACCTCGTCGAGCAAAATAACCGAATGTGGCTGTTTTGTGACGGCTTCGGTTAGTAAGCCGCCCTGATCGTAGCCTACGTAGCCTGGGGGCGCGCCGATTAAGCGCGACACAGTGTGGCGCTCCATGTACTCAGACATATCGAAGCGGATCAGCTCAATGCCTAATACATTGGCTAACTGCCGGCATACTTCAGTTTTACCAACACCGGTGGGGCCAGAAAATAAGAAACTACCAATGGGTTTACTGCCTTCGCGCAAGCCAGCTCGAGCAAGTTTAATCGAGGTAGACATGGCCTCAATGGCCTTATCTTGACCAAACACGACCATCTTGAGGTTGGTCGCCAGATCTTTAAGTTGAGCCTTATCTGAACTAGACACGCTTTTTGCGGGAATACGGGCCATTTTAGAGATAACCAGCTCAATATCACTTAAACCGACAGTTTTCTTGCGCTTGTACTCAGGCTGCAACCGCTGATAAGCGCCCGCCTCGTCCAAAACATCGATGGCCTTGTCTGGCAAGAACCGATCAGTAATATGACGGCTTGAGAGCTCTGCGGCGGCTTTAAGCGCTGGATTAGTAAACTTCAGGTCATGATGCTCTTCAAAACGGGATTTTAAACCTTTAAGAATTTGAATAGTCTCTTCAATGCTAGGCTCTGGCACATCAATCTTTTGGAAGCGTCGCGCCAACGCATGATCTTTCTCAAAAATACCACGATACTCTTGATAGGTCGTGGAGCCAATACAACGTAATTGACCAGACGACAGCAAGGGCTTGAGCAGATTTGAGGCGTCCATAACCCCGCCAGATGCTGCTCCAGCACCAATAATAGTATGTATCTCATCGATAAATAGTATCGACTTTTTAAACTTTACCAGTTCAGCGATAAGACCCTTAAGGCGTTTCTCAAAATCACCTCGATATTTAGTTCCGGCTAATAGTGCGCCCATATCCAGAGAGAATACCGTGCTGCCCAACATGGGTTCGGGTACATTTTCTTCTACGATCAATTTGGCCAGACCTTCTGCGATGGCAGTCTTACCGACTCCAGATTCGCCGACCAGTAGAGGGTTATTTTTACGCCGTCTGATCAATATTTGGCTAACCCGCTCAATCTCAGCATCCCGTCCGATGAGTGGATCGATCACGCCAAGTTTGGCCTGCTCGTTTAGATTAGTGGAGAATTGACTAAGTAAACTCGCATCTTCATTTTCGCCTACGGCAACTGACTCGACGGTCTCGTGATCCAATTCTTCATTATTATCAGCATGGTCTGCGTATTTAGAAATTCCGTGGGAAATATAATTAACCACATCGATGCGAGCCACGTTCTGTAGACGTAAAAAGTAAACAGCCTGACTCTCTTGCTCGCTAAAGATCGCTACGACAACGTTGGCACCAACGACCTCACTATGATTAGCCGAATTAACTTGGAACACGGCACGCTGCAAGACACGTTGAAAACCATGAGTAGGTTGCGTATCACCTTCTAACTGCGCATCAGGGAACGTGGGCATCGTAGAATCGATAAACTCAATGAGGTCTTGGCGAAGTGCGCCCAAGTCTGCACCACAGGCGGTCAATACCGCAGTGGCAGATGCATCATCAAGCAAGGCCAGTAACAGATGCTCGACGCTCATAAACTCGTGACGCTTCTCTCGCGCAGTCTTAAATGCAAGATTAAGGGTTACTTCAAGCTCTCTACTTAACATCCTTACTAATCCTCATCATCAGTGGGCTCTGCCTGGCAGAGAAGTGGGTGCTGGTGATCTTGTGCAAATTGCGTCACAAGCGCCGCTTTTGTTTCTGCTATATCTTCAGTATAGACACCACAGACGCCCTTGCCATGCGTATGGATATTTAACATGATTTGCGTGGCATTTTCTCGCGATTTATAAAAGAACTGCTCGATCAACTCAACTACAAACTCCATGGGTGTGTAATCATCATTTAACAAAATCACTTGATACATGCGCGGTTTTTTAAGTTTTGGGCGCGAGGCCTCCACAGCAGTGTCGTTTTCACTGTCCCAAAATTCATTATCGTTTTCGTTACTCATTAATACAGCCAATTAATCAAAGTTCTCAGACGCTATGTTACAACAAACCGAGGCTACCAAGTAAGCATCAACAACAATTTAGGTCCACCTTTTTATCATAGAATAAATTTATATTATCTACGTTGCAAACTCTAACTTAGGCCACCTTTTGGCAAGATAGTCACAAAATATAACGACATTTAAGCCCACCCAATAAAATAAGCACCGGACAGGCGATATAGTTTGCGCCATTGTTTCTAAAACATAGCTTTCATGTCACTTCTGAGCTAGCCTATAGGCTAATATCTATCACTGAAAGCATTATCCTTATGTCATTTGAGTCGGCTTACAAAAAAAACAAATACGTAGACAAGGCGCGAGAAAAGCTACGAGAGATTTATAGCTTTGGCGAACGCAAGACGACCACCCGGAGTAAATTGCATGACCAGCTAGAAGGTTACTTTAAAGCGGGACTATTATTAGGTATTGTCAGCGAAGACGATGTTGGAATTATTGTCGATGAAGAGCACCATCTAGCATTTGGCACCTCACTTAAAGAGCGCAGAATAAAAGAGAAGCTTACACCTTTGGCCACCGCCACCAATTGGAAAAAATTCGACCCCCCTACTGTACACAGACGTTAGTACTGGAGTGCCCTATTTTTAATGAGCCCGCCAGAGACACCAGCAAGGAACCCGAGAAAAGAGCATGACTTCAGTAAAGGTTTCGCCTCTTAATAAAATTGCCTATAGCATAGGCGCG
>JABILI010000016.1 GCA_018654575.1 Porticoccaceae bacterium
AAGCGCGCCTACGCACAAAGTCGTCTGAAGCGCGAACCGATCATGGAGATTTTTCAGCATAAAGGTGGTTCCGAGTGTATTAATGGCTTGAGTTCAGTATTTGGCGCGCCAGATGAGCTTTGCAATATTGAAGCAGTTAGACATATGGGTGAAAACAAAACGTATCTGACGAGTGATCTAACCGCTACTGAGCTTGTTATTGGGGAGGCATCTGAAGTAACGGTGGAATGCGAAGATGGCACCATTGGCAGTAACGGAATGCTTGGCGCTGGTTGTGTTCATCCGACAGATTTCCAAAGATCAGCCTTATTAGTTGGTCTTAAAGAAGAGCAAGCCATAGGGCTCAATCCGGTTAAGCTGGGCATTATTGCGTCTACAGATACCCATTCAGCGACCTCTGGTGGTGTTAAAGAATCAGCCTGGGTAGGCGCTGTTTCAGGCGAGGCTAACCCAGCACAGCGGCTACAGCCAGGATTATTGACCAGTGGCATTGACGGTAATCCTGGCGGTTTAGCCGGCATCTGGGCGCCTGAAAATACCCGCGATGCGATCTTTGATGCAATGTTACGGAAAGAAGTTTTTGGCACCTCAGGCCCAAGAATCAGACCGCGGTTGTTTGCGGGGTGGGGGTTCGATAGCAACATGTGTGAGAGCAACGACATGATCACTCAGGCTTATGCCGGTGGCGTGCCCATGGGAGCTGATTTAATTGGTTCTAACAAACTCAGCAAGCCGACATTTTTAGCCTATGCAGCGAAAGATCCTGACGGCCAAAAGCTTCAAGAACTGCATCTCGTTAAGGGTTGGATAGACGCCTTGGGTAAAATGAATACTCAGGTAATACCCATAGCAAACGAAGAAGCCGGTGCGGATAGTCTGTGTAATGTCTATACCGATGACAGCTTTGATTCTGCTCAATCAGCCTATTATTATCTGCGAGCAGTAGAGCCAGAAACGCCTCGCTGGCACACCTATGATTGTGCTGCAATCGCAGAAGTCGATCGCCCAGAGCTTTGTACTAATGGGCAATATCCAGACATGATTCGAGAAATGGCATGGACTTCACCCATCTGGTATCAGGGCCAATAGAGGGGTGTGGTGTTTTAACAGCAAAGGTTAAATTATGACCGCCGAGCTTATTAAACCAAGACCTGATCCCCTTGATATTCGGCAGATTGTCAAAATTGTCGTGTACTCTCTGCTGCTAGTTAATTTCATGTTGTATATCCGGGATGATTGGGTTATCGCTGGGCACATATTGCGCAGCGAAAGCTCTTTGTTAGAGTTAACACGGGCGTTTGCAACCACTATCGATGAAAGTGCGTGGATGTTCTTACTGATTTTGTTTGAGCTAGAAACCTATATTCTGTCTGATGATGCGCTGTCTCGCACAAAGACTTTGTTGATGCAGGGTGTTCGAGTGATATGTTACGTATCACTAAGTCATACAATTTATGCCTATGTTATTAATCTCGTTGAAATCTATGGCGCAGTTCCCCTTGAGGGTGTCACTAGCCTTTGTCAGATAATCGATAGAGATGTTTCCTACGCCTCTAACTTGGTTTATACAAAGGTTAGTGAAATTAACTGCGCGGCTTTGTCCGGTGCCACTCAATTTTTTTATGTCGATCCACCGACTCACTTTATTGTTGAAGACTACGTGGGCCTTGTAATAGAGAAGCAGTTAGGGTGGGTTGATCTCATTGAGGGGACGACTTGGTTGCTCATACTTTTCACTATTGAAGTAACCGTTTGGCTGCAGGATCGTAATATTAGCCAAGGCATGGTGTTTAAATTACTGACAGGTATCAAAATCTTTTTATACACGCTGTTGTGGGGGGCTATTGGTTACTGGATCTATCGAGCGCACTATATGTTCGCCTGGGATGAGTTTGTCTGGATAGCTGGATTTATGGCTATTGAAATGAATGTTGTTGATTGGCGTAATGAAATTAGAGTGTCAGAAAAAGAATCTAAACAAGGCTTTACGTCCTCTTAATATTGGACTTCGCTGGATGTCGAGGTAGTAATTCCAGAAAAACTCCATAAAATACCTGTACCTAAAATATAGAGAAAATATCCGCGTTTATGTCTAAAGCCAACTATCGTTATCTGTTGCTAGTCAGTCTAAGTTACCTAATGGTACCTGCTGTCTATGGTGCCATCACAATTGACGGAGTACTCGACGAGCCAGAATGGGCCAACGCTAGGGTTTATACCGACTTTGTTACTGTAGAACCTCTCACCAGTGACCCTGCCAAATATGCCACTGAAGTCCGTATGATCACAAACAAAGAAGGTATTTTTATTGGGTTTATTAACTATCAACCTGCTTCAGTAAAGCGGGTTAATCGACGTTTTGCCCGAGACGCGGAGATAAATGGTGATCGTAATGTTGTGATGATTGATTTCGATGGTACCGCTGAAACGGCTTATGACTTTACGGTGGGTTCTGCCAATTCTAGACGAGATAGCTCTATGGGTGGGTCAACATATTCCAATGATTGGGATGGCACTTGGTACTCTCAAACATCTAGTGATGCGGATTACTGGTATAGCGAAATTCATATTCCTTGGACAGTCGCGCCAATGTCAGATACTGGAGACGGCATTAAGAATATGGCGGTTTGGTTTTCGCGAGTGGTTTTTAATGAGTCATTACGTTTCGCTTTCCCAAATGCCTATTACACGCGAAATACCTTTTTGGAAGATTGGCACTCGATTGAAGTCGAGCAAGTAAAGGCATCTACATTAGACTGGTTTCCCTATCTTAGTTACAGCAAAGACCTTAATAATGGTGTAGCTGAAAGCGCAGCGAGTGACTTTAATGGAGGATTAGATGTTGTTTGGCGCCCCAATAGTAATACCCAGCTGACCGGTGCAATTAAACCTGATTTTGGCCAGGTAGAAAGTGATGATTTAGTGGTTAATTTTACCGCTTTTGAGACCTATGTTGCCGAAAAACGTCCTTTCTTTACTGAAAATCAAAGCTTATTTGCAAGCCTACTACCCAATGAGGACAACATTTTATATACCCGCCGTATAGGTTCAGATCCTTTAAGTGGTGGCCTTGTTGATATCAATGCAGCCGCTAAAATCACTTACTTTGATGAAGGGTTAAATCTCGGTCTGTTTATGGTAAGCGAAGAAAACATAGGCGACAGTCAAGGGGGTGATTTTTTATCTAGCCGTATTCAGGGTAAATTTAACAATTTATCGCTGGGTCATCGCTTAACCTATGCTGATCGCCCGGCAATAGATCGAGAAGCGATGGTGCAAGTCATTGACATGGATTGGAGAAAAACTGATGAGGTTCGCATTAACGGCCAAGTGCTTTTTAGTGATGTTCAGCAACAGGCTAATATCAATAATGGGCAAAGTGATATAGATGATCAAGATTATGCTGGTTGGTTAAAGTTATCTTACTCCCCGAGTGATACGTGGTTGCAGGAGTTATATGTGTCTCATTATGGCGATCAATTCGATATGAATGATCTCGGGTTCATGAAGCGCAATGATTTTAATGAATTCTATGGAAGTACCCGTTACAACATTTCATCATACAAGCCAGAATCTGCGACCTTATCTAGTTATAATAAATTGGAGTATGGCTATACAGAGAATAATGATGGCGATCGCCTTTGGTTATGGGCTGATTTTGAGCACGAACGTGTTTTCAAATCAAGCCGCAAGGTCTCCTTGCACCTAGGTTTAAAATCATCTGGTTGGGACGACCGCATTACCCGTAGTAATGGAGATTATGCTCATCCTGCTCAGTATTGGGGCTCGTTTCTTTATTTAAGCCCCAGAGGCAATGATTATTCTTACAAGACAAAAATCTCATTTGAGAACGATGGCACAGATAAACTCTCTGCGTCCCTAAAGTTCATGCCCAAAATTTATCTAACTGAGACAGTCACCTTAGGCGCAGGCATCTCCTATAAATATTATCAGGAATGGCTGATTTGGGACTTTAGCGCAGAGCAGTTAGCCGTTTATGAAGCTGATTCCTATGAAGGGGGTTTTCGCTTCGATTGGTATCCCTCTAACCGACAAGAAGTGCGTTTGAAGTTACAATGGGTGGGTATAGATGCAAGAGTCATCGACGGATATCAATTAGATTCTGCGGGAAAGCTACTGTCATCTGCTACGCCCTCGTCAGACTTTAGTGTTAGCGATACGGCGTTCCAGATTCGCTACCGTTATCAGCTAGCACCACTATCAGATATTTTCCTAGTCTATAGCCGTGGTGGCTACTATGGCAGCGATGATGGAGATGAAGGCCCCGGAACCTTATTTGATGAGGGTTGGAGTGGGGTCCGGGTTGAGTCGCTAATCGCAAAAATACGTTATCGTTTTTAGCCACGTGATCATAGTTTGAATGCGCCTGATATCGAATAAAAATGCCAGCTAGGTCACCATCTGCGCCAATGGCAAATTCTATTTAATTGCGCTTACTCTGCCTAAACATCACCCAACTAGCGATCATAATGCCAATGCTTACTGTGCCAATAATTAGCGTCGCCAGCGCGTTAATGTCGGGTGTGACGCCAAGTTTAATTTTCGAGAAAATGACCATCGGCAAGGTGCTAGCGCCGGCGCCCGAGGTGAAACTGGCTATCACCAGATCATCCAGTGATAGGGTAAAGGCTAACAGCCAACCCGATAGCATAGAGGGTGCAATTAGAGGCAAGGTAATATCAAAAGCTACTTGCGTAGGCCTGCCGCCAAGATCCATAGCGGCTTCTTGCAGAGATTGATCCATGCTGGATAGCCTTGACTGCACAATCACCGCAACATAGGCCATAGAGAAGGTAATATGTGCAATTGTAATGGTGCCAGCACCTCGTGATAGGGGCCAGCCGATCAATTCTTGCAGGCTAACAAACATCAGCAACAATGACAGTCCGGTAATGACTTCAGGCATAACCAGGGGTGCAGCTATTAGACCAGTGAAAATCAGCCGACCACGGTAGCGGCCTATTTGGGTTAAGGCCAGACCTGCCATAGTACCTAGAATGGTTGCGAAGGTTGCGCTCGTGGCGGCAATTTTTAAGCTAAGTAGGGCTGCCTCAATAATTTGCTCATTGTTAAATAGTGCGGTGTACCAGCGCAGTGAAAACCCGCCCCAGACTGAGGTAATAGCCGACTGGTTAAAAGAAAATGCAATCAATACCAGTATAGGTATGTACAAAAAGGCAAAGCCAAAACAGAGGGCCGAGAACACAAAGCGCGAGGACTTTTGCATGATTACTCTTGCTCCTGCTGGCTACGCTGAAACAGCATGATTGGTATGACCACAATGATCAGTAATATAGTGGCAACCGCAGAGGCCAATGGCCAGTCACGATTGACAAAGAATTCATCATATAGAGTGCGGCCAATCATCAGTGAGTCGATGCCGCCGAGTAGTGCCGGTATGACGTATTCGCCAATAGCGGGAATAAAAACCAGAAGCGATCCAGCGATAATGCCAGGCATGGATAAGGGTAAGGTCACATCGATAAAGGTTTGCCAGGGTTTGGCACCGAGATCTGCGGCGGCGTCATGCAGGCTGGGATCCATTTTTTCTAGGGTGGCATACAGGGGTAAAATCATAAACGGAATATAGGTATAAACAATGCCCAAATACACGGCCATGTCGGTGTAGAGCATTTGCAGTGGCGAGTCTATAAGCCCCATGTTCATGAGTAGTGAATTAACAATACCATTTTTCCCCAACAGCCCCATCCACGCATAAACCCTCAACAAAAATGATGTCCAGAAGGGTAGTATCACTAACATTAATAGAATATTGCGCGTAGTGGATGTGGCGCGAGCAATACCGTAGGCCATGGGGTAGCCAATCAGCAGACAAATTAGCGTGGAGATAGCGGCGGTTTTGATCGACTTAAAATAGCTAACCCAATAAAGATTATCTTCGGTGAGAAAGCGATAATTGTCCCAGGTAGCCAGTAACCACTGGCTGGCATTGGCAGTAAAATCAAATAGCGGGGTGAACGGTGGCTGGGCGACAATAGGTGTGGCAAAACTGATTTTAAATACGATGGCAAAGGGCGCCAGAAAAAACAAAAGCAGCCAAAAGTAAGGTATGCCAATGACGAAGTTACGCCATAGTTTATCCCCCAGTGGCTGGTGATAGGTCTTAGTTAAAACTCGCTTGGAGTCACTCATTCAGATAGCACAACATTACAGCTAGAGTCCCAAGATAGGTATACCTCGTCGTCCCACTCCAGGACTAATTGCTCGGAGCGCTGATTGTTTTGTGCGCTGACTTGAATAATTCGACCCGACTGACTGCGCACTCGATAAACACTGCGATTGCCATAATAGGCCAGATCTTCGACCGTACCTTTGGTAATGGTGAGGTGATCGCCTTCTGGACGTTCTTGACTGACACTGATTTTCTCAGGCCTGACAGCAATAGTGACCTCATCGCTCGCGGAAAACCTACCTTCAGCTTTAGCCTCTAACTGGGTGCCGGTTTTCTCCAGCTGGGCGGTCAGCGTTTGAGCCTCAGGGTCGGTGCTGAGTACGGTGGCATTAAAGAAGTTAATCGTGCCGAAAAAATTCGCTACAAATCGATTGTGGGGTGATTCATACACCTGGGTTGGTGTGTCAATCTGGATAAATTTACCAGCGTCCATAACTGCTACGCGGGTTGACAGTGTCATGGCTTCTTCCTGGTCATGAGTAACCACCACAAAAGTAATACCCAGCTCGTATTGTAAGTTTATTAACTCAAATTGGGTTTGCTCTCGGAGTTTTTTGTCCAGCGCCGCTAAGGGTTCATCTAGCAGTAAGACCTTGGGTTGCTTAATCAGCGCGCGAGCAAGCGCTACACGCTGACGTTGACCGCCAGAAAGTTGATTAGGTTTGCGCTTAGCGAGCTCGCTGAGTTGCACCAGTTCCAGCATGTCTTTTACACGAGTGGCAATCTCAGCTTTAGCGAGTTTGTCTTTTTTTAGACCATAGCTAATGTTTTGCTCCACCGTCATGTGTGGGAAAACTGCATAGGACTGGAACATCATATTAATTGGGCGGTCATAGGCAGGGATATTGGCCATATCGATACCATCAATAATTATTTGCCCAGCATTGGGCGTTTCAAAACCGGCCAGCATACGAAGAAGCGTCGATTTGCCGCAACCAGAGCCACCGAGAATGGTAAACAACTCTCCTTTATAGATATTTAGATCAACATTATCGACCGCCGAGAAGTCATCGAATTGTTTACTGAGGCCTTTGATTTGAATAAATGGCACGGCTTCTGGATCTAGCCAAGGCGTTTCCGCCACATAGGGCTTTGCAGATTGATTGGCCTTGATTGTATTTTCATTGTTCATAGGCTATTCCATGACGTAGCGGTTACAGTCCAGTTTTAATTTTGGTCCAGGTGCGCGATCGCTTGCGTTCTTCTTGTGGTGCTAAGACCTCAGTTGTGTGAAGCCTTTGTCGTGTTTCTGCATCCGGATAAATAGCAATATTCCCAGTCAGACTTGGATCTACTAGTGGCGTCGCTGACTTGTTGGCATTGGCGTAGCCAATGTAGTTACTCGAGGCTGCGATCACTTCAGGGCGTAACATATAGTTGAGAAACAGATACGCATTTTCGCGATGGGGTGCGTCTTCGGGGATGTACATATTATCAAACCACATGCCAGCGCCTTCCTTGGGAAGAATATAGTCCAAGTTAATATCGATACCCGCTTCCTTGGCCCGATTAGTTGCTACCGAGTAGTCACCGGACCAGCTCATAGCAATGCAGACTTCTTCGCTGGGTAAATCCAGGAGCATTTTAGTAGAACTGAAATAGGTAATGTAAGGACGCACCGCCTTGACCAGTGCTTCTACTTCTTTGAGTTGCTGTAAATCTACTGAGTTAGAGGGGTAGCCTAGATACAGCATAGCCATAGGAATGACCGACGTCGGATCATCTAAAAAGGAAATGCCACAGTCGGTAAACTTGGAAATAATGTCGGGGTTAAATATCAGCGCTGAGCTATCGAGAGGCGGATCGACCATACGCTCTTTGATCAAGTCAACGTTGTAGGCAATACCGGTGGTTCCCCAAAAGAAAGGTACGCCTTGAAGGCCATTAGAATATTTCTCATTAGCTTTACGCACTAAATCTGTGTCTAGGTGATGCCAGTTAGGTAGCTTATCGAAATCTACTGGGTGGAAAATACCCGTGGTTGCAAGTCGTGCGGTAAAGGAGGCTGCATGCACCACGACATCGTAGCCACTGCGGCCCGTCATGAGTTTGGTATCAACAATTTCGCTAGAGTCATAGATGTCGTAGATCACTTCAATGCCAAACTCTTTCTCGAAGTCGGTAAGCGCCTTGGGGTTGATGTAGTCGGCCCAGTTATAAATATTGAGTTTTTGCGGTGTGCCTCGTGCGGCGTCAATCAGGTCTTGTTCAGAGGCGATACTTACTGTTGGAGTGGCAATAGCAATCAGCACCAGCCACATCTGTCGAGCTAGTTGTCGGGCAAGACCATAAGATCGCCGTGATGTCAGCACATTACATCCCTTTTAAGCCTCGTTTTTGTAATGCGCGGGCAATCACCATACGCTGCATTTCACTGCTACCTTCCCATATACGGTCAACCCGCACCTCACGATAAAATCGTTCTACGGCATTATCTCTGCGGTATCCGCGGCCACCCCAAATTTGCAAACAGCGATCAGCTACTCGGTTAGCCATTTCAGTAGAATACAGCTTAACCATTGAGCAACGTGCATGCAGAGACTTCAAGTCATCACTACGATCATGGGCCTCGGCCGCTTCATAAACCATGAGCTTTGCTGCCCAGAGTTCGGTAGCACTGTCAGCCAGACTAAATTGAATGGCTTGTTTTTCAATGAGTTTTTCTCCCTGAATGTTCCGTTGAGCGGCCCAAGCCGTTGCTTCTTCTATCATGCGTGTCGCGGCACCAAGCATGCGCGCAGAAATAGTCAGGCGTTCATGACGAAACCAACTGCGACTGTAATCCATTCCCGAGCCTTCACCACCGATGCGATCTTTTTCGGGCACAAAAACATTATCAAATGTGTAGGTTGGATGATGAGACGGGAAGGTGTGTGAGAAAACTGGGTTTTCAATCATGGTGACACCAGGAGCATCGATATCGATAAAGAACAGAGCCTCTTGTCCGTCATCAGTCTTAGCTTGAACAAAAAAGAAGTCAGCCATATTGGCGCTGGTCACGAACCACTTTTCGCCGCTTAGAGAATAGCCGCCATCACAGCTTACGGCGGTAGCATTGGTAACTTCGTATGAGCCAGATTCCGCCTCGGTAATCGCATAGCATTCACGCAGGCTGCCATCCATAAGTCTCTTCAGGTAGGTGTCAATCTGATAGTCGCTATCGGCGCAGGCTTCAAACATCCAGTGCTGTGCTTCTGGAAAACACCAACACAGCGCGTTGGTCACGCGACCTAGCTCTTCCCAGGCAGCGACCTGATCGACCATGCTCATGCTGAGGCCACCATACTCTGTTGGTGCATCCATCTTTGATAGACCTAATGCGATTGCACGGTCTTGCATCGTTTTGCTCACCGCTTCAGGAATCACACCTTGATTCATTTCAGCTTCAATCTCCCACGGAATTAATTCAGCATCGACAAACTGACGAACCTTTTTCTGCCAGTCAATAGTACTTTGCCTATGTTGAATTTCCATGACGCTCTCCTGGGTATAAAATCATTCTCAGTTTTTAAAATGATCTGGAAATTGGGTGGTTAAATAATGCATTGCTACTGTTTGTGCTTGAGCCGGTTTTAACCCTTTTGGAGTCATAAGAAGATCTAACCACAAACCATCTGATAGGGCGGTATAACAGGTGCAAACCAAATCTGGATCAACTGCTGAGTAACCACCTTGTTGTTTGAGTATGGCAAACAGTTGGGTTAAATTAGTGGCGATTTCACTAATATAGCTGGCACAAATTGACATATAGGTAGGGCGGGATTTGGTCTCACCCCAGAAGGCGAACCATACCGCGAGCTTGTTGCGATCGGTAATTTTACGGCTAAAGTCAAAGTTAATGTGTGCAAGAATTTTCTGTTCAGTGGTCAACTTTTCATCGTTAAATATTTCATTAAGACCGGTGGTGTATTCGTTAGAGATATAACTCAACGTCTCTATCAGTAGTTTTTCTTTAGTTTGAAAATGCAGATTAACAATACCCAGGCTTAAGCCGGCTTGCTGAGTAACATCTGCCATAGTGGTCCCAGACAGACCTTTGTCGGCGATACATTTAATCGTTGCCTCAATAAGCTGCTTACGTCTCGCCTGTTTGGATAACGATCTTGGGGTTATATTGGGCTCGGCTTTAACCGCTTCCATTATCCGCTCCTATACTATTGCTAAGTTAGCTTACTATTGGGGTAGTCCAAACCATAAACCATTGCTTGAGTCCGCGCAACTGAATGAACAACCATTCATTTTTAGTGGACAGGAGATTTAAATTTTGGCATTCTTGAATCAAATATTAAATAACGGATCGCCAATGGGCGCCAGCCAATTGCTTGGAGTGGCTTAATTTTATGAAAAAATACGATGCGATTATTGTCGGGGCAGGACACAACGGTTTGACTAATGCCGCTTACTTGGCAAAGGCAGGACTAGATGTGTTGGTGCTAGAGAAAAACGCTTACATTGGTGGTGCCACGGTTAGTCGTGAGCTGTATCCTAACTGGAAATATTCCAACTGCTCTTATGTTTGTAGTCTGTTGCGACCTGAAATTATCCGTGACTTAGAGCTCCCTCGACACGGTTTGCAGGTTGTACCTTATGGCGGCGGTGTAACTTTTAAGGAGAATGGTGACTACCTTGGCGCCCATGCCGACCATGAGCGTATGCTGCGTGAGCTTGCTCGGCATTCGAAGCGTGACGCCAGTGCTTATGAGCGTTATGAAGCAGATGTAATGAAACAAACCCGGTTGATTCGTCCGTTTTTGATGCGCACACCGCCTGATCCAACATCATTAAAGCCGAGAGACCTTAAAGAGTTGAGTGTTTTAGCTAAATCTTTTGGCAGCATGGGTGAAGAGGCCTTGGCCGATACCATGCGTTTTTGGACCATGAGTATTGGTGACTTCCTCGACGAGTATTTTGAGTCTGATGTCATCAAGGCTCATTTGGCCGGTAGTGGCATTATTGGCACTGCACTGGGTGTTTACTCTCCGGGTACTGCCTATGTATTGTTACACCACTATATGGGTGATGTTGATGGTTCTGTCGGCGCTTGGGGCTTTGCTCGTGGTGGTATGGGCGCAGTATCTGCCGCACTGTCGGCATCTTTCCAGTCATTTGGCGGCACCATTCAGTGTGATGCTGAGGTTGCTCAAATTATTGTCAAAAATGGCAAGGCCAAAGGTGTGGCTCTGGCCAATGGTGACGAGCTTTATGCCGATATCGTTGTGTCAAACCTTGATCCCAAACGAACCTTCTTAAAAATCATGGACGAGGGTGATCTGCCAGCAGATGTAGTCAAAAAGGCCAAGAACTTTAAAATCCGCGGCTCATCTGGCAAGCTTAATATTGCTTTGGATGGCCTGCCGACCTTTACCGGGTTACCTAAAGACAGTCCTCTTTGCTTGGGTGAGAAACACTTTAGTGACTCTCTTCAAAAAATGGAGCGAGCCTACGATGAGTGGAAAGATGGGACCTGGTCGAAAGATCCTTATGTGGATATGCTCATTCCCACCCAGATTGACCCTACGATGGCGCCTCCGGGCAAGCACATGATGTCGGTCTTTGTGCAGTACGCACCACCTAAAATTCATGGTGGCGATTGGACTGCTGAAGACAAGGCTGGTTTTGAAAAAACGGTGATTGATCAAATCAGCAATTACAGTCCTGACTTCAAAGATTTGATTTTGCACTGTGAGACGCGAACACCCCAGGACATCGAAAACGAGGTTGGCCTGACAGAAGGAAATATCTTCATGGGTGAGTTGACCTTTGATCAGTTACTGTTCAATCGTCCATTCCCAGGTTATGCCCAGTATCGTGGGCCAGTAAAAGGCATGTATATGTGTAGCTCTGGCACTCACCCAGGAGGCGGTGTGATGGCTGCACCGGGTGCGAACGCAGCACGGGAAATACTCATGGATCTCAAGCTAACCAACACCGTGCCTGGAGGGTATGACGATGATTGATCTTAATAAGAACTATGATGTCATTGTTGTTGGTGGTGGTCACAATGGCTTAATTTGTGCAACTTATTTGGCTAAATCTGGGCGTAAGGTGCTAGTGATTGAAGCTAATCAATCTCTTGGTGGCGCCTCTGCCACTAGTGAATTTAGTGATCAGTTCTCGGTTTCTTCCTGTGCCCATTGGTTGTTCCAGTTAAACCCCGATGTCGCCTCAGATATGGGTTTGAACAAACAGGGTCTTGAACTTGCAGCCCGTGACCTTAACACCATTGCACTGGCTGAAGATGGTAACCATTTAATCATCGATGGCGACGAGCTTGAGGGCGCAGGAATATCTGATGAAGATCGCGTTGCCTTTGTTGCCTTTAATAAGCAGATACTTAAGTTCTCTAAGTTGTTGTCGGGTGCCTTTAACCGTCGAGCGCCGAAACTGGTTGAGGGCAATCTTACTGATCGTATCACCCTAGCCAAGTTAGGCCTAGGCATGAAAATGCTCGGCAAAGCCGACATGAGTGACTTGATGCGACTAGCGTTGATTAATATATATGACGTAATGGAAGAGAATTTCGACAATGATCTTTTGAAAGCTGCCATTAGTCTTGACTCACTTCTAGGGTCGCACATGGGTCCGCGTTCACCGAACACCGTTTACGGTTATCTCTATCGTCGCATGGGTGATATATACGGCTTTAATGGCCCCGCGGTGGTTAAAGGTGGTATGGGTGCAGTAGGCGAAGCCATGGCTAAGGCTGCCCGCGCCAGCGGTGTCGATATTGAAGTAGACACTGCCGTTAGCAAAATCAATATCGACATTGATCGTGCTACAGGTGTGACACTAGCTGATGGCCGAGTGGTCGATTCTGGGTTGGTCGTATCTAATGCAGATCCTAAAACGACGTTTAATAAGTTAGTTGGCTTAACCAATATTGAGACCGGTATTGCACGTCGGGTAAAATCTGTGCGCATGAAGGGAGACGCGGCTAAGTTGCATATTGCTTTGGACAGCTTGCCAACCTTTACGGGACTCAGTGAGAAGCAGGTGGGTCAGCGCTTGTTAATCGCACCAACTATGAACTATATCGAAAAAGCGTTTAACCACTCCAAGTATGGTGAATATTCAACGGCACCAGCCATGGATATTAGTATTCCAACGACACATGATGCCAGTCTTGCCCCAGCGGGTAAGCACGTGATGTCGGTCATTGTTCAGTTTACTCCCTATGAGTTAAAAGGTGGATGGAATGACGAAAATAAGGAGGCGTTTAAGCAATTGGTGATTGACCGAATTGCTGATTATGCGCCGGATTTAAAAGATAAGATTGTCGCCAGTGAATTACTCACTCCGGCAGACCTTGAAGAGCGATTCCACATACACGGTGGTCATTGGCATCACGGTGAGATCAGCCTTGATCAGATACTAACAATGCGTCCTTTCCCTGGTGCTTCTCAGTACGGTACCTCAGTCGATGGTCTATTTCTGTGTGGTGCAGGCACTCACCCTGGTGGCGGTGTAATGGGCTTAGCAGGTCACAATGCGGCAAAAGAAATTATTAAGCGAGGTAAATCAGCATGATCCCACATAACGAAACTATGATGCTAAAAACACCTTTTTATTCTCGCTGTTTGGCGGCTTGTGAGATCAATATGTGGGAAGACTGGAAGGGTTATACGACCCCTCAGGCATACACCAGTGTTGAGCAAGAATATTTTGCAGTGCGAAGTAATACGGGGGTGTTTGATATTTCTCCAATGATCAAATACCGCTTTACCGGGCCAGACGCGGGCGCTTATTTAAATCGTCTGGTAACACGAGATATCAGAAAGATTGGTGTCGGCCGAGTGGCTTATACCGTCTGGTGCGATGATAACGGGCAGGTTATGGATGACGGCACCATTTTTCATCTCGCTGAAAATGACTACCGTCTCTGTGCTTATGCCCGATGTCTTGACTGGTTGATGTGGTCAGCAGAAGGTTTTGATGTGACCATCGTTGACGAGACTGCTGAAGTGGCTGCACTGGCTGTTCAGGGTCCTACGTCCTGCGCTATTTTCAAAAATATGGGTTTTGACGGTATTGAGAACCTCAAACCTTTTGGTCTGACTCGCTATCCCTTTGAAGGGTCAGAAGTCATGATCAGCCGCACCGGCTTTACCGGTGATCTAGGGTATGAAATTTGGGTTGACCCTTCGTTGGCAGAAACTTTTTGGGATCGGTTGTTTGAAGCAGGAAAGCATCGTGAGATTCGACCGATTGGTGGGCATGCGTTAGAAATGTTGCGTACTGAAGCAGGCTTTGTTCAGGCAGGGGTAGATTTTATTCCTGCCGAAGAATCGGTCCGTACGGGTCGATCGCGCTCGCCCTTTGAATTAGGATTGGGTTGGTTGGTGTCTTTTGATAAGCCAGTATTTAATGGCCGAAAAGCGCTCCTTAAAGAAAAGAAAGAGGGGTCTCGTTACGCTTTTGTCTACCTTGATGTTGAGGGTAACAAGCCTGCGGAATATGCCTTTATCTATGACGGTGATAAACAAGTGGGCACAGTCACCACTGCGGCCTGGTGCCCAACAGCAAAAACCAATATTGCTTTTGCTCAGGTGGATGCTAAATATGGTAAGCCTGGTCAAGAGTTGGTGACTGAAATCTACTATGATCGCGAATTAAAATGGACTCGAGTCATGGCTAAATGCACAGTCATTGAGAGTGCTGTATTTAACCCACCACGCAAGAGGCAGACCCCCGCACCGGACTTCTAAATGACAACTCATCGGTTACAACCGCTTTTAAAACCTGCGTCGATTGCGGTGCTGGGTGCCTCTCAGAAGAGTGGCACCGTCGGTAATGAGGTCATTGTCAATTTACGCAAGGGCGGTTTCCAAGGTGAAATTTACGCGGTTAATCCAAGTTATGACAGGGTTGAAGATATCCTCTGTTATCCTAGTTTAGCTGATCTTCCCGAGCGCCCCGAGCAGGTTATCTTTGCCATTAGTGACCAACGTATTGAGGCCGCACTGGACAATGTCATTGCCTTAGGCATTCCTGCTTGTACTATTTTTTCTGCATTAATCCTCTCTGATGACACCACCCCAAATTTAAAGCAACGCATTGCCAACAAAGCGCAGTCAGCGGGACTGTTAATTGCAGGTGCCAACGGGATGGGTTTTTATAACGTTCGTGATCGGGTACTCGCTGGTGGTTTTGATACCCGTGATCATCCCTATCCGGGTAATGTTGCCTTAATAAGTCAGTCTGGCGCTGGTATGTCGGGCATTGTTGATTGTGAGCAACGAATCCAATTCAATTTCGCCGTATCCAGTGGTTATGAATTGACCGTAGCGATGGAGGATTATCTTGACTACGCCTTAGATCTTCCAGAAACCCGTGTCGTGGGCTTGTTCTTAGAAACTAGTCGCTACCCGGAAAAGCTCATAAAAGCGTTCAAAAAAGCCAATCAGCGCAACATTCCTATCGTTGTGCTCAAGGTGGGGCGCACTGATTTAGCCGCTGAACTCGCCATCTCTCATTCTGGTGCCTTGGCGGGTAGTGATCAGTGCTACAGCGCACTATTTGATCAGTATGGCGTGCAGCGCGTTGCAGACATGGACCAGTTGGCAACGACATTAATAATGTTTGCTCAGCCAAAGACGGTCAGTGAGGGAGGTCTTGTTTGTCTTCATGATTCTGGGGGTGAGCGACAATTATTGATCGACTTAGCTGACAGTGCTGGCGTACCCCTAGCCCAGCTTAGTGATTCAACGGTTACCCGCCTTGAAGGGTTGTTGGATCCGGGGTTACCCGCGGTTAATCCGCTGGATGCTTGGGGTGCTGGAGGTCCTCATGCTCCGGCAAAGATGGCAGCTGCTTTTACCGGCATCCTAAATGATCAGAGCGCGGCTCTAGGCGCAGTAGTCCATGATCGTGGCCCCAGTAGCGAAGTTTATTCATCTTACATGGCCTATTTACATCAAGCCCAGAGTGCCACAGAAAAGCCGGTTTTTCTCGTGGCCAATAGGCAAGGTAGTGGTAGCGATGAGTTAGCCATAACGTCTACCCACCAAGGTTTTCCAGTGATTGATGGTGTTAGTCAATTTCTGGTTGGTGCTCGCTGTCTAATGAATTATCGAGACTTTCAGCAACGAGAGCCGATGCAAGTTATAGGCGTTGATCAGGATAAGTGCGATTATTGGCGCGAGCGTTTACGTGGTGAAACTAAGGTGTCAGAAACCTTAGCCAGCCAATGCCTTGCAGACTTGGGGCTGCCCATGTTGCAGAGTTTGCTGGTGGGTAGTCAGGATGAATTGAAGTCTGTCGCCGCGGCAACAGGATTTCCCTTGGTGCTTAAAACTGCTCAGCCTGGGATAGAGCACAAATCTGATGTCGGTGGGGTGAATTTAAACATTCTTAACGAAGCACAGCTATTTGCCGCTTATAGCGACATGGCTGAGAGACTTGGTCCTCAGGCGATGATTGCTCCCATGGTGCAATCAAGCGGTGTTGAAATGATTTTAGGCGTGAGTCGAGACAGTCAATTTGGACCTACCGTGGTGGTCGGCTTTGGTGGTGTTTACGCTGAGGTGCTAGGCGATGTTGCGGTGCTGATACCGCCATTTGACTCGGCCGCGGTAAAAAGGGCGCTACAAAAACTGTCGATGGCTGACCTTTTAACGGGCGTCCGTGGTGCTTTGGCGGCAGATGTTAATAGTTACTGTGAGGCAGCTGCTAGATTATCTGAGATCGCTCTGGTCTTGGCAGACACAGTGATTGAGGTGGATATTAATCCAATAAAATTAAGTGCTGATGAATGTGTTGGTTTGGATGCCTTGATGGTGCTGGTAGAGTAGGACTAAATGGACATAAGCTAGGAAAACCATAATGAATATTGCGGTAGAGTCAGAACTAGAAGAATTCATCAAGCAACACCCAGAGATCACAATGCTGGAGATTTTAATGCCGGACCTGAACGGTATTATTCGTTGTAAGCGGATCCCAGCTATCGAATGTGCGACTTTTTTTCGCGAAGGTGTTAAGGGTCCCGCGTCGACTATTTTACTAAATGTTCGCGGTGAGTTTTGCGACGAGGTCGACTTTGCCAATGTGGAGGGTGATCCAGACAAATTAATTCATCCCATTGCCCATACCTTGGCCCCCATTACCTGGTTAAAATCTGATACAGCTCAAGTGCTGGCTACCTTCGCTGAACTGGATGGCACCCCGGCATTATTTGATTGTCGAAACATGCTGATTAAAGCACTTGAGCCTTTACAGGCAATGGGGTTAAAACCAGTTGTTGCCACAGAACTAGAGTTCTATTTAATTAAGAGTGGTGATTCTGCAGTGCCAGAGCCGCTTTTAGCTAAGGTACCAGGCACTAATGTTGATCAGTCTGGTACGCAATATGCAATGCCGGAAGATCTTTGGGACAACGATGATTTTCTTGAAGATGTGCGCAGTGCCTGTGAGGCACAAGATGTGCCCATGACCACGGTGCATTCAGGATTCGCGCCTGGACAGTTTGAAATTAACTTACATCATGTGGATGACCCGGTCACTGCCTGCGATCACGCCATTCTTCTTAAGCGTATTGTCAAAGGGGTGGCGAGACAGCATGGCATGGCGGCCACCTTTATGGCCAAACCATTTACGGGTATCCCCGGTAGTGGGCTACATGTCCATTTCAGCTTATATGACGGCGATGGCGTTAATGTTTTTGCTGACCCGGACTCAACTGAGGTGCCGGCGATCTCTGATACGCTGCGCCATGCTATTGGTGGTTTAGCAGAAACTATGGCTGATGCTACGGCGATATTCGCGCCTAACGCTAATTCTTATCGGCGCCTTATTGCAGGAAACTTTGTTCCGTTAACGCCTAGTTGGGGCTATAACCATCGTGATGTGGCGCTGCGTATTCCGGTTTCTGGTGATAAAGATCGTCGGGTTGAGCATAGACTTGCAGGAGCAGACGCCAATCCCTACCTCGTTATGGCGGCTCTCGTTGCTGGAGTACACCATGGTATTAGCCAGGGTTGCGATCCCGGCGAGATGGTGGCCGAAGGGGTGGAAATAGAAGAAGAGATCAACTTGCCAACAATTTGGCCGTTGGCGTTGGATGAGTTTGATAGTAGTGCCGTGCTACCTCAATATTTGGGCGAAGATTGCTGCCGTCTATTTGGTACGATTCGTCGTGGAGAGTGCGAGCAGTTTGCCGAGCAGGTCTCGAACATTGATTATGACTGGTATCTTCGTTCCATGTGATCGTGTTTAGGGATGGTTCTAGATGGCAAACTGAAAATTAAACAATCATTTAATTAACTATATGATCATTTAGCTGGTTGTTGTATAGTTTCATCAGCACTGTAAAATTCCGATTAGAATAATATTGTAGGCTGTATTTATATGAAATTTATTGCAACTGATGTTTCTGATACTAGAGAGAAAATGACCGCCAAGGCCAGTGCTCAGCTGGGTAAGCCAGGGTTTGCTATAGATCCTTATTTTTATCGTTCACATGTTACCTATCAAGCCGAATTAGAAAATATTATCTTCAAAAGCTGGCTCTATGCTGGTCATATTAGTCAGGTTGCTAAAAATGGCGACTATTTCTTGTTCGATATTGGTGAAGATTCAATCATTATTAGTCGCGACAATAAGGGTGTTATTGGTGCGATGCACAATATCTGTAGGCACCGTGGAGCTCGAGTGTGCGAAGAGCCTAGTGGTAATCGCAAGGCCTTTATTTGTCCCTATCATGGTTGGGCCTACGGCAATGACGGCAAGCTAAAGTCTGCCCGTGATATGGATCATCGAGAGGATTTTAATTGCGATGACTATTCTTTAAAGCCAGTACGCTTTGTGATTTTTCAGGGGATGATATTTATTAACTGCGATCCAGATGCGCCTGATTTTGTGGCGCCATTGGAAAAGATTACGACTCAGTTGGGCGCATATGATCTTGAAAATGCCAAGGTGGCAGAGCGTAAGACCTATCGTATTCATGCTAACTGGAAGTTAGTTTTAGAAAACTATCTTGAGTGTTATCACTGCGCTAGTTCTCATCGGCAATACGCCAAATTACATACCCTTGAGGCTCCGTTTGAGAAAGTTAAGCCGATTAACGAGGCTATGTGGGCTAGAGCGGCAGAGATAACTGGGGTGCCTGGTATCGCTGAAGAATACTATGGTTACTATAAGGATGCGTCGGCCTTTGGAGCCTGCTCTTATCACAGTCGTTATGCTCTATATGAGGGTTGTAAAACGGGTAGTAAAGATGGTCAGCCAGTTGCACCTTTAATGGGTAACATGAAGGGTTTTGACGGCGGAGCTGGTGATTTCCAGATGGGCCCGCTTACCTTCATGCTTAATTACCCTGATCATTGCGTGCTTTATCGTTTCATTCCACGAAGCATTACTGAAACTGACATGGAGCTAGTTTGGTATGTTAATGGCGATGCACGGGAAGGGGTCGATTATGACAAAGAAAAAGTCGCATGGCTTTGGCATCACACCAGCCTAGAAGATGAATATATTATTACGCGCAATAGCGAGGGAGTGAATTCTCAGTTCTTTGAGCCGGGACCCTACCACCCTGAATATGAGTCTACTCTGATGGAGTTTATCAGCTGGTATCTCTCCACTATTGCTGGATTGAAGGCGTAAGCCTTAGAGAAGAGTCTCTATTTATGTTTTTAAAATTCAGTGACGACACAAAACAACACGCACCCTCCTATTATGCGGCGACTGCCAACTGGCAAACCGATTACCCCGAGCTTGAGGAGGCAATAGAAGCGGATGTTGCCATTGTCGGCGGTGGCTTTAGCGGTGTTGCTACAGCGGTGGAGCTTAGTGAGCGTGGTTATAAAGTTGTTCTGCTCGAGTCCAATCGCATCGGTTGGGGAGCCAGTGGTCGCAATGGAGGGCAGATTATAGGTGGGTATGGGCAGAACCCTGGTGCCTTTCGCTCGACCATCGGTAGTGAGGGTGTTGATATCGTAGAGGGTATGGGTGTCGAGTGCGTTGATATCATTAGACAACGAATTGAAAAATACAACATCAACTGCGACCTTAAATGGGGTTACTGCGAGGTTGGCTTAAAAAAACGTCATCTCAAAGCATACCAACAATGGGCCGAAGCAGATCCGGCCATGCACCTATTAGATCGAGATAAAATTAAAGAGTACGTTAATTCTGAGCTCTATTTGGGGGGCTACTACCGTGAAGACTGGGGACATATTCAACCCCTTAATTTGTGTATTGGTGAGGCTAAGGTTGCCCAGTCGCTCGGCGCTAAAATCTTTGAGAATTCTAAAGTAACCAATGTTACTTATGGAGAAAGCCCCGTTGTGACCACCGAAAAAGGTAGTGTAAAAGCTGGTCATGTCATTTTGTGTGGAAATGCCTACATGGACAAATTGGTACCTTACTTAGATGCAAGAGTGCTGCCAGCGACTAGCTGTATTATTGGCACCGAGCCGCTTTCGAATGAGCAGTTACAACAAACGATGGCTCGAGATGTTGCGGTGTGTGACTCCAGAACAGCATTAGATTATTACCGATTGTCAGCAGATAAAAGGCTTTTATTTGGTGGTTTATCCAACTATTCAGGCCTGGAACCTGCTAATGCCAAAGCCGTTATGAGAGCTAAAATGGCCAAGGTATTTCCCTCGCTGAAGAATATTAAAATTGACTATAGCTGGTCCGGAAGGATGGGCATCAGCGTGCGTCGAATGCCGCAAATTGGTCGCATTAAAAACAGTAATGTTCTCTACGCTAGTGGTTATTCGGGGCATGGCGTTGCTCCTACGCACATGACCGGACGCCTACTTGCTGAGGCGGTTGATGGCGATACTCATCGTTTTGATATTATGAACAAAATGTTTCACTTGCCTTGGCCGGGCGGCAAATTACTACGTAGACCCGCCATGGCTGCGGGTATGATGTTCTATAAAATACGAGATGCGTTGTAATCCACATGATGACTAAACAGGTGCTGATATTTTTACATATGGATGACAAACATCCTGGGTATATTGCGGATCATCTCGAGAAGAAAAATATCCCCTACCGAATTGTTCGCGGTTATCAAGGTGATCTTATACCCACATTAGACGAATCGATGGCGGGGCTGGGGTTTATGGGAGGCATCATGAGCGCCAATGATAATATTCCTTGGATTAACCAAGAAATTCAGTTAATTCAAGAGGCGCTCGATAACAATGTACCGTTACTCGGTCACTGCTTGGGTGGTCAGCTAATTACGAAGGCCTTGGGTTATGAGGTAACTTCGAACTCAGTGGAAGAGGTAGG
>JABILI010000028.1 GCA_018654575.1 Porticoccaceae bacterium
AAGCCTCTGAAGTCATAAATCTCGAGGACTCAGCACTGCTGCCGGGCTTTATTGACGCTCATGGCCACGTTGCATGGCATGGCAGACTCTCTGCGATGGCAAACGTAGCTTCGCCCCCGGTTGGGCCGGCCGAGGACATGAACGGGTTAGTCGCGGTATTGAAAAGCTATATGGCATCAAACGCACTATCTGACGACGAGTGGATTGTGGGAATGGGTTACGACGATTCTCTGCTTGCTGAAAAACGACATCCGACCATAAGTGATTTGGATAAGGTGTCTACATCTCATCCTATTTTGTTAATTCACGTGTCAGGTCATCTATCTGCGGTTAATTCCAAGGCTCTGGAAATTGCCGGGATTAATGAAAATACGCCTAATCCGCCAGGCGGTGTGATTCGTCGGTTGGGAGACAGCCAAAAACCCAATGGGGTGTTGGAGGAGACAGCTGGTTTTGCCATTCAGTCCTTTCTTCCGTCGGCAGAAAATGGAAACGAGCTAATACATGGCGGCCTGCTTGATTATGCCCGATATGGTATTACCACGGCGCAGGATGGCGCTTCATCTCTGGGTGTTATAAACGAACTGAGATCTGCGTCCAGCGAAAAACCTTTTCCTATTGACGTAGTGTCTTTCCAGAGGGTTGATGAGGCATACCTTGGAGAGAATAGCCCGTCACTTCCGATCTTGGGCGATTATAAAAATGGTTTTAGGGTTGGCGGCGTTAAGATGCTTTTAGACGGTTCGCCTCAAGGCAAAACAGCCTACTTAACCCAGCCATATATGGTACCTCCGAAGGGCGCCGCCCACGATTATCGCGGTTATCCGATCATGCCCGCAGAATCGGTAGATGGACTTTTTGCTAAATTTATAGACGCAGGTGTGCCCATCTTGGCTCATGCCAATGGTGATGCAGCTGCAGATCTGTTTGTTAATGCGTTACAAAGCGGCATCGATATGACTAATTTCCCTGATCACCGGACGGTGATGATTCATGCCCAAACGGTGCGAGAGGACCAGCTTGATCTCATGGCAGAAATGAAAGCCATTCCTTCGTTTTTCTCAGCACACACATTTTACTGGGGAGATTGGCATCGTGATTCGGTTTTTGGTGTAGAACGCGCTAGTCGGATTAGCCCAACCCAGAGCAGTCTAGATAAAGGAATTGTCTTTACAGTCCATAATGATTCCCCTGTCGTGCCGCCGGATATGATCCGTTTGCTTTGGGCAACGACTAACCGACTCACGCGAAGCGGGCAGGTGTTAGGGCAAGAGCAGCGCATTTCAACGCTTGAGGCTATCAAGGCCGTTACGATCAATGCGGCTTATCAATATTTTGAAGAAGATAAAAAAGGAACGATTGATGTGGGTAAACAAGCAGATTTCGTTATTTTGAGTAAAAATCCGCTTGCCATGCCCACTACCGAGTTATTAGATATCAAGGTAGAGCGGACTATAGCGAGGGGAAAAACTATCTTTGAGCTAGATGGTTAGTCTTTTTTTAAGCGCTTAAAGTAACGATCACGGAGCTGGAAAGAGCGACTCTCCATCGGGATTACTTCACCGTTGATTAGCACTAACTGTGCCTCAGAGGTAAGCTCTAAGGGGTCACCGCCCCATAACACCAAATCAGCGGTCTGATTCACGGCAATATCGCCGCTGACAGTCGCGCCGAAAACCTCAGCGGGGTTGGACGTCATCGCGGCAATGGCCGCAGATTTAGACAGGCCATTAGCAACAGCATTGCCAGCCGATTGTTTGACTAGATAAGCATTATGGGTGTCCGATCCACCCATCCCTGTGAACAGCAGCGTTATTCCCGCATCAGCTAGTAGTTTGGCATTATCAAGTCGCGCGCCTAAGGACTCGTAACTATTGGGCAGGTTGTGAATAGGATCCATTATTACTGGTATTCCCGCCTTGGCGATCTCATCAGCAACCATCCACCCCTCAATGGCACCAGACAAAATTAACTGCAGTTGGAAATCTTTGGCTAAAGCCAAAATGGTAGTAATGTCACTGGCTCGATGCGTTTTAACTAAAAGTGGCTTGTCGCCATTAACCACCGGCTCTAGTGCCGCTAAGTCGGCATAAGAAAGCACATAGTCGCGATGCTCACCTGCCATAGCCGCTTTTCTGTTGCGTGAAAAATCCTTGGCATCGTCTAAGGCCTGCCGCAGCTGCACGAGAGCGGCTGCCCGAGAACTACCCGACAGCTCGACACCATATTCGGTAAAATCCAACGCTATAGCGAGGCTGTTATGAATCACCTTGGGTTGGTTACCTAATTGCACTAAACCGACCTGACCTGAGAAAAGATTAGTGCCTGACTCGGGAACCAGAAGGGCATGGGTTAAACCATGCACTCTGTTGTGGGGTATTAGTGTCGATCGTGGGTTGAAGGCGTCAGATATTCTTAGGGCTGCAGTGACCTCCTCGTTTTCTGAATAAAAATCCACCGTTGGGCTGATGGCACTCACCTCGACAGTTCCAATATGCGTTGAGGCATTAAATAGCCCGGCTGTAATACTCATGCCGCTGCCATCTATATCCATATCTGCGCTCATGGGGGTGCTTCTTCCGATGGTGGTGATTATCCCATTCTCTATGTAGATATTACTCTTAGGTAATAACCCATTAGCGCTGTATATGTCGGCACCTTTAATAAGTATCGAGCTAGCATTGGCTGCAAGAGAGACGAGTAAAAGCATGATAAAGAGTGATAGTTTTTTCATGGTCGGGCCTCGCCTGCGCTAATAATGCCTAGGTTGAAGTCGCTAGTGGGTTGTACTGATTTATCAAATCGGTCAAAACGAAGATTACCATCAATCCACACTTTTTGTGCCAAGCTATAAACGCTTAAAGGGTGTTTGGTCCAGAGCACAATGTCGGCATTTTTACCTACCGCTAAAGAGCCAATTTGGTCTTCCAAGCCTAGCGACATAGCAGCGTTGTAGGTTCCCCATCGTATGGCTTTGGCGGCACTGATATCAAGACCCATACGATTACCTGCACTCATTGCTTTAGCTATTTCTTGGTTGAGTCGTTGGACTTGGATAGGATTGTCAGAGTGAATAACCGCACAAGCTTGTGCATAGTCAACCAAAGCGATATTTTCGCGTACCATGTCAAAGGCTTCTTGTTTAAAGCCCCACCAGTCAGCCCACATTACACCACAAATACCTTCTTCGGCTAACATCGGTGCTGCTTTATAGGCCTCAACGGCATGGTGGAACGCAGCAATTTTGTAACCAAACTCTTTCGACATATCAATCATCTGGGCCATTTCATCAACCTTATAGCAGTGGTTGTGAATACGAATGTCACCTTCCAATACGCCGGCTAGGGTCTCCAGGCGTAAATTTCGAGTCGGTGTGTTTGATAATGATCGGCTATCGGAATCCTTTAGATACTCATCCCAAGATTTTCTATACTCAGCAGCTTGAATCCATGCTTTTCGATACCCAGCCATGTTGCCCATGCGAGTGGATGGTAGAGTGTTGCGGCTGCCATAGACACGCTTTGGATTCTCTCCGCAGGCCATTTTTAAGCTATATGGGGCACCAGGAAATTTCATGCCTTGGACGGTAAGCGATGGAATATTTTTAAGAGTCACCCCGCGACCACCAATTAGGTTGCCCGAGCCAGGTAGAATTTGTACTGTGGTTACACCACCAGCAAGCGCTTTTTCAAACTGGGGATCCTCGGGCCATACTGAATGTTCGGCCCAGACCTCCGCCGTGACAGGTGACGTCATTTCGTTACCATCAGAGTGGTTAGACGTTGAGGGGGAGGGATAGACACCCATGTGAGAGTGCACATCAATTAGTCCGGGTGTTACCCATTGCCCGTTGGCATCTATTTGTATCGTGCCGGGCTGTAACGCTAGAGCAGGCCCAATGGCGGCTATCTTCCCGTTCTCTATCAACAGATCAGTATTGGTAAGTTCCGCGCCATCACCGGTGAGTAAGTTAGCCCCAATTAAAGCAAATGCAGGACTCTCAGGAGCTTTGTAAGTCGAGGGATATGGGTTTTTATTAGGTAGAGTTATTTCTATCGGGCCTTTAGCCGTTTCACCGCAGCCGCTAAGAGTTACTGCAGTAATGAGAGCTAGGCTTTTTAAAAGCGCGTTTTTCATGGTTTCCCTTTTAAAATGTGTCATTAATATTTCAGTTGCTACTTTAGACTATACAAAGATTTGAATATGCATAGTTTCTACTGGTTCTCGTTAGCGCGCAACGAGCTGTTTTCCTTGTTGTATCACTTAAGGCATCAAGCCTCGAACTTTAGGCTCTTTTTTTGTACGAATAAATCTTGGCAGACGAAGGGGGCATGTGTAAACTGCGTCCTCGGGAAGAATAGGAGCATAGCTCAGTTGGTTAGAGCACTTGCATGACATGCAAGGGGTCCGCAGTTCGAGTCTGCGTGTTCCTACCCGCCATTTTCATCTAAAACATCAAATCTTTCCCACTAATTTTTTTCATAACTTTTCTTTTGGTAGAGATCCATTTATTGTTTATTATATTAATAAGCAAAACGCCATTTTTTAAGGTCTGATTTTATATGTTCTTTCCCAATAAGCATTTATTCGTTCATATACCTAAAACCGGTGGAACCAGTTTAGAACATGCTATCTGTCAGCAATATTTTGAGCAGCAAGATCATAATCAGATTGAACGGTTATCGTATGAACAATATACCGTACACGGCCATTTCAAAGAAAAGATAAAAGGACAGGGTGGTCACCCCCACAGTTTTATTTCTGAGTACGATGAATATCTAGATATTGATGACTATGTGAAATTTGCAGTATTGCGAAACCCCTTTGATCAGCTCATTAGCTTATACAATCAACTTCGAAAACAGTCTGATATCCCATCCTTAGACTATTTTATTCTAGGTGATAAAAACCTGACTATGAAAAATGTTGATCACTATATTGATCAATATAAGTTCACTCACATTGATCATCAATTGCGTATCGACAAGGTGTTTGTGTTTGATCGTTATTATGAAGCGCAAGATTTTGTAGAAGATCGCTTTGGTGTGAAAATTGATAGAGAGAAGCGGCTGTGGAAGACCGAATACACGGGGGAAGATCTATCCACTGAGGCTAAAATTCATTTTGAAAGCCTTTACCACCAGTCTATCGAGCTTTATTACCGATTTCTTTGAGTATTAACGACGGGAAATGATAAAGCGGAATACTCAGCACCATCAGCAGGCCATTAAACTTGATATTTAAGTTGACTTAGTTGTGTAGTACTCGGGTTGCAGATATAAATTTCTCTTTGATGCGCAACTCATCCGGGTGATGAAAGTCAGTTATTTTCCATACCCCGTTGATCATGACACTTTTGATCAATGGTTGGCTGGTTCCGGTATGCCGTACAGATGGAGATTGCACAGAGCGCTTACATGGAAGAGCATAGCAATAATGGTTATGATGAGATTAGAGCGGCTCAACTTGGAAATTTTCTCCAAACAATGATTTTGGTGTTAAGTCGCAGTATAAGGTTGATTCAAAACGGGAAAACTAATGAAAAAAACAGCCCTTTTTATACTAGTGTTACTTGTTATTTTATTCATTGGAGTTTTTAGTTTCGCGCCGGCTTATGTGGATCGAAGCATCAACTGGGTCTCACCTCACACACCTTATGCCGTGTCTGAGCGAGCAAAAACACTCCACTCAAGTTTGTTGATTGGTGACTGGCATGCCGACAGTGCTTTATGGGACCGAGATCTATCCAAGCAATATGACTATGGGCATGTTGATATTCCACGCATGCAGCAGGGCAATATGGCCTTGCAAATGTTTACAACAGTCACCAAGTCACCTGCGGGTCTTAATTTTGACCGCAACGAAACCACGACCCGGGACAATATTACCGCTCTTGTGGTTGTACAGGGATGGCCAACTAAAACATGGAATAGCTTGACCGAAAGGGCGATTTTTCAGGCCGAAAAAATCCACGATTTAGCGCGTCGAGACAGCGACAACTTTATGTTAATTCAATCACAAACTGACCTTGATAGTTTTCTACAGCGACGTGCATTAAATCCAAGTCTTATTGGCGGGTTGCTAGGGACCGAAGGCTCCCACGCCCTAGATGGAAATTTGGACAATATTCAGAGACTGCATGACAAAGGCTTTCGTATGATGAGTCTGCAGCATTTTTTTGACAACAAGTTAGGGGGCTCACTCCATGGCGTCAGCGACTTGGGCTTGACCGAATTTGGTAGGTTGGCCATAACGCAAATGCTTGCGCTTGATATTATGATTGATGTTTCTCACTCTTCCGAGAGCGTGGTTAGAGACACTCTCGCGCTATCTGACCAACCTCTGTTGGTCAGCCATACGGGGTTTCAAGGTCACTGCCAGTCCGCTCGTAATATTAGTGATTCGCTAATGCAAGACATTGCAGAGCAAGGCGGCCTTATCGCTATTGGGTTCTGGGATGGGGCTGTGTGTGACAATACGCCCAAGGCAGTCGCCGCAGCAATTAACTATGGTATCCAACTAGTGGGTGCAGACCATGTTGCTCTTGGCTCTGACTTTGATGGTGCAATCATTCCGGGCTTTGATGTTTCAGAACTTGTCGCTATCACCCATGAACTGCTTGAGTCTGGTGTGACGGAACCACAAATTCGGCAGGTTATGGGTGAAAATATGGTGCAGTTTTTACAGAAAAACCTACCTAAATACTAGCCGGTTAAATGCTTTTTAAGTATGAACGCCATACTAATTTTAAGGACAATAAAATGATTGCAATTATCGCTAAATTGAGCATTAAACCCGGACGTGAAGAAGAGTTTGAGGCAGCTATGCTGAATTTCGCATCTCAAGTAAATGAGAATGAGCCAGGGAACCATCTTTACAAATTATGTGAAAAAGTTGATGGGAAGTATGTCGTCATGGAACTGTACGAGGACCAAGCCGCTATCGCAGCGCACACTGAGTCTGCACATTCTAAAGCGGCAGGCGCAGAGTTCGGAGGGTTGATGGCTGGTGCTCCAGAGATCACGCGCATGGAAGTCATTGGCTAGAATATCTTTACCGAGTTCTCACTCAGCATTTGCCCTATCTAGAAATACGCTAACAATTTAGTCGTAAACTGTCGAAATAGGCAAACGCTTATGCTGGGTTTTGGTATAAATCGCAATTAACCGCTGTTCTGCGTCAGCGCTGACTGGTTTACCTTCAAGGAAATCATCAATATCATCGTACGAAAGGCCGAGCACTTGCTCGTCCTCTTTCTGTGGGCTTAAACACTCTAAATCAGCCGTAGGCGTCTTGGTTACCAGCGCTTCAGGGGCTCCCATTGTTTTGGCGAGCAGACGCACTTGGCGCTTACTCAGGCCAAATAGGGGTGCTAGATCGCAAGCGCCATCGCCAAATTTGGTGTAAAAACCAGTGATATTTTCTGCTGAATGATCAGTACCCAGCACCAAGCCACCAAGTATGCCGGCTATCTCATATTGCGAGATCATGCGTGCCCGGGCTTTTACGTTACCCTTGGCAAAATCAACAGCATCTTCGTTGGGTAATAAGCCATTATCGGCAAGAGTCGCACAAACGCTGGCGTTAATCGCATCAACACCGTCTTTGATATTCACCATGAGACTTAAACTGGGCTGAATAAAGGCCAGAGAAACTTGCGCATCGTCCTCGTCTTTCTGAGTGCCATAGGGCAGGCGTACCGCAGCAAACCGATAGTCAAAGCAATTGTGTTGTTGGTTGAGTCCGTCAACGGCTAGTTGGGCTAGACGACCGCAGGTCGAGGAATCTACCCCACCACTGATACCAAGTACTAGCGTTTTAGCGCCCGCATTGATCAGTTGATTTTGGATAAACAAGACTCTGCGAGAAATTTCAAAGTCTGGATCAATAGCGGGAAGGACCCGCATTTCATCGATAATATGCTGTTTGTTCATGATGATATTTTGTCCACCTGGGGTTAGGGACACAGGCTGATTAGCCTGTCAGTCCAAAGGTGAGTATGCTTTAGCTAGACGACATTTTATCTCGCTGATAAACGCCATCTCCCTAGAGTATTTATGTTCCAGTCGTTCCAGTCGTTCCAGAACCACCGGTACCTGTGGTGCCTGTATTTGTACCTGTGGTGCCTGTATTGCCATCACCACCGTCACTGGAAGAGCTACCGCCACCATTGGCAAGCGCAGCGGCGCCAAGGACGCCCACAATAATCGCTGTGGCTGGTTTCATACCAAGAATAGTACCTGCAGCTTCGCCCTTAATTAAAGCTGCATCGCGGGTTGCTTTGTCATAGATTGTACGGGTATCAAACGCAGGTGGTTTAATACGTTTAAGCAAGCCAAATGACAGCTTATCTAGAAATGTATCTTCGTTACCGATGAGGCGTTGATCGAAATCAAATTGACCATTTCGATCAAGAGATGGATGCTCAGGATAATTGGCAGCCAATACCTTGACAGAGTTGTCGGCTAGTTCTTGCATATCCAGCATGTAATAAGCTTGGGCGGTGACCGCTAGACCATCGGGCACGGCGGGTGATTGTTGAAAGTTCTCTACTACATAACGCCCTCGAGTAGCTGCCGCTAAATAGGCACCTCGGGTAAAGTAGTAGTTAGCAACATGAATTTCGGCCCGAGCCAGTCGGTTACGTAAACTGACCAGACGTTTACGTGCATCGTCTGCATAAGGGCTTTCAGGAAAGCGCGATAGCAGTTCGCTTAAGGTCGTGAAAGCGCCTCGCGCTGTTCCAATATCACGCATACTGTTGTCGGTAGGCATAAAGCTGTCGAAGAATCCTCCTGTTTGTGAGATTTCTGATAGGCCTTTAACGTAAAACGCATAGTCAACATTGGGGTGTTGTGGGTGCAAGCGGACAAATCGATCCGCCGATGCAATACTTGATTCGTAGTCGGCTGATTTGTACTGGGCATAGATTAGTTCGAGCTGTCCTTGTTCCGCATACTTACCAAAGGGAAATTGAGACTCTAATAGCTGCAGGTTGCTGATGGCAACGCTCCAATTACTAGCATTTAGGCTCGCTTGAATTTTGTCGTAAAAATTACGTTCGGTAAAGTCAGTAGTGTCCTCTTCCGGCTGCTCATCATCACCCCATCCAAGCCAAGAGCATCCAGAGGAGAGGGATAAAGTCAAAATCAACAACATAAACGACAGGTTTTTCATGTAATATTCTCAGTTGTAGGCTCTGCCGAGTTACCACTCGACGAGGTCGGCTATTTAACCACAGCCCGCTAACTAAACCAATAATTCTTCCATTTTATAGGTGTAGGTCGGCAGTAAATCGCTTTCGTTAGAGCGATTAATTTAGAATAAGTTTAGTAATTAATGAAATAAGTAAAAATGGATCAGCTGAATTGACTAATAATTTAGATAATATTGAACGTGAAGCCATGGTGCTGCCTTCAGATTGTGGCCGTCGATTAGATCAAGTGGCGGCTGAGCTATTTAGTGAGTTTTCGCGATCGCGTCTGCAACAATGGATTAAACAGGGTGAGTTAAGAGTTGATAATCAGCAGAAGGTGCCCAAGCATAAGTTGCTCGGTGGTGAAACACTCACGATAAACGCCCATCTTGAGGCTGAGGGAGACTGGCAGGCAGAGGATATACCCTTAAATATTATATTTGAAGATGATCATATCTTGGTCATTAACAAGACGGAAAATTTTGTGGTTCATCCTGCCGCAGGTAACCGTTCTGGTACTGTCCTTAATGCGTTGCTCCATCATTGCCCTTCACTTCAGTCGGTACCACGCGCAGGTATTGTCCACCGATTGGACAAAGATACTACGGGTTTGATGGTGGTGGCTAAGACATTGCAAGCACATACTGACTTGGTTTTGCAGTTGCAAGCCAGAACGGTGCGTCGTGAATACGAAGCCGTTGTGGCCGGTTGCGTGATAGCGGGTGGTACTGTCGATCAGCCGATTGGCAGGCACCCACAACAGCGCCCTAAAATGGCGGTAATCACTGACGGTAAAGAGGCGCGAACACACTATCGCG
>JABILI010000061.1 GCA_018654575.1 Porticoccaceae bacterium
GGATTTATGCCTGTTCGGGTAACATATTCAGCAAGCGCAATAGAGAGCGAAGCACCACCGCCAAATCCATTTAACAAGGCTACCATTTGAGGCATTGACGTCATTTGAATACGCAAAGCCATCACCACGCCAACAATCCCGCCGACACCAACACCCGCTAATACATAAGTAAAATCTACGTCGTTAATAGTGAACAGTGTAACTACCACTGCAATCAGCATACCCAGCGCGGAGAGAAAGTTACCCCGAACAGCTGTTTTTGGCTTGGTGAGTCCTTTGATACCGAGAATAAATAATATGCCGGCAATCAGATAAATAAGATTAATTAAACTTCCACTCATCACCTATTTCCTCTTAAACATGGCAAGCATACGATTAGTCACCAAATATCCGCCCACTACGTTAATAGTCGCAAAAGTCACTGCTATAAAGCCAAGCCAGTTAACCAACATAGGGGAGCTACCTGTCCCTGCGGCCAATAAAGCCCCCACCAAGGTAATTCCTGATACTGCATTGGTTCCAGACATTAATGGTGTATGCAAGGTTGGAGGAACTTTAGTAATTAGCTCAACCCCGAGGAATAAGGCGAGGACGAACAATGCTAAAAGTAAAATTAAGGTTTCCATTGATTATCTCTCTTGGTTTTCGTCAGTGGCCGCAAGGGGGGCAGCAGGTTGTGGATCTGGTTCCGCAGAGACCTCTATTTCATTAAGGCCCAATAATTTCCTCATATGGGCATGAGGAACATCACCATCATGGGCTATAAGAGTTCCCGCAACGATTTCATCGCTCAGGTCCAAATTAAGACTGCCTTTTTCATCCAAAATAAGTTCGAGAAGAGTCTGCATATTTTTACCGTACATCTGACTGGCATGATAAGCCAAGTCCGAAGGAACATTCTCAGGACCTACAATAATTACATCATGGGCAACAATAGTTTTCCCCTGCTCAGTAAGGTCACAATTTCCACCGCGCTCTGCGGCGAGATCAACGATCACTGCCCCTGGCTTCATAGCTATGACCATGTCTTCAGTCACTAGAATCGGTGACTTTGCCCCGGGGATGGCTGCCGTGGTGATAATAATATCCTGTTGGGCAACTACTTCAGTCATCAATTCGCGCTGCCGACGAAGAAAATCTTCCCCCTGCTCTTTAGCGTAACCGCCGGCGCCTTCTGTTTCGCCAGTATCGAGGTCCAACTCGACAGGCTTTGCCCCCACCGAAATAATCTGTTCTCTAGCGGCGGGACGAACGTCGTAGGCCTCAACAACAGCTCCTAGCCTCTTAGCCGTAGCACAGGCCTGCAGACCGGCAACGCCCACCCCCATAATGAGTACTCGAGCGGGCTGAAGAGTGCCCGCTGCGGTCATCAGCATAGGGAAAATGCGCGGAGAAGCCGAGGCTCCAATCAATACCGCTTTATAACCGGCTAAGGTCGCCATAGACGAAAGCACGTCCATACTTTGTGCCCTGCTAATACGTGGCACCAACTCAAGAGCGATGGCGCTAGCCCCTGTTGCAGCGACTGCCTTGGCAGCCTGCGGTGAAGCTAATGGATCCATCATTCCGATCACCAGCTGACCACGACGTAACAAGGCTAGATCTAAGTCACTGTTTTCAGTATTTGAACCAAAACTTTGGACTTGCAAAATGATATCTGCGGTGGCAAATATCTCTGCTCGGTCAGCTACAGTCGTTGCTCCAGCTGCGTTATAGTCTGCATCTGGATATCCAGCTACACTGCCAGCATTTTTTTGAACGAGTACCTTTACACTTTTGTCCGTTAATGATTGGACATTGGCAGGGGACATGGCGACGCGTTTCTCACCGGTTTTGATTTCCGAAGGAATCCCGATTATCACTCAATTCTCCTTAAATTTTTAATATGAATATCTTTGTATTAATAACTGCTGTGAATAGTACCAAAAAACCCGTGGGGCCTATACCCGCAATACAAATAGTCGCTATTACAAACTAGATAATGGAATTATCAAAAATTCTGAATTGTTAAATATTGGTTTTAAGCTTTACGGAGGGTATCTTCAAGCTTCAATCAAATTATATAATATAACTGGGGTTCAGAAATATAATGGTCTTTATGGGCTATAAGTAAAAGTCATATAAACCTGAAGTAAAAGTGTGTTTCAGCTATAGGACAATATTGCTTGTCTTGTTTTAAAGTCAATTTAACCCGTGACCAAAGCCTTCGCCTGTTAGGCACTATAGGGTTCCGTAATTTTCCAAACAAAAGGTATTTGACACATAGGAAACGTGTTTAGCTAACACGAGATATAGAGAATTCAGCAAGATCAAGCAATACGTCTTTGTACTCACCGTCGGGCATTCCAACAAGAGCGTGTTTGGCAAGCTCAACTTCCTTTGCCGCTTGCTGACGGCTATAGGAAAGACCGCCGCTAGTATTAACCACCTGCAATATAGCGCTGAAATTGTCCGCGGTCTTGCCCGCAATAGCTTTACGAATCAAATCAGCATCCGCAGGTTCAGCGTTATCGCGAGCAAAAATAAGCGGTAAAGTCATTTTCCCTTCAGCGAGATCACTGCCGATATTCTTGCCCGTTACCTCAATATCACCTTGATAATCCAGAACATCGTCAGCGATCTGAAACGCCATCCCCAGATGCTTTCCATAGGTAATCATCGCATCTTGATCTTTTTCAGCAAGACAGGCGCCAACCTGAGCTGCGGCTTCAAAAAGCTTGGCAGTTTTACGATAAATTACTTGAAGGTAAATCTCTTCGCTAATGTCTGGATTGCCAGCATTAGCCATCTGTTGAACTTCTCCCTCCGAAATAACATTGGTGGCATTCGCCATCACGCTCATAATTGGCATATGCTCTATTTCGACCAACATTTGGAAAGCTCTTGAATAAAGAAAGTCCCCCACTAGCACACTGGGCGCATTTCCCCACTGAGCATTAGCGGTTTGTCGTCCGCGACGCAAGCTCGCGACGTCAACGACGTCGTCATGAAGCAATGTGGCTGTATGAATAAATTCAATGACCGCAGCCATTTTCAAATGATCTACGCCTTGGTAACCATTAGCGAGCGCACTCAGCAGAACGACCACGGGACGCAAGCGCTTGCCACCCGCATCGATAATGTAGTGACCGATATTTTCCACTAGCCCAACATCGGAATGAAGCTGACTAACGATTAATTTGTTAACTTTGGAAAACTCATTTTCCACAGCCTGATGAAAAGGTAGCATTCATACTTCCTATAGTGTCTTCATTACTGGACAGCATGCATGCTAGGCAGACAGTCCTTTACTGTCAACTCATAAGATCGCAGAAATCAAATAGTGAATCGCTTATAACTAAAAATTGGCCCCGTAATTAAACGTAAAAGTTGCCGCTAATCTAATAAATCGTTAAAATGACATCTTTCATCACAATAAAAAGTCGTCCATGTCCTTTACGCCCAAATCATCATATTCAAAAGAAGAAATACTAGGCTCCACTCGCGGCGAATTGTTTGGACCGGAAAATGCCAAACTCCCCGCACCTAATATGCTGATGATTGATCGGATTATCGAAATCAACAACGATGGCGGCAAAAATGGTCTTGGCCAAATTATAGCTGAAATAGATATTACGCCCGACCTCTGGTTTTTCGACTGCCATTTTAAAGGCGATCCTGTAATGCCCGGCTGTCTGGGTCTAGATGCTCTTTGGCAACTGGTTGGGTTCTTCTTAGTCTGGAACGGAAATAAAGGTCGTGGTCGAGCCCTCGGGGCAGGAAATGTTAAGTTTTTTGGTCAGATATTGCCAACTGCAAAAAAAGTCACCTATAAAATTGAGTTCACTCGACTTATCCAGCGTAGACTGATTATGGGAATCGCCAATGGGTCCGTGGAAGTCGACGGTCGTGAAATTTATACTGCCCAAGATTTGAAAGTGGGGCTATTCGAGAGCACTGACAGCTTTTAATATTTATCTTTAATACACTACTTTTAAGAAGGAAATTTAATGAAACGCGCTGTAATTACAGGGCTTGGGATAGTCTCCTGCCTAGGCAATGATAGAGAGTCTGTTACACATTCCCTTCGCAATGGCATCTCGGGAATTCAACGGCGAGAAGATTTCGCTGAGATGGGCCTGCGCTGTAATGTCGGGGGTCTTATTGATCTCGACCCAAAAGATTATATTGACCGAAAAACATTACGCTTTATGGGCGACTCTGCGGCCTATGGTTACATAGCTACTGATAGAGCCATTGCCGATGCTGGCCTTACTGACGAGATGGTATCTAGCCTCAGAACCGGTCTGATTATGGGTTCAGGCGGGCTTTCTGGCGAAATGTTTGTTGAGGCTGTTGACGTGATGCGAGCTCGAGGCATTAAACGTGCGGGTCCCTATCGAGTCACTCAAATTATGGCAAGTACTGTTTCTGCCTGTGTAGCGACTCCCTTTAAAATTAAAGGTGTTAATTACTCCCTTTCCTCTGCCTGCGCCACAAGTGCACATTGTATAGGTCATGCTGTTGAATTAATTCAACTCGGAAAACAAGACGTATTACTGGCCGGCGGCGCTGAAGAAATGCATTGGTCAATGGCAGCCATGTTTGATGCTATGGGTGCCTTAACCAGCAAATACAATGATACCCCAGCTATCGCTTCTAGAGCATACGATGCAGGCCGAGACGGTTTTGCTCCCAGCCTTGGTGGTGGATGTGTTGTTGTAGAAGAACTCGAACATGCTCTAGCAAGAGGAGCGAACATCATTTGTGAAGTGACAGGTTATGGCGCCACTTCCGATGGTGCAGACATGGTATCCCCGTCTGGTGAAGGTGCTGAACGATGCATGAAAATGGCCATGGAGGCCGCTTCAGGCCCTATGGATTATATTAATACTCATGGCACGAGCACTCCCGTAGGTGACATGGCTGAGCTAGGCGCTATTCGCAATGTGTTTGGAGACAACTGCCCCGACATCAGCTCCACAAAATCGCTATCCGGCCACAGCTTAGGGGCTGCAGGTGTTCATGAAGCCATATACTGCATGTTGATGATGGAAGCAGATTTCGTGGCTGCTTCTGCGCACATCGACACTCTTGACGATCACGCTAAAGGATTGCCAATATTGTTAGAATCAAAGCAAACCACGCTAAATCGTGTCATGTCCAATAGCTTCGGCTTTGGCGGCACTAATGCCGCACTAGTGATGGAAAGGTTTAAGGGATAACTTATACGAAACCTTCGCCGGACAGACTCACTTTCGATTTGATGGGAAAGATGATTGGTTGAGGACGCCCTTAGGCGGATTTATTAATCACTCAGAAAATGCCAACGCTAAAATAAACTTAATCGCAGAAAATATAAGGGGATTGACTATTAAGCAGCCGATAAAAAAGGGTGAAGAAATTACAGTTTTCTACACCCTTTATTAGCGCTTACGGCTAAAGAATTAAAAGGTTTTCGAAAGCGCGAAAACCTTTTAATATCACTACACTATAGTGCAGCCAAGACCGCCTCGGCACTAGATCCTTCAAGAGCCCCTGCGTCCACATTTAGCAGACTCACTACACCATCATCTACAATCATAGCAAAACGCTGACTGCGCTTACCCATACCAAAACCCGTGCCATCCAACTCAAGACCTAAAGCCCCAGTGAAATCGCCATTACCATCAGCAAGCATCATCAGGTGCTCCGCATTGGCCGACTGACCCCAAGCATGCATAACAAAAACATCATTAACCGACATACAGGCTACTGTATCAACGCCTTTTGCCTTTATCTCATCGACATGAACAACAAAACCCGGCAAATGAGCCACCGAACAAGTTGGCGTAAATGCACCTGGGACAGCAAAAAGAACAACCTTTTTACCACCGAAAATATCTGCCGTACTTAATCCAGCAGGTCCTTCAGCGCCCATGATTGTAAACATCCCGGCTGGGACTCTGTCACCCACTTTAATTGTCATAACAACCTCTATTAATTAGTATTTAAAATATTATGGCCACACCCTAGGTATGGCCCTTTACTAAAATCTGGACTGAGTTATATAGCCACTCAAGCCATTCTAGAATGGAATATCATCATCGAAAGGCCCTGATTGCTGCTGAGGAGCCTGTTGGTTGGGAGCCTGCTGGTTGGAACTCTTTGGAGCTGAACCCTGCCCAGTGGAGCCTTGTGGTGAATCGTATCCACCTGAACCACCTGAACCACCTGGACTACCTCGACTATCAAGCATTTGCATTTCGCTCGCTACAATTTCAGTCGTGTAACGGTCTTGCCCATCTTGGCCTTGCCATTTACGTGTTCGCAATGAACCTTCCACATAAAGCTTGGAACCTTTCTTTACATACTCGCCAGCTATCTCGGCCAGACGATTAAAGAAGACAACTCGATGCCATTCGGTTCGCTCTTGAGGCTCACCACTAGTTTTATCTTTCCAAGACTCTGATGTAGCAATACTAAGATTAGTTACAGCACCACCAGACGGCAGGAAACGTGTTTCAGGATCCTGACCACAGTTACCCACTATGATAACTTTATTAACTCCACGTGCCATTTTCTTCCCCTAATTTATTAACGGTTTAAGTACGGTTGCAAGCTCAACATATCCACCTGTCGCTGGTCTACTTGAACATAGGCTAATCGCTCACCTTCTAGTAAGAGTATATCTTTAACACCCGCTATATTTGAAACTATTTTTGAAAAATCGGCATGCTCTGATCCACCAACAGCTAATACTAACGTTTTTAGGGGCCTTGGAGATTCCATCCCTAAGCATAGGCACCACCAAATCGCTAGGATAAGACTAATAACAACAAAAAGCCCATTCATACCCAATACCTGCAAGCTCCAACCACCGAGCAGACCGCCAAAAAAAGCCCCCAAGAACTGGCTCGTAGAATAAATACCCATTGCTGTACCCCTATTACCGACAGGACAAGATTTGCTCATCCACGACGGCAATGATGCCTCGAGTAAATTAAATGCAGTAAAAAACATCAATAACAGCAGAGGCGTCACCACTGATCCACGATAAAAACTTAGCGTCAATGTCACTACCGTCATGACTCCAACGGACGCCAAAAAAATCAATTTATGTCGGTTATATTTTTCAGCCATTATCATGCCCGGTAACATTATGACAAACCCACCGCCCAGTAATAACAGATAAACCCACCAAAGGTTTTGACCTTCAATGCCCAGCTCTTCGGACAATATTGTTGGTATAGCGACAAAGGCAGCCATCAAGGCCAGATGCAGAGCGAAAATACCATAATTCAGACGTAACAACGTGTTTTGCTTGAGCAACCTAAGGATCTGCTTAACATCAGTTAAGGTCTCTCGATTATATTGCACTTGGACCCTATTCGGCACTAACACCCACACGATTAGGATACCTAATACGCCCAAAATAGCGGTGGTCCAGAAAACCCCTGAAAGCCCATAATTTAAGCTTATGAGCGGGCCAAGCACCATGGCTAAGATAAATGAAAAGCCGATGCTGGCCCCAATCATCGCCATCGCTTTAGTGCGGTTTTCCTCGGACGTAAGGTCTGTAACCATGGCCATTAGAGTGCTGGCTATTGCGCCTGAGCCTTGCAAAGCGCGCCCAACAACTAAACTCTGCATGGTCTCAGCAAGAGCACAAACAATACTGCCCAGAATAAACAACAAAAGGCCACCAATTATCACTGGCCTCCGCCCAATTCGATCCGATAAAAGTCCGAAGGGAATTTGCAGAATCGCTTGGACTAACCCGTAAGCCCCTAGCGTCAACCCCAACAATAACGGACTGTAGTCTGAGTACCCTCCCACTGAAATTGCGAGAACTGGTAGCACCATAAATAGACCAAGCATTCTAAAAGCATAGAGGCTAGCAATAGAGAAGGTTGCGCGCCTTTCGATCGGCGAAAAAACTGGATAATTTGTCAAGGTGACGTCGATGTCTGATTAAAGCTCTAAAGACTCCATATTACCAGTGCAGTCGACAGGGGAAAATGTTTATCATTAATATTGTGAAAAAAATACTCGACCTACTGTATTTTCACTCAAAACTAAGGTCTAGCTAAGGTATCCTTCCGTACACTGTCAATTAAGAGCAATTACTCTTTGCCCTGCAGGCCTTCCGGCCACTATAATTGACGGTTTAATCTGACAAAAAGACATTTTAATGAAAACCATTCAGGTTCGAGGTGCGCGCACTCATAACCTTAAAAATATTGATCTAGATCTTCCCCGAGATAAGTTTATTGTTGTCACGGGTCTGTCAGGCTCTGGTAAATCTTCTCTGGCTTTTGACACTCTCTACGCTGAGGGTCAGCGGCGCTATGTTGAGTCGCTATCAACCTATGCACGGCAGTTTTTGTCCATGATGGAAAAACCCGATGTGGATCATATCGAGGGTCTGTCACCAGCTATATCCATTGAACAAAAATCAACCTCTCACAATCCTCGCTCTACTGTCGGCACAATTACTGAAATCTATGATTATTTACGCCTACTTTTCGCACGTGCAGGAGAACCTCGGTGTCCTGACCACAACAACGCGCTCAAAGCTCAAACAGTCAGCCAGATGGTTGATCAGGTGATGGAACTGCCTGAGGGTACAAAGCTCATGCTCTTGGCCCCCGTTGTTAACGATAGGAAAGGAGAGCATTTGCATCTGTTTGAGACACTACGGCGTCAAGGTTTCATTCGCGCTCGAATCGATGGCCTGGTCTGCGATTTAGATGAGGCCCCCGCACTTAACAAAAAGCAAAAACATAGTATTGATGTTGTTGTAGATCGTTTTAAAGTGAAAGATGATATTGGCTTGCGATTGGCTGAGTCATTTGAAACGGCCTTAAATCTCGCAGAAGGCTTGGTCATGATTAGCTATATGGAGGGTGACGAGCCAGATCAAATGTTTTCTGCAAAGTTTGCCTGCCCCGTGTGTAATTACAGCTTAAATGAGCTTGAGCCGCGGCTCTTCTCCTTCAACAATCCAGCGGGGGCGTGCCCTACGTGTGATGGTTTAGGCTTACATCAGTTTTTTGATATTGAGCGCGTCATCCAGCACCCAGAGGCCTCCATCTCCGAAGGCGCTATTCGAGGCTGGGACAAAAGAACGCTATTTTATTACAACATGCTCACCTCTCTGTCTGAGCATTATGAATTTGATATTGATGCGCCATGGGAAAAACTTGCCTCCATTCATCAGCAGAAAATTCTCTTCGGCAGCGACGATGAAGAGATCACCTTCAATTACGTTAACGACCGAGGCACCGTTTTTCGTCGCCAACATAAGTTTGAAGGCATTATTCATAATATGGAGCGGCGCTACAGAGAGACAGAGTCTCAATCAGTGCGCGAAGAGTTAACCAAGTTTATGGCTACCTCCAGCTGCTCCGAATGCGCAGGAACCAGACTACGGAAGTCAGCCCGCAATGTGTTTATCGACAACAAACGTATTGAAGACATCGTTTGCATGCCTGTTGGGGACTGTTCTGATTATTTTGACCAACTCGAACTACCAGGACGACAGGGAGAGATTGCCGAGAGGATTGTCAAAGAAATTCGCCAACGATTCACTTTTCTCGTCGATGTCGGCCTTAACTATTTGTCCCTTAACCGGAGTGCAGACACCCTATCAGGTGGAGAAGCACAACGAATTCGTCTGGCCAGTCAGATTGGGGCAGGATTAGTAGGCGTCATGTACATTCTCGATGAACCCTCTATAGGCTTGCACCAGCGAGATAACGAACGCCTTTTAAAAACCTTAGTTCGCCTTCGTGATATTGGTAACACTGTTATTGTGGTCGAGCATGATGAAGGAGCCATTGCTGCTGCTGATTACGTTGTCGATATAGGTCCAGGTGCTGGCGTTCATGGTGGTGAGATCGTCGCACAAGGTTCAGTTGGACAGATTTGCAGTAGCTCTAAATCGATCACCGGTCAGTTTTTGTCGGGCAAGCGAAATATACTGATACCCAAAACACGGCATAAAGGCAATGGTAAGCTTCTCTCCGTAAAAGGGGCTACTGGAAACAACCTACAGTCTGTGGATTTAAATATTCCCATTGGCGTATTTACCTGTATTACCGGAGTCTCTGGATCTGGCAAATCAACTCTCGTTAATGAAACGCTTTATCCGGCTGCCGCTGTCGCACTAAATAAGGCAACCACACTCAAACCAGCCCCCCATACACAAATAACGGGCCTTAACCTATTGGACAAATGCATTGATATCAACCAAAGTCCAATTGGTCGGACGCCTCGTTCGAACCCTGCCACCTACACTGGAATATTTACGCCCGTAAGAGAATTGTTTGCTGGCACTCAGGAAGCTCGCTCAAGAGGTTATAACCCAGGCCGATTCAGTTTTAATGTCAAAGGTGGTCGATGTGAAGCTTGCCAAGGCGATGGTGTCACAAAAGTGGAAATGCACTTTCTACCTGATATTTATGTCCCCTGTGATGTTTGTAACGGTAACCGCTACAACCGCGAGACCTTAGATATTCACTTTAAGGGTAAAAATATCCATCAAGTGTTAGAAATGACTATTGAAGATGCACGAGATTTCTTCGATGCTATTCCAGCGATTGCGAGAAAATTACAAACGCTCGTTGATGTTGGCCTCTCTTATATCAGCCTAGGACAATCTGCAACCACTCTGTCTGGTGGTGAAGCACAAAGGGTTAAACTCTCTAAAGAATTGTCCAAGCGAGATACAGGGAAGACCCTCTATATCTTAGATGAGCCAACAACCGGTTTACACTTTCACGATATAAAGCAGTTGCTGGCGGTACTCCATAGATTGCGTGATCACGGTAATACCGTTGTAGTGATCGAACATAATTTAGATGTTATCAAGACGGCTGATTGGGTTATCGACCTCGGTCCAGAGGGTGGTTCTGGTGGTGGGAAGATTGTCGCCGAGGGTACCCCCGAGCAAATCTCGGAGGTTAAAGACTCCTACACAGGCCACTTCTTGAAAAGCATACTAGCGCGTCAAACCTAAGAATGACTTGATTGCCTGTCCAGATACTCTGCAACCATGCCGTCAATCGCCTCCTGTTGATAGGGGCGTAAGCCGCTAAGGATAAGTTTTTTGACGCCGCCACCAATGATTCTGTTGTCGTCGTGAAAAGTGAAGTGTAATTCGCAATCACCTCGCTTGCCATCCACGTTTAGACTGGTCTTGCTAATTTGTAAACTCGGATTTTCAAAATCCAAGCTATCCAGCTGGAGTGACATTGACTGATAGATAATCAATGGTCGTTGCGGATTAATCATGACGTTATTTTCAGCCATCAATGGCACTAGGATATGGGGGAAATTACGCCCAGAGAATCGAACATATGCTTTAACTAAGGCATCCACAGACATCGAATTTTGAGTGCTGCCGCCCGAATGAAACCCCTCCAAATAAGACTTCCCTCGCTCGTCTATAATCTGATAGCTAGCGGTTGAATCGGAAGGGAAAATCAACGGAGTATCGGCTGCTAATAACCCCGAGAAATGAAACCCCATGTTCTCACGCAAACCATAATGATTGATCACGAGTGCAAATAAAAGATCTCCAGGCACACAGAAACGTTTACTGTCAGCATCATGTATGGGGTTAAAATCATTACTTACAACTTTAGCAAAGTCGCTTGCTTGCTGGCCGCTAATCGTAATTCCGTTGTTACTCTTGCGGTAAAACTTATCAATAAACACGGATCAATCAAACTCTGCTTCGAATTCTTCTAACAAATCTAGAGGTTCTATCTCCATACCTTCCAAATCTGTATCCCAATTCACACCAACGAGCAGTACGTCACCGTGCATGCCGGGCAACCAATCGTCGAGGAACTCTTCTATATCGATCGCTACTGGTTTATATACATCCCAATCCCCACTGCACAAGACTTCAGCGAGGGGCTTTGAAGACCAAAACGGAATAACGTCAATATCATCATGGTCAGTTGATCCTACCAACGCCCAATTTTCAGCATCATCTTGCAGCCCCCAGATACAACCTTGCTCAAGGCACTCCACGATTAATCGGTCGAAATTTTCCTGAAGATTACTAGACAAAGGTTCCATGGCGTTGCTCCATTATTTTGAGGCTTTGTTCAAGGCGCTCATAGTAACCGTTTTGGATTTACATCCCAAGGAGAAAGACGCTACATTATTATTTCAACGATAATAGTAGCTAAGACTAATTAAGCACTTTATATCCGCGACCCTGGAGGCAGCGCTTAATCACTTTTTGCTGCTCCTTTCGAGCTTGAACATTACCCTTTGCACCACCGACCACACCTGCAGTTCCGCCTATTTCTCGCGCAGAGTCGCTGTTACCAAGAATCCTACCAACTACACTACCTACAACGGCGCCACCGATAGCACGATCCACGGTGCGCTTGCTGATATCAACCTGCTGAGCTAAAACATCACATTCAGATAAATCCCTTTCGTACTCTTTAATATCAAGGCCCTTGGTATCAACAATAATCTGATCCGCGCTCTTATCCAAAAGACCCGTCGCGCAACCGGCCAATAGGCCACAGCACAAAACACTAGAAGACAACATTAGGTTTCGCATACATATTTTCCTTAATGAGATAACTTCCTGAAACGTCAACCAATCAAAATGGTTGACGCTACTAATAACTGTATGAGGTTGGGTATTTTGTATAACGACTATTTAGCGTTACTCATAATCCCACGAACCGCTGCCGGTATGTCGGCTGGCAGCACCACTAATTTGGAATTTTCAGACTTAGACATGCTGTGTATCGCTTCGATGTACTTTTCCCCTAAGAGATACATGGCTGGAAGCTCCCATTCATCAGAGTCCATGACTGGCGTGCTAAACCGCATCCTTCCTTGGGTACTATGAGTAGGTAATTTTGTGACCAAGCCAGATGCACCAATAGCATCATTTTTTGCGTCCTCACCACGATTACCCTCCGTCATTTTCACCTTAATAATTTTGAACCAAATTAAGGTAAAACCCACTGAAGATAATGTCCAGAGCAATACTTGAGTGCTTAGTGACATGGGAACAAACAGCTCAATCAAACCCACCACGAGCGCCCCAAGGCCAAACCAGAGTATGGTAAAGCTTGGAATAAATATCTCGCCAACCACTAACAAAAGCCCCAGCACAAGCCAATGCCAATATAACATTTGAATATCCATCTAAACTCCCTGTTTGTTGTCAATCTACTAAACTGTCTATGCTCTTATTAATAATAGCTTGTTTTTAGTCAAATTATAAATACTAACTAAAGATTCAACATAAAGAGTAACCCATCAATAAGGCGTCTTCACGTCCATATTCAGTGGCATAATAACCTCGCCGTTGGCCTATTTCTGTGAAACCGGCCTTACTATAAAGTCGAATAGCTGAAAAATTCAACACTCTGACTTCCAAATATATCTGGTTAATTTTCGCTGGTAACCGTTCAATAACGGTATCTAGCAACTCCGATCTTAGGCCTACTCCACTATGGTCTGGATGAAGAGAAATATTTTGTAGTTCTGCTTGATCAATCATTTCTGCGACGACAGCGAAGCCAACCACCGTATCATCGAGAACCAATACCTGAGTCCACTGGAGACACTGTTGGAATTGATTTTCGCTCCAGGGCGACTTGGAGTTTAATGTTTCGATAGCAATCACCGCCTCGATATCCGTTTGACCCATTGGACGAATACAAAGCGATTTAGGCAGATTATTCAATCGCTGGCATCCCCAAGGTGGGGCTTTTTATGAGCGGACAGGGGCCTAATTATGTTCCAAGCTTTACGCTTATTTTGAGGATCTTCAATCATCTCTGCAAGAGAAGGAATAACCAATCCAACGATCTCATTAAAAACATTAGTTTGGCCATTGGAAATCTTGGCTGTTTGTTCTTCAGTTAAAATCCAGCGTGCTGTTTCCATCCCCAAAAATAGCATCATCTTGCTATTCTTTGCCTCTAACCTAACCTGTATAACCGTTGTCAAAAACTCCCGAACCTCGGGTTCGCCACCCACGGCATTGGGGTAAGGCGGCCACTGGGCCAGCTCCATCTGGGGCAGATTACCTTGACCCTGTCCCATTGCGATTATAATATTAGACAGCAATTGGATCTGGTCTGGATCAGGAAGGCTTTGATCAATAAAACTGCAAACCAATAGTTCATCAGTGGGCTGCCAAAGAGCCAATTGGAGCTCTATGCGGACTGTTGGACCTTCCTTTTCTTTTAAAGGGTCATCCTCCACATCAGCCAAAGGTTCAGGCTTACCATTAGGCTGCTCTAGAATAGTTGGCATATCGCTAGGAATATCAAAAGAGGCCGCGACCTGTTGAGCTGAAATGGGTTCTAGCGTCGCATCGATAGGAGGCTGATTAGATGCAGCCTCTAAAATCTCTACAGCGGGCATTTCATTATCGGCCTCCAAGTCCTTGGGCAAATATTCATCAATACCCAAGGTCTTTAAATAATAATCTCTATGCCCTTGTGCCATCAAATTCCACCAAGTTGAGGATGCAAACGGCCCGGATTACGCATGAGTGTCAGAGCATGTAGATACGCCTTAGCGCTGGCAAACAATATATCAGTATGGGCGCCCTGCCCATTAATAATGCGTCCATCCTTTTCAAGCCGAACGGTAACTTCACCCTGAGAATCAGTACCTTGAGTCACCGCATTAACTGAGTATAGCTGCAGTTTCGTTTCACTATTGATTAGCTTTTCAATAGCATTGAAAATGGCATCAACAGCACCATCCCCATTGGCCTCAGCAGAATGCTCCTGATTCTGATACCGAATAATAATCTTTGAATGAGGTAATTGACCTGATTTGGAAAGCACCTCTAAGTCCACTAGCGTCAAAGCATCATCTTCGGCACCCATCTGCACATCCGAGACTAACGCCTGAAGATCCTCGTCAAAAATTTCACGTTTTTTGTCGGCAAGTTCTTTAAACCTAACAAATGCCTCATTAAAGTCCGCTTTACTACTAAAGCTAATACCCAGTTCATCAAGACGAGCACTGAACGCAGCCCGGCCTGAAAGCTTACCTAATGAAAGTTTATTGGCCGCCCAACCAACGTCTTCCGCCTTCATAATCTCGTAGGTTTCTCGAAATTTTAAAACACCATCTTGGTGGATACCCGACTCATGAGCAAAAGCATTGGCCCCAACGATCGCCTTATTAGGTTGCACGGGAAACCCGGTAATACTAGACACGAGCCGAGAAATCGGCACGATATGAGAGACATCAATGTTAGTTTCAACCGGAAATAGATCTTGTCGAGTGCGCACCGCCATGACGATCTCTTCAAGTGATGCGTTGCCAGCTCTCTCGCCAAGACCATTAATAGTGCACTCAACCTGACGAGCACCGTTTTGCACCGCAGATAGGCTATTAGCAACCGCCAAGCCTAAATCATTATGGCAATGTACTGAGAAAATAGCCTTGTCGGCATTGGGGACATTATTAAGCAAGCGCTGAATAATCTGACCGTACTCAATGGGGTCTGAGTACCCCACTGTATCCGGAAAGTTAATAGTTCTTGCGCCCGCAGCGATAACAGCTTCTGTTATTCGGCACATAAATTCAAAATCGGTACGGCTCGCATCCTCCAGTGAGAACTCAACATCGTCGATCAAATCTCGAGCTATTTTCACCGCCCCGACTGCCTGGCCGAGCACCTGATCAGGCTCCATTTGTAACTTATACTTCATATGAATGGGTGAGGTTGCAATAAACGTATGGATACGGCCGGCATTGGCGCCTTTAAGCGCCTCAGCTGCACGCTCGATGTCACCCGACATAGCCCTTGAGAGGCTACAAATTCGACTATCTTTTATCGCGTTAGCGATTCCCTGTACCGCTTCAAAATCACCCTCACTGGATACGGCAAAACCTGCCTCAATCACATCGACATGCATCTTCTCAAGCACTTTTGCAATTCGTAATTTTTCATCTTTGGTCATTGAGGCGCCCGGACTTTGCTCGCCATCGCGCAAAGTCGTATCAAAAATAACCAATTTATCTTTTGTTGCCATGATATTTTTCCTTCTCCAAACCCAGTTACTCGGCTGGCTACATTGTAGAACGCATTAAACTTCTTGTCCCATCTACCTATGATGTATGGCTATATTTGCCTGCCATAGAAAAGAAATTTAATCCATTTATGTGTATTCGATAATGCTTTTTATGAGGTATAACTATAGATGCCCCTCAGGGCAGGAGAAGGAATAATCCACGTGAAGGAGCAACGTTAGAAACGCTACGCATAGAAACTACCTTCAGTGATTGAATAACCATAAACGCATTTAAGCAGATATTAAGACGGAAACCAAGGTGTTTACCTAGCGTTAAGACTCTTTTTCGCGCCAGCCGAGCTTCGTTGCCAGCCATGAAACCGGTGCAGATAGCGAGAAAAATAACGCCATTGCAAATAATATGCGAGGCGGATCAATGGTTACCACTACAAATCCCATCACCACCGACAAGATCACTATAAAGGGTACCTTGCCTCGCATATCAACTTTCTTAAAACTGGGGTACTTAAAGTTCGAC
>JABILI010000067.1 GCA_018654575.1 Porticoccaceae bacterium
ATTTCGGCTCCACGTGACAGATTAGCTGCTGAGGCAGGAGAATTTGGCTCGTTATAGCCAACAACTATTTTTCGCGGTGGGCTACTAGCAATAATAAAAAAGCGCACACCATAGCCAGCAGATACACCCGAGTAATATTGGTTATATTCTTCAGTATTTTGGCTGTAATGGAACTGATCTTTTGCGTTACCTGAGGGCGACAAACCATCGGTCACCATTAAATTGAAATAATCTTCAGGATTATCGACTGTACCCGGGTCAATATCGGGCAGTTCAGAATACCAAAGGTAAGTATCATTACTATATGAACGGATCCAGAAATTTTCGTCCGTCACAGAACCTGAAGAATCACTGTAGCTATCTGTAGTTCTGGGGTTAGCGCAAACATTACGCATAGTGTTTGCACGCCAATCATCGTATTGCCCAGCCACCCAACGAGAGGAGACATAAACGGTGCGGACCTTTTCATTAGCGGCGTTGCCAGCTGCATCAGTCGCGTTGTAGTAAACCAAGTAAGTGCCAAGTGAGGATGTATCAACAAAAGATGTAATTTCAACGGTTTCGCCAGAGTCGGCAGTCGCACCAGCCTCAACATAGTTTGCATTTAAGTCGACAGTTTGCGGATTATCGCCCTTTAGTGTGATTACTGGTGGAGTAGTGTCCGGAGTAGGAGTAGAAGTAGAACCACCACCGCAAGCAGAGAGCAGAATCGCCACGATAACAAAAGCCGTTCGATGAATATAAAGGTTTAAAAATCCTTTTATTTGTTGATGCTCCATTCTGGCCTCTCAATTAAAAAGTAGTTGTATTCCATACAATACCATTATCCACAGACATATGTGTATGCGCATAAAGATATAGTTTGTGTGGGGTTTTAATGAGTAGCTGTTCTATTTTTGCGGTACTGCCCCTGCCCCGTCTCGTCGAGTATCAGAGGCACCCATTGTTGCTCCATTAGGGGCCCTATGGACAGTTTGAGTGGAACCAAGAATACGTGGCTCCTTGTCGAGACTGTGGCCCATTTGACTTAGCAGGTGTAACGTATCGGGCGATATTCCTGGTTCGTACCCGATTCTGTCAGGTAACCATTGATGGTGAACCCTTGAAGCGGCGGTGGCGTCAGCAATACCCATATTAAACTCCAAAATATTCAGTAACACCTGCAAGACAGCAGTAATAATGGTGCTACCTCCAGGGCTACCCGTGGCGAGTATTGGGGCGCCTTTTTCATCAAATACAATAGTGGGTGTCATTGCCGACAGTGGCCTTTTGCCAGGCTGTATCTCATTAGCAACACCACCAATCAACCCATAACCATTGGGTGATCCAGGTTTTGCTGAGAAGTCATCCATTTCATTATTGAGCAAAAACCCTGCTCCAGACACAGCAATGCCACTACCAAACGAGAAATTCAACGTTGTCGTAGCACTCACTACATTGCCCCACTGATCCCAGGTTGAAATATGGGTCGTTTCAACACTCTCTGTAATGGCCTTTTTGGCGCCTTTTACAAGAGTATTCGGATCAATAGGTAATCCAGGTAATACATCATCGGAGGCACTAGCCTGTTTAAGATCAATCTGACGACGCAATGTTTTAGCGTATTCTTTGTTAATAATTTGATCGACAGGGACCGAATAAAAATCTGGGTCGCCAAGATACGCACTTCGGTCCGCATAGGCTCGACGCATTGCTTCAACTAACCGATGGATATAGGCAGCACTATTGTGACCAAGAGCTGTAAGATCCCAAGGCTCGAGAATATTTAAAATTTGTAAAAGATGTATACCTCCAGATGAGGGTGGTGGCATCGAGCAAACTTTATTGATTTTATAATCAGCGCAAACCGGAGCCCGCTCCACAACGCGATAATTTTTAAGATCGTCTAAGCTAATTAGACCGCCCGAACGTGTCATTTGGCTAGCAATGAGTTCCGCTGTTTTGCCTTGGTAAAATCCAGAACGTCCATTAGCGGCTATCCTGCGCAGAGAGTTAGCTAAGTCAGACTGAACCAAGTTATCACCAAGCTCATAAAAAGACCCGTCCTCTTTAAAAAAATATCGTCTAGTTGCAGGCTCTCTCTTCAAACGTTCAGCACGGGATTTTATAGAATAAGACAAATCAACATTGACAGTAATACCGCCAGCCGCTAGATCAATGGCAGGCTGGATAACTTGTTTTAACGTCAATAAACCATACTTCTCATGCGCATGCAGAAGACCGGCAACAGTGCCTGGGACGCCAGAGGATTTAAGGCTATCTCTAGCTAACCGATCGTCAACATCGCCATTTGATTTTAAAAACATATCTCTGGATGCCGCCGCGGGCGCCATTTCCCGATAATCAAGTGCAATGGTTTTGTTCTCTTCGGCCAAATAAACCAGCATAAAACCACCACCAGCAAGATTTCCTGCTCTAGGAAGGGTTACCGCCAGTGCAAACCCCGTCGCCACCACTGCGTCTATAGCATTTCCTCCCTGACTCAGAATATCTGCACCCACCTGACTGGCGACGATCTCTTGAGACACCACCATACCCGACTTACCATGCACAGGATGGAAACGAGATTTCGGGTCTATGACAGCCGTTTCCGCAGCCATTACGGCCGGTTGCATTGCAGAAAATACAGCCAACCCTAAACTCCACCGAGCTAGAATTCGAAGGATTTTTTGCGATCTAATTATCAAAGTAATACTCCATTTATATTGTTTACTCGGAAGGCCGTCTTTTGCCTTCCTTAGAATCGTAATTCCATACTATAATTAGTTGTAAGAGCACATTTGCTTAATGCTGGCTGTGCCTTCCCAGTCAGGATCTGCCTCGCCCAACAAATGATCTTGATCATCAGCAATAACATGGACACGACCAAATGATGCTGCCGAATCTACTTCAGCAACCTCAAACCCAGCAGACCGCCAGTAGCTCAAGTCTCCATTCGTCCACCCTGGACTACTCATTTCAGCGTCAAAGGCTCTCAGACGAACAACACGCTTATTATTGCGATCAATCGTTGCAGAGGGGTGTACTCTAGGCGCGGACAATGCATCAGACAGTGTCTTTTCCTGGTCAATATATCGCGAGATAACCTGCACAATAGCTGAAGGGATTTTAATGCCTCCCGCGGCACCTAACGCCAAAACGACTTTGTCATCTTTGGTAACAATCACCGGTGCAACAGCCGTCCTTGGGCGCTCACCCGAATTTTGCGGACCCGTTCGAAGGTAACCTCCCATTGTCGCGGCATAGGCAAAACCTAATTCAGGTGTGGCCACCTTTGCGCCAAAAATTGGGCCTATAGTCTGAGTCATTGATACCGTCAGTCCACTGCAATCTGCTGCGACAAGATGGGACGTGTGTGCACCTATAGCACCCACCCAATCAGTTAGGTCTTTTTGCTTTACGGTTGCTTTAGATATATCGGTCACCTTTGCAGGTGCAGGTAAATAAATTCTCTTTGCCTGCTTAATGGCCCAGGTTTTATCTACTAACTCAACTAAGTCTTTTTCATAGTAATTGCCGGCTATCGATTCAATACTTAGGCCTAGCGCCTGACTCACCAATGGAGCCCAACGTCGGTCTTCGAGACTAGATAAATCATAGAGCCCCAGCAGCATTAACGCTTTAACCACTAGGCCACCACCACCGGGGGCAGCTAGGGTGTGAACAACATGGTTTCGATAGGGAATGCTGATGTAACGACCAGGCAACACCCGATAATCTGCCAAGTCTTGCAAGGTGACATGGCCGCCATTACTCTCCATATCTTCACTGATTAATCGTGCGATTTCTCCTGTATAAAACGCATCAGTACCACCCAACGCTATGCGATTTAATGTTTTAGCCAATACAGGCTGCTTTAGTATTTGAGCAGCTTTTAGAGTAGCACTCTCACCCTTTAAAAATGACTCAGTCATACCTCTATTTTGCTTAATTTCTTGTACCGCCGATTTTTGCCGCGCAGCCTCTCCAGGCAACACATGAAACCCACTTTCTGCATGCTTTATAGCAGGTCTCACAAGCACCTCAAAAGGTAACTTGCCATGCTTTTGATGCATTGCACCCAGCATGGCAATCAAGCCAGGAGTTGCCACTGTAGAATAGCCAAA
>JABILI010000019.1 GCA_018654575.1 Porticoccaceae bacterium
CCATTTAAAGTGGTACGCGAGCTGGGTTCAGAACGTCGTGAGACAGTTCGGTCCCTATCTGCCGTGGGCGTTGGAAAATTGAGGAAAGCTGCTCCTAGTACGAGAGGACCGGAGTGGACGAACCCCTGGTGTTTGGGTTGTCATGCCAATGGCATTGCCCAGTAGCTACGTTCGGACGGGATAACCGCTGAAAGCATCTAAGCGGGAAGCCTCTTCCAAGATTAATTTTCCCTGGGGGTTTAACCCCCCTGAAGGGCCGTTCAAGACTAGGACGTTGATAGGTTGGGTGTGGAAGCGCTGCGAGGCGTTGAGCTAACCAATACTAATTGCCCGTGAGGCTTGACCATATAACGCAAGCGAGACGACGGACAGATTGTTCGAGATACATGCTAGCCAAGAAAAAATTGTATTCAATAATTACCGACCTAATTTGATATTTTAGTGAAAACTAAGTGTCATACCAGTTTGCCTGGTGACCATAGAGAACTAGAACCACCTGATCCCATACCGAACTCAGTAGTGAAATGGTTCATCGCCGATGGTAGTGTGGGGTTTCCCCATGTGAGAGTAGGTCATTGCCAGGCTTCTAAATAAAACACCCCAGTTGCGAAAGCGGCTGGGTTTTTTTTTGCTATATATTTATGGCCGTTGTGCAGCAGAAAAGCACAGATCGCAGAGGAACTGGTGCATAATGCAGGCGATTTATAGATCTGAAACAGTTGAGTTGTTAAATGGAATATCTAATATATCTAGCTCTAGGGGCTGTCGCTGGTTTGGTTAGTGGACTATTTGGCTTAGGTGGTGGCGCACTTATTGTACCTATTCTCCTAGTGTCGTTTGTCGCTCAGGGTTTCTCACCTGATATCGCTACTCATATGGCTATTGCCACGTCCCTGGCGACCATTGTAATAACCTCGATGAGCTCCATGTATACCCATTACCAAAGAGCAGCGGTTCGCTGGGAGTTAATTAAGATGGTTATCCCTGGAATTCTGCTGGGATCATTGCTTGGGACCTTAATTTTTCCAACGATGGATTCTAAATCTTTACAACTGATTTTTGGTCTATTTCTAATGATCGTGGGGTTGTATATGTTGTTCTCTTCACCCATTGTTTCTGGCTCATCTCAACCCAGCGCTGCACCCTTAAATTTAGGTGGTATCGCCATTGGCGCTCTGTCATCACTACTAGGTATTGGAGGCGGAATAATGGTCACGCCATTTCTTGCTTCCTTCGGAGTGACCATTCATAGAGCTATAGGCACCGCAGCGGTTGGCGGTTTTGCTATTGCGCTGCCAGCAAGTTTAGTTTACAGCTCTGCAGATGTGAGTGCCTACAATTTACCAGTCGACTCCATAGGCTATATATTTTTACCAGCATGGGTAGGTATTATAATTACTAGTGCTCCGTTTGCTAGATTTGGGGCCTTAATCGCACATAGAACCGATGAGCGCCGGCTCAAAAAATACTTTGGTATAGTCCTCCTTTTTATCTCTGCTGGATTTTTATGGGTTAATCTAGGAGGATGAAGTGTAGTGTTAGATTATCTAGGCGTGGGTTATGTCTGATTTGCAGGGCAAGATTTTAAAAATTCTCCAGAATGGTGGATTCCACTCAGGGGAAAGTCTCGGCCGGCAACTTAGTGTTAGCCGAACAGCTATTTGGAAGCAATTGCAAACACTAGAGGCCTTAGGCCTAGAGCTTGAGTCGGAAAAAGGTGTCGGTTATCGTCTTCCAGATTCTTTTGAGTTGCTCAACAAAGCGACTATCCTTAATCATATTGCCGACTCTCATGCGGACGTGTCTTGTAAGCTGGAAATACTCCAAAGCATTGACTCTACGAATAGATATGCCCGTGAAAGAGCAGAGGGGAAGACTATTTCAGGTGCGGTTGTGCTTGCAGAGAACCAAACAGCAGGAAGGGGTCGACGCGGGAAAACCTGGGTCAGCCCTTTTGCGGCTAATCTTTATATGTCCATAGTCTGGGATTTTGATCAGGGTGCTGAAGCACTCCAAGGTTTGAGTCTCGCTGTCGGTGTTGGCGTGCGTCGAACACTCGTTGAACTGGGATTACAGGGTATTCAGTTGAAGTGGCCCAACGACATCTATATCGGAGGTAAAAAGCTCGGCGGAATACTGATAGAAATGATCGGAGATCCCAATGGCCACTGCACCGCCATTATTGGAATTGGTTTAAATGTTGCAATGCCATCTCTTGCAGCCCAAGAAATAGATCAGGCGTGGACCGACCTTCAGTCTCAATCGCCTTTACCGATATCACGAAATACACTCACGGCAAAGCTGGTGGTCACCTTATTTGATTTACTCAAAGACTTTCAGAGCGTCGGCTTTCAGGCCTATCGCGACGAGTGGGAGGCGGCGGATCTTCTAAGTAATCTCCCAGGAACCGTCAGTACGGTAAAAGAGACCATATCAGGAATAGTTTTAGGAGTGGACGATAGTGGAGCGCTTCGCTTGGCTCTTCCTAATGGAGCAGTACAACAATTTATTGGCGGCGAATTGAGTTTGGGGCCCAGCCTATGATCCTCGATATAGATGTCGGCAACAGTTATGTGAAGTGGCGGTTAACCGATGGTGCTGAAGTCTGTCAGAGTGGCTCTCAGACGACGAAATCAATGGGTGATGGTGGACTCGAATTGCCAGTGGGAGTCTCAATTTCGCAAGTTCGTCTCTCATCAGTGGCAAAGGATTCACTTCAGAGTGACTTAGTGGCCCAGATGAAGGCTCAGTTCAAAGCAGAAGTCACAGTGGCCAGGGTGTCCTCAAATGCTGCTGGGGTTGTCTGTGGCTACGACGATCCGTTCAGTCTCGGCATTGATCGCTGGCTCGCTATGGTGGCTTCTTATAGTCGCTATCAGGCTGCGGTTTTAGTTGTCGATGCCGGTAGCGCAATGACGTTAGATTTGGTGTCAGCAGAGGGTCGCCATATTGGTGGTTATATATTGCCGGGTCTAACGCTGATGCGTAATGCGTTGTGGGGAGGTACTGATCGAGTTAAGGTTAGTGCAGATTTACCTGGCGGTGGCATTGATCCGGCGCTGGATACTGCAGCAGCAGTTAATCAAGGTAGTTTATTAGCCTCAATTGCGATCATTGAAAAGTTGCTTATCCGATATCAAAGCAATCTCGTTGTTACCGGAGGTGACGCTAAGAAGCTGCTTCCTTATCTCAAAGAAAAGGTCGATTATCAGCCAAATTTGGTACTTGATGGGTTGGCCTTGGGGGTTGTTTCCACAATCAAGCTCTGAGTTTGGGAGGGCTTTGTGTTCATCATGGCCTTATCACAGGAAATTACTTAAATATTACTCATTTTGTTGCCTACGTCTCTTCAGATCTTCAGTAATCAGCATAATGTCTATAAGATATTGATTTTCATAGTTAAATTAATAAATTTTGTTTTCAGTCTCTCCGCGAACAGGCTATCTTTGACTCACTTATGGGCACCAAATTATTCAAACTAGAAAAAACACCAAAAGAAGGGGCCGTTAAGGTTGCTAAAGCGGTCGAGTTTAACTAAAATCGCGCTCCGTTATTGAGATGCTGGCGTAGCTCAGTTGGTAGAGCAGCTGACTTGTAATCAGCCGGTCGGGGGTTCGACTCCTCTCGCCAGCTCCATTTTCTCAGGAAAGTCTTTTAGTGGTTGACATTAGGGGGCTAGACTAAGAAAATAAGCGACCATTTTTTTGGGGGGATTCCTGAGCGGCCAAAGGGATCAGACTGTAACTCTGACGCGAAAGCTTCGGTGGTTCGAATCCACCTCCCCCCACCAAAAAGCTAGTTAAGATAGGCTATTTGTGGCAAAAGGCAACGGCTCTGGGTTCTGTGGGTCTATTTTTAGAGTTGTGACGCGGGCGTTGTGTAATGGTAAGACCTCAGCCTTCCAAGCTGATGATGCGGGTTCGATTCCCGCCGCCCGCTCCATGCTAGGGAAAGGTTTTGCTCATATAGCTCAGTCGGTAGAGCACTTCCTTGGTAAGGAAGAGGTCACCGGTTCAAATCCGGTTATGAGCTCCATGTTTTTGTGCGGACATTTTTAGGTTGTTCGGGCAGTAGTTAAGGTTGAAGTAAGCAAGTAAAGTTGTATGGGTGAAGTATTTAAAGTTTAAGGTTACCGTTTGATGGCTAGTTAAGCGGCTTGAAGCTAATTTAGGAGACACTGAGATGGCTAAAGAAAAATTTGAAAGAAACAAGCCGCACGTAAACGTCGGCACGATTGGTCACGTTGATCACGGTAAGACGACATTGACAGCGGCTATGACTCGCGTCTGTGCGGAAGTCTGGGGCGGAGAGATGAAGGACTTTGATCAGATTGATAATGCGCCTGAAGAGCGAGAGCGTGGTATTACTATTTCAACGGCTCACGTTGAGTATGATTCACCGGATCGTCACTATGCGCACGTAGACTGCCCAGGCCACGCGGATTATGTGAAGAACATGATTACTGGTGCTGCTCAGATGGATGGTGCTATTTTGGTGTGTGGTGCGACTGATGGCCCAATGCCTCAGACACGTGAGCACATTTTGCTGTCTCGTCAGGTCGGTGTACCTTACGTGGTTGTATTTTTAAACAAGGCTGACCTTCTTGCAGAAGATTGTGGTGGTGTTGGTTCAGAAGAATATTTAGAGATGTTGGAATTGGTTGAGATGGAGCTGCGTGAGCTGCTGGATCTTTATGAGTTCCCTGGTGATGATACGCCGATTATTGTTGGTTCTGCGCTAATGGCGTTAGAAGGTAAGGATGACAATGAGTTGGGTACAACCGCCGTAAGAAAATTAGTAGAAGCTCTGGATAGCTACATTCCTTTGCCTGTTCGTGCTGTTGATCAGCCGTTCTTAATGCCTATTGAAGATGTATTCTCTATTGCGGGTCGCGGTACTGTAGTGACTGGTCGTATTGAGCGTGGTGTTATTAAGGTTGGTGAAGATCTTGAGGTAATTGGTATTGCTGACACGGCTAAGACGACTTGTACGGGTGTTGAGATGTTCCGTAAGTTTCTTGATGAAGGTCGAGCTGGTGAGAACTGTGGTATTTTACTGCGTGGTACTAAGCGTGAAGAAGTTCAGCGTGGTCAGGTATTGGCTAAGCCGGGTTCTGTTAAGCCGCACACTAAGTTTGAGTCAGAGATTTATGTTCTGTCTAAAGACGAAGGTGGGCGTCATACACCATTCTTTAAGGGCTATCGTCCACAGTTTTACTTCCGTACAACGGATGTGACTGGCGCTTGTGACTTGCCAGCGGGCACTGAGATGGTTATGCCTGGTGATAACGTGCAGATGACTGTTGAATTGATTCACCCGATTGCGATGGAAGACGGACTTCGTTTTGCTATCCGTGAAGGTGGTCGTACAGTTGGTGCAGGTGTTGTTGCTAAGATTATAGAGTAA
>JABILI010000045.1 GCA_018654575.1 Porticoccaceae bacterium
ACAGCATTACTTATCGCGATGCAGTTATTTGGTTACAGTATTTCAGGGTTACTGGCATTTGGTGGCATAGGCGGTATTGCGATTGGCTTTGCGGCTAAAGATCTACTCGCAAATTTCTTTGGCGGATTAATGATATACCTAGATCGCCCATTCTCTGTGGGGGATTGGATTCGATCGCCCGATAAAGAAATTGAGGGCACCGTTGAGGATATTGGTTGGCGGTTAACGCGGATACGTACGTTTGATAAGCGACCTTTGTATATTCCCAATGGAGTGTTTGCGGCTATTTCTGTAGAGAATCCCTCTCGAATGAGTAATAGACGTATTTACGAAACAGTCGGGATTCGTTACTCAGATGTTTCTTGTATGGCAACTATAGTGGCCCAAGTAACTGAAATGCTTAAAACACATGATGATATAGATGCAACTCAGACTCTAATTGTGAATTTTAATGCGTTTTCTGCTAGCTCTATCGACTTCTTTATTTATACCTTTACCAAGACAACTGATTGGGTAGCTTATCATCAGATTAAGCAGGACGTCCTGTTGAAGGTGGCCGCTATTATTGAGAGTGCTGGTGCAGAGATGGCATTCCCCACGTCAACTGTCCATATTGAAAATTCAGGAGCATTAGACATCAGCTGATGCTAAAGAGGGCATTACGGTCTTTCTCGAGAAGCGAGAACCTAACTTCCCGGCGAAAGTGAGCAAGGATATGCCTGAGTTCTTCCCATGGCGGGAAAAATAAGAGCTTTAACCCTCATCCTTGCGATGAGACTGAAGTTTCTTTGCTTGGTCTTGGTTTTGTCAGGGCTATCTAGCTGTCTGGGTGCTCCGGGGGGTGTATCCTGTTCAAAATTTCCAACTGGAGCGCTATCTTGGGCAGTGGTACGCAATTGCTAGATTAGATCATTCTTTTGAGGGTGGCTAATTCATAAGAGCTATCTACCAAGGTAGGCTACTCAAGCGTTTCTTTAATCCCAGAGCCTTATCGTCGTCGGTCATAAGCAACAGCTGTAATCCCCATAGGAATAACCCGTTCATCCGTTAAATATTCACTTAGTTTAGTCCTGTATTTCAGACTCTATTGCGCCTTCATCTTCGTTGATTGCTTGTGGATTTAGAGGTTCGGGTTCATAGGCCTTAATGGTCAGCATAATGCCGAGTTCAGGATGATCTAGATAATAGACACTGCTCTCTTCAATGCGCTTAGATTGCTTGATAGGCCATATCTCTGCAATCGGGTACTGGTTGATGTCGCTAAGATTTTGTTGGTCTTCTACCTCATCTAAAACAAGGGCTTCTAGGGCATGGTCAACACTACCGATGTTAACTAGCTCTGATTCGGCATTTAGGTCAGTCAGATACTCTGGTAAAACGGGAATCTGCCATTGTTGTTCGGGCGAATCTTCTATAGCCAATTGAAAATTTGGAATATCTGGGAGCTTGACCGTTAAGGTATCGACTAAGGAATCTTGACTGACGAATTTGAGTCGCCATAGGTCAGTTTCAACGTGTAAAAACCGTGATTTATAAAACCGAAGGCTACCCTCAATTTCAGATCGATCATCTAGCCTTTTACCTGCGCTGATATGAATCCAAGGATCCTCGCCACCAGCGTCTGCCTCAAAACGCCAGGCTTCGTGAAAGACGACATTATAATTCCTGCGATTAAGTGCCCTTGCGCTGTCATTAAGATCTCGGACCCTAGCGTCTAAAATAATGAAAGATTCTTCATATTCGGGGATATAAGGCTCGTCAGGCAGACTGTCTTCGACAATCTGTGTTTCTGTTTCTATCGCTATCTCGCCGGTTAAGGTAATGGGTTCCTGATTAGACGAATTAAGTGTAATGGCAGGGTCCTCCATTTCTTCGATGGGTATCCAGGTTAGAGTTGTGGGTAACACTGGCGTCGCCTCTGGATCCAAAAGAAGAGCGGCCTGTATTTGAGAGAGTGTAAATTGATGAGATCTTGCTTCAGCATCAATCAATGCGAGCAAATTTTTCGGGTACTCAAGGTGGTGGTCTAAAGGCGCTATTTCGCCGCTAAGATTATCAGGCTGTGTGAACAAAATTATCTCTACCTGATACCAATTTTCAGGCGGCACCAAGGGGGTGGGTAGTTGATTTTCTTGAGCTGAGACAAAGCTGCTAGCAATCACGGCTGCTAGCATGAAAAGATAAGTCCTCGCGTTATCTAAAAACCGCTTGTTGCTACTCATTAATATTCCGTCTAATGGCCGTTATCTGCATTTGTTCGGCTCGTTTTCTTCATGTAGGTGGCAATAACCCCTGCAGTATATTATGCACTATGGAGAAGCGTTGCTCGGGATTCTCCATGTCCATAGTGAAACTCAGTTGATCATTGTTTTGCAAGCGGTAAGTGGAAGGTTTTGATTGGACCATTTTAATAATAGTGATCGGTTCCACAATCGTGGTCGATTTAAACTGTAAACGACCGCGGGTTAGGCCGGCTTCTATTTTCTTCAGTCCTAGTTGCTCACCTACCAGTCTAAGCTCCGCAAGTTTAAATAAGGTTTTTGATACCTCAGGGAGCAAGCCAAAGCGATCTATCATCTCTACTTGCAGTTCGTGCAAGTCAGACTCTGATTGGCAGTCAGCTAATCTTTTGTAGATAGTGAGGCGCATATTCACATCAGGCAGATAGTCATCTGGAAGTAGGGCCGGCATGTGCATATTGACCTCAAGACCTTGGTTGAGTGCCTCATCGAAATCAGGTTCTGAACCATTTCTAATGGCCGCAACGGCGCTATCTAGCATTTCCAGATAAAGGGTAAAACCAATAGCTTGAATATGACCGCTCTGTTCTTCGCCTAAAAGTTCTCCAGCCCCTCTAATTTCAAGGTCGTTAGTCGCTAGCGTGAAGCCAGACCCGAGTTGATCTGCGGCCGATATAGCTTCGAGCCTTTTGGTGGCATCTGAGGTGATTTTCTTATCTTGTGGAAGCATCAAGTACGCATAGGCTTGGTGGTGTGATCTGCCGACGCGTCCACGCAGCTGATGTAGCTGGGCAAGACCAAATTTGTCGGCACGGCCAATCAAAATTGTATTTGCGCTAGGTATGTCAATACCCGTCTCAATGATGGTGGTGCAGACTAGTACATTAAAGCGCTGGTGATAGAAATCTGACATAACCTGCTCGAGGTTACGCTCGCGCATTTGGCCGTGAGCAATATTGACCCTTGCTTCTGGGACCAGGGTAGCAAGCTCATCGGCAACTCTTTGGATGCTCTTGACATCATTGTGCAAGAAGTAGACTTGGCCCCCCCTCAGTATCTCCCGAAGAATCGCCTCTCTGGTAACCCTTGATTCTTGCTTGCGGACAAAGGTCTTCACCGATAATCTTTTGGCTGGAGGCGTTGCAATAATCGACAGGTCCCGAATACTATGCATTGACATATTCAACGTGCGAGGTATTGGCGTGGCGGTCATGGTCAATATGTCCACCTCACTGCGCAAAGATTTAATCTTTTCTTTTTGTCTCACACCAAAGCGATGTTCTTCATCGATGATCATGAGGCCTAATTGTTTAAAATTGATTTCGGCATAAAGCAGCTTATGTGTACTGATTAAGATATCGACTTTGCCGGCCTCGGTATCACCAATCACTGCCGTTTGCTCTTTCCCGCTTCTAAATCGAGACAGTTCTTCAACATTAACCGGCCAGTTGGCAAAACGATCTCGAAAATTCTGGAGATGCTGGTGCGCGAGCAGGGTGGTCGGGACTAAGATGACTACCTGTTTACCGCTGCTAACAGCTGTAAAGGCTGCGCGCATGGCAACTTCGGTCTTTCCAAAACCTACATCACCGCAGACCAGCCGATCCATAGGTTGAGCGCTTAATAAGTCTTGCCTAACCGCATCGATAGCGGCCTGTTGGTCGGCTGTTTCCTCAAAGGCGAAGTCGCCGCTAAATTTTAGATAGTCTTGCTCATTAGCTGAGCATGCAAAACCTTGGCGAGCCGCTCTCCTAGAGTAAATATCAAGGAGTTCAGCGGCGGTATCTCGAACTTGTTTAGCAGCTTTTTGTTTAGCCTTATCCCACTTGTCACTACCAAGGTGATTAAGTGGCGCTGCGACCTGATCACCACCTCCGAAGCGGCTGATTAGGTGTAGGGACGACACTGGTACGTAGAGTTTTGCGTCGTTGGCGTAAGAGAGCATCAGAAACTCTTGCGCGGTCTTATCTACATCTAAGGTAACCAACCCTTGATAGCGGCCGACTCCATGTTCTATGTGGACTACTGGGGCACCAATTTTTAATTCGGCAAGACTTTTGAAAATGTAGTCGGGTGACTCAGACGCCTTGGAGCGCCGTCGTCGCTGCATGACCTGCTGGCCAAATAGCTCGCCTTCAGTGATAAGGCACAGGCCATTGTTAGGGCAAGCAATTCCCTGCTCTAAAGGGTAGGTAATTATACCGTACTGTAGATCTGAATCGACAAATTGTAACCAACTATCGACCTCTGTGGGGTGGACTTGAATGGTCTTTAGTAGGTCAGTTAATACCTCACGACGGCCTGAGGATTCAGCGCAAAATAGAACTCGAGAGCCTGCCTTGTCAGCCTCAAAAGCAATTAAAAAGTCATGTAATTTTTGCAGAGGACTTGTTTGTTTGGCATTTACCGACATATCAGGGACAGGCACGATGCCTGAGTCTTGGAGATGAGCAGCCGGGTCTATGGGTTGACTATCAAGAATCGTTCTTGGTCGTTTTTTTATTTCATGAAAAAGGCGATCAACAGGCAGAAATATTTCCTCTGGCTTTAAAAGAGGACGTTCAGGATCCACTCCATATTCTTGGTAACGATTGTTGATGTCGCTCCAAAATTGCTCTGCTGCCTGTTCTATTCCGCTACTGGTAAATAGCTGTAAGTTAGTTGGCAAGTAGTCGAAAAGAGTCGCTGTTTGTTCAAAGAACAAGCTTAGGTAGTACTCTATTCCTTGGGGTGCAATACCGTCTTTAATGTCGCGATAAACTGGGCATTTGGTTGGGTTATGATCAAAGCCTTCATGCCAGTTATTTAAAAATAGATTGATGGACTCTTTGTCCATCGGAAATTCTCTTGCGGGCAGTAATTCAATTTGTTCGACATTTTCCAAGGTGCGTTGTGATTCTGGATCAAAGAGCCGCAGAGACTCTATATCATCATCCAAAAGATCTATTCGAAAAGGCGTTTTAACGCCCATAGGGAAAACGTCGATGATTGAGCCGCGAAAGGCAAACTCACCATGTTCATAAACGGTATCCACACGTTTATAGCCTGCTCGCGATAGCTGGTCTTGCAATAACCCGCGGTCAAGTTGTTCGCCAATGCTGTAACAGAACGTTCTGGAGGCCACAAAATCAATAGGCGCAATACGATGCATTAATGTCGTCAGAGGGACAATCAGAACGCCGTGGTTCGCGTTTGGCAATTTTGCTAAGGTTTGGAGGCGCGCTGAAATAATATCCTGATGCGGCGAGAAAATATCGTAGGGCAGTATTTCCCAGTCGGGGAATGTGAAGATCGATAGGTTCTGTTGTGCGGCGAAAAACTCTAAGGCACGACTTTGGGTACTTGCCTGTTGTGCAGTGTCGGTAATAATTAAGGTCAGACCTGAATACTTAAGCGCGGATTCAACCACGGCCAAGGCTCGGCCCGATGACGGTAACCCACCCCAAAGACATTTATCGCCAGGCTTAAGAGAGGGTTGTTGATTAAAAATATTCATAATGGGGTTCTGTTGATCTCATTTTATGCTGCTTTACCGGCGGGTATTCTACTTATCTCAGGCTATTAGTTATAGAAATAATGCCTATCTTGCTATTTTAAAGCTCGATTAGTTGCCTGATTCGATTTCGTGTCCGATAATATCGTTTATCAAACACTTCTGCATAAGGACTTAATTCGTGGACGAACAGCAAAGACCCCTCCCTGACGATTTTTTCAAAGACTGGAAAGAAAGAGAAGCATTGGCAGAGGGCATGATTCCGTTGATTGGCAAATTGTACCGTGAGTATAATATTAACACTTATATGTATGGTAACAGCATGGTCAATCAGTCGGTGACTGACTTGATGAAGGAGCATCGATTTGTTCGTCAGGTTGAGAATAATGAGCTCTCTGAGTTTGATACTTACCCAATGCTTGAAGGTATCTCTAAACTGAAACTTGGTCCCGCCCATATTGATGTGGGTAAATTAGTGGTTAAGTATCAAAATAGTAATGAAAATGGATCGAGTCTGAGTGATTTTTTATCCGCTGAACTTGATGAGATTATCGGTTCTGATGTTAAACCGCTTCCTGAACCCCAAGACGTTGTGCTCTATGGTTTTGGCCGAATCGGGAGACTGATCGCTCGAATTCTAGTTGATAAGGCGGGTGGTGGTGATGTGCTGCGATTACGCGCTATCGTTATCCGTAAAGGAAAGTTAAACCATGATCTTGAAAAGCGAGCAGCATTGCTTCGCAGAGACTCCGTTCATGGTCCCTTCAAAGGTACAGTTCGGGTTCTAGAAGATAAAAATATTCTGGTCGTCAATGGTAATCCGATTAAAATAATCTATGCCAATTCTCCTGAAGAAATCGACTACAACGATTATGGCATCACTAATGCGTTGATTGTCGACAACACTGGCGTTTGGAAAGATACAGAAGGACTTAGTGGACACCTCCGGCCTGGTGCGAGCAAAGTGCTCTTAACGGCACCTGCTGGCGATGATATTCCCAACATCGTTTATGGCGTTAATCATGATCAGATTACGTTGGATAGAAAAATCATTTCTGCAGCGTCTTGTACGACCAATGCGATTGTCCCAGTTCTGAAGTGCTTATTAGACGAATTTGGTATTAATGGTGGCCATGTTGAGACTGTCCACGCTTACACCAATGATCAAAATTTGATCGATAACTACCATAAGGGTGGACGCCGTGGTCGAAGTGCCGCTCTCAACATGGTACTTACGTCAACCGGTGCGGCTAAAGCGGTTGCTAAGGTGATACCTGAGCTAAAAGGCAAGTTGACGGGTAATGCGATAAGAGTTCCGACACCGAATGTGTCTATGGCTATTCTAAACCTACAGTTGGGTCGAGACACCACGGTTGAGGAATTGAACGAATTTCTACGGCAGAAGGCATTGCATTCAGATCTTCAGCAGCAAATAGGATATACAATTTCAACGGAAGCTGTTTCAACCGATTTTGTGGGATCTCGGCAGGCTTGCGTTATTGATGCTCAGGCGACGATTGTTGAAGGTCGCAGCTGCGTACTATATTGCTGGTATGACAATGAATTTGGCTACAGCTGTCAGGTGGTCAGATGTTTAGAGAAATTTGCAGGTGTTGTTTGGCCATCATACCCAAGAGAAGCCTAATCTAAATCTGCTCAAGTGTCGTAACAGGCTCGGGCAACCGAGCTTTTTTTGTCTGAATATTGTGCTGCCTTCCTAGTTTCCACCCCTTCGGGCAAAAAGCATCATTTTATGCGGTGATAAGGGCGTTTTAGGTGTTATAAACTGGCGTCTGGGGCCATAGGCCATTATACTCTCGCGCACAAATTTCTCACTCAAGGTCTCTATCCTAGAGCGGGCAGAAAATTGCCTAGTGAGTAACAGCAGGTTCGCTACAAATCCAATATTTTATTGACTGTATGCGAGGTGCGCTTAATAGTCATTATATAAATGTGAACACGGGTAAACTCTATGATTAAAGTTCGTCGCGGTTTGGATCTCCCCATTTCGGGGACTCCAGAGCAGGTGGTTTATAATGGCCCGGCCGTTAGCCAAGTCGCTCTGGTCGGTCTAGATTACCAGGGTATGAAACCAACCATGGCAGTGCGCGAAGGCGACCAGGTCAAACTGGGCCAACTACTATTTACTGATAAGAAAAATGCATCTGCACGTTATACAGCACCAGCTGCCGGAACAGTGGCGGCCATTAATCGTGGTGAAAGGCGAATTTTCCAATCTTTAGTTATTGATATCGATGGCGATGATAGTGAAACTTTTGAGACATACTCGGCGGAGCAGTTGCATACCCTAGATCGATCTAATGTCATTGAAAATTTGGTTAAGTCGGGACAATGGACTGCGTTGCGAACTAGACCGTTTTCAAAAGTACCAGCCGCTGACACCATGGCATCATCTATTTTCGTCACTGCCATGGATACTAATCCTCTGTCAGCAGATCCCTCGGTGGTTATCGATCAGCGACGAGAAGATTTTATCAACGGTTTAAAAATACTTGCTCGACTGACGGATGGGCCTGTCAACCTATGCGTGGCTCCGAATTCGATAATACCCGGAGATGATATAGACGGTGTCAGGGAGATTGCTTTTAGTGGTCCTCATCCTGCCGGCCTTGCTGGGACTCATATTCATTTGGTTGATCCCGTGAGCATAGGGAAAACAGTGTGGTCGATTGGTTACCAGGACGTCATTGCCATTGGTGCTTTGTTTACGACAGGTTGCATTGATGTTAGACGTGTTATTGCCCTAGCTGGGCCTCAGGTGACACAGCCGAGACTTTTGGGTACGCGATTAGGGGCTAATATCAATCAATTAGTCATTGGCGAGCTTAAAAATGATGAAAATAGGGTGATTTCTGGTTCAGTCCTTTCCGGGCGTCAAGCCGTTTCAGAATTTGCTTTCCTGGGTCGTTACCATAGCCAAGTCTCTGTTATTCAAGAGGGGCGTGAGCGGCAATTTCTGCATTATCTCCGAGCGGGAGTGAACAAGCATTCTTCATTACCGGTGTTTGTCTCTTCACTCACCAAGAAGCTATTCAATATGACCACCAGCACCAATGGAAGTGAGCGAGCAATGGTGCCCGTAGGTGGTTATGAGAAGGTGACTGCTCTGGATATCTTGCCCATACAACTTTTGCGGGCACTTATTGTCGGCGATACTGAAATGGCTCAAAAGCTCGGTTGTCTAGAGCTGGATGAAGACGATATGGGTTTGTACACCTACGTCTGTGTTGGAAAATATGAGTACGGCCGAATCCTGCGAGATAATCTGACCAGAATTGAGAAGGAGGGGTAAGAGTATGATGCGAAATCTTCTCGATAAATATGAGCCACATTTTCATAAAGGTGGTAAATGGGAAAAGTGGTATGCCTTATATGAGGCCATTGATACAGGTCTTTTTAAACCTGCAGATGTAACCAAAAATAGTTCACACGTGCGCGATGGCATAGATCTAAAGCGCGTAATGATAACTGTTTGGGCGGCGACATTCCCGACGATGTTTTTTGGGATGTGGAATATTGGTTTCCAGGCAAACACCATTATGGCTGAGATGGGCATGTTATCTCAGGATGGCCTGCGTGGTCTTTTAATTGGTCTACTTGCGGGTTATGACGCTACTAGTATTTGGGATAATATCGTTCATGGAGCTGCGTATTTCTTACCCATATACATGACTACTTTCATTGTGGGTGGGATATGGGAAGTCCTATTTGCCAGTATACGTGGCCACGAGGTCAATGAAGGCTTTTTCGTCACCTCTGTTCTATTCGCACTCTGTTGTCCGCCAGATTTACCGCTGTGGATGGTGGCTATGGGTATTAGTTTTGGTATCGTCATTGGCAAAGAAGTGTTCGGTGGTACCGGTAAAAATTTCCTTAATCCAGCCTTAACAGGTCGCGCATTTCTATATTTCGCTTATCCAGCGTACATGAGTGGCGATGCGGTATGGTCCGCGGTTGATGGCTACACCGGAGCTACTATGCTTTCGGTTGCATCAGCTAAGGGAGTTGTTGCTCTAGAGCAGACCGCTACCTGGACACAATCGTTCATTGGTACCATACAGGGGTCTATTGGTGAAACTTCAACCCTAGCCATACTGATGGGTGCGGCCTTATTGTTAATAACCAAGATTGCTTCTTGGCGCATTATCAGCGGTGTATTGATTGGATCGGCTCTTTTGGCGACGTTATTTAATAATATTGATTCAACCAATCCCATGTTTGCGCTACCGTTTTATTGGCACTGGGTTATCGGAGGATTTGCCTTTGGTGCCATCTTTATGGCAACTGATCCGGTTTCTGCAGCAATGACGAATACGGGGAAGTTTTGGTACGGCATGCTGATTGGGGTGATGGTCATTCTGATTCGTGTGGTTAATCCTGCATTTCCTGAAGGTATGATGCTGGCGATCTTGTTTGCAAATTTGTTCGCACCGCTGATGGACCATTTTGTGGTTAATGCGAATATTAAAAGGAGATTAGCTCGTGGCCAGTGATTCAGTTCAAAAGACATTTGGTGTGGCGCTCGTTCTTTGTGTGGTTTGTGCGGTTGTTGTCTCAAGCGCGGCCGTTATCTTGCGGCCACAGCAACAAGAAAATAAGTTGTTAGACCTGAAGACCAATATTCTCGCTTCAGCAGGCTTGCTGCAACCCGGCATTGATATTGAGAAGCAATTTGAGCAGATTACGGCGCGAATTGTTGATCTTGATACGGGCTATTTTACTGACGGTGTAGATGCGTCGATCTACGACCAGCGTAAAGCTTCGAAAGACCCTTCTATGTCAGTGCCTCTGGATCCAAAAAATGATCCCGCAAAGATTAAGCGTCGAGCTAAATTTGCGACTGTTTATATTGTTGATGGAGAGCAGGGCATAGAGAAAGTCATTCTGCCGATCAAAGGTTACGGTCTTTGGTCCACGCTTTATGGGTTCTTGGCCTTAGAGTCAGATCTTCAGACCGTTGCAGGTATCGGTTTTTACGAACATACAGAAACACCAGGCTTGGGTGGCGAAGTTGATAACCCTAATTGGAAGGCTGGATGGGTTGGTAAACAGGCCTATAAGTCGGGCGAGGTCGCTATTAGTGTGATTAAAGGCAAAGCTGATATGGGGCGAGAAGGCTCCGAGTACCAGATTGATGGGTTGGCGGGTGCGACCCTCACCACGCGTGGTGTTAACAATCTCATTCAGTATTGGCTTGGCGAAGAGGGCTTTGCGCCGCTCATTGGCCACTTGAAAACAGGAGATGCCTAGCATGGCGAACATCAAAGACACTCTACTTGAGCCAGTTGCCGCTAATAACCCTATTGCTTTGCAGATTTTGGGTATTTGTTCAGCGCTGGCAGTAACCTCTAGCATGAAGGTTGCCTTCGTTATGTGCCTAGCCCTTACTATAGTTACGGCGTTCTCTAATTTCTTTGTCTCATTGATTAGGCACCATATTCCCGGCAGTATCAGGATTATCGTGCAAATGACGATTATCGCGTCACTGGTTATTGTTGTCGATCAGGTACTCAAGGCCGTTGCCTATGATATTAGTAAGCAGCTGTCAGTATTTGTCGGACTGATCATTACCAACTGTATCGTTATGGGTCGGGCTGAGGCCTTTGCCATGAAGAACCCGCCGATTCCAAGCTTTCTTGATGGCATTGGCAATGGCTTAGGTTATAGCGCAATACTCATGCTGGTGGCCTTTGTGCGTGAACTTTTTGGCGCCGGCAAATTGTGGGGCTACGAAATATTTACGCCTATTAGTGACGGTGGCTGGTACGTGCCAAATGGCATGATGTTGATGCCGCCCAGTGCCTTTTTCTTGATCGGTATACTTATTTGGGTTTTGCGCACTTGGAAGAAATCTCAGGTTGAAAAAGCTGACTTTAAAATTACCCATAATAGTCAGCCTAGTGAGGTGCTCTAATGGAACATTATCTTAGCTTGCTCGTTCGCTCTATTTTTATTGATAATATCGCCTTAAGTATGTTCTTAGGCATGTGCACATTTATCGCATTGTCGAAAAAAATCGACGCTGCAATAGGCTTAGGGATCGCCGTCATTGTGGTGCAAACCATTACTGTTCCAGTCAATAACCTGCTGTTGACCTGTCTTTTGTCCGACGGCGCACTTGCTTGGGCAGGTCTTCCTGACGTTGATCTTAGCTTCTTAGTTTATCTATGTTTTATTGGCGTTATTGCGGCCATTGTGCAGATTTTGGAAATGGTGCTAGATAAGTATGTCCCAGCGCTTTATAACGCGCTAGGCGTTTTCTTACCGCTCATTACGGTGAATTGTGCCATTTTAGGGGGTTCCTTACTCATGGCCGAACGCGGGTTCAATTTTACAGAAAGTGTTGTTTATGGTCTCGGCTCGGGAACCTCATGGGCGCTGGCTATTGCTGTTTTGGCAGGTATCCGTGAAAAATTGAAATATAGTGATATTCCAGAAGGCCTACAGGGACTGGGTATCGTATTCATTACCGTGGGCTTAGTTTCCCTTGGGTTTATGTCTTTTGGTGGAATTGATCTGTAATAACGGAGAAGTAACTGAGTATGAATACTGAAATTATTCTTGGTGTAAGCATGTTTACGGCGGTGATTCTCGCACTCGTGGCGTTTATCTTGGCTGCTCGAAGCAAGCTTGTATCCTCCGGTAGTGTGAATATAGAGATCAATGGTGAGAAAACCATTACCGTGCCTGCTGGCGATAAACTACTCCAGACTTTGTCTTCCGCGGGGCTCTTTTTACCCTCGGCGTGCGGAGGTGGTGGCAGCTGTGCCCAGTGCAAGTGCGTGATAAGCGATGGTGGCGGGTCGATGTTGCCAACCGAAGAGGGACATTTTACTCGTCGTGAGGCGGCTGAAGGCTGGCGCTTGTCCTGTCAGACTCCCGTCAAACAGGACATGAAGGTGCAGGTCCCTGAAGAGGTATTTGGTGTTAAACGTTGGGATTGTACCGTTGAATCCAATCCAAATATGGCAACCTTTATTAAAGAGCTGACGTTGAAGCTGCCTGAAGGCGTAGACGTCAATTTCCGAGCTGGAGGGTATGTTCAGCTCGAGTGTCCACCGCATCATATTAAATATTCTGATTTTGATATTGAAGAGGAATATCGTGGTGATTGGGAGCGTTTTGGTTTTTTCAACCACGAATCAATCGTGGATGAAACTGTTATCCGAGCCTATTCAATGGCTAACTATCCTGACGAGAAGGGTGTGGTTAAATTTAATATTCGTATTGCGACTCCACCTCCAGGTTCGGTAGGGATCAAGCCTGGTGTGATGTCTTCTTATGTGTTTGGTTTAAAGCCTGGCGATACTATCCCTGTTTATGGTCCCTTCGGAGAGTTCTTTGCGAAAGAGACTAGTAATGAGATGGTCTTTATCGGCGGTGGCGCGGGCATGGCTCCTATGCGGTCACATATTTTTGACCAGCTTAAACGTGTCAATTCAGACCGTAAAATCAGCTTCTGGTATGGCGCTCGTTCGCTGCGCGAATGCTTTTATGACGATGAGTATGACGCCTTAGCATCTGAAAATGACAATTTCGATTGGCACCTAGCGTTGTCCGATCCTCAACCAGAAGATAAATGGGATGGGCTAACAGGGTTTATTCATAATGTGCTTTATGAGCAGTATTTGAAAGATCATGAGGCCCCAGAGGATTGTGAATTTTACATGTGTGGTCCGCCAATGATGAATGCAGCGGTCGTTAAAATGTTGACCGATTTGGGTGTAGAGCAAGAGAATATTTTCCTTGATGACTTTGGTGGATAAGCAGAGCATTAATTCGCTAACGTGGCTTCGCAAAGCCTCGTTTTCGTTTAACTGTGTCCTGTTTTTTACCGTTGTAGCAATATTGGGCGGTTGTGATCACGGCCCAGACATTATCAAAATATCTGGTAGTAAGATGGGTACCAGTTATCATGTGACGATCGTTGCAGACCAGCCGGCGCCAGCAGATCTAGCCAAACAAATTGAACAGGTCCTTGATCGAGTTGATCGGTCCATGTCGACGTACAAGGTTGATTCTGAGATCAGTCAGTTTAATCAGTTAGCTGTCGGAGAGTTTCTCGTTATTTCTGATGACTTTGATCGGGTGTTGCAGATAGCACGAAAAGTTTGGCAGAACAGCGGTGGTACGCTTGATCCTACGATTGGACCTTTGGTAGATATTTGGGGTTTTGGTCCAATATTTACGGGAGATATTGTGCCGAGTGATAGTGCTATTCAGAAAAGCCTTGCCGGCATTGGTTTTGATGCGGTTAATCGAACGGTTGATAATCAACAGGTATTGATGAGCAAAAGTCGTCCATTGAGATTGGACCTGTCTGCCGTAGCAAAGGGTTACGCTGTAGATTTGGTGGCCGATCTTTTGGAAATGAATGCACTCCCTGATTACTTAGTTGAGGTGGGTGGGGAGACGCGAATAAGTGGGCTTAACCCCGAGGGATATCCTTGGCGATTAGCCATAGAGTCGCCATCGCCAACTGAGGCGGTGGCTCAGGTGCTTAATTTAGAGGCAGGGGCCGTGGCTACGTCAGGGGACTACCGAAATTATTTTGAGCGAGATGGTGTGCGCTACTCCCACACCATTGATCCGCGCTCGGGACGTCCAACGACTCATTCCGTGGCTTCGGTTACGGTGATCGCAGACACCTGTGCCGAGGCCGATGCTTGGGCAACAGCATTAATGGTCATGAATAGTGACCAAGCTATCAATTTAGCTAATGAGTTAGAGATTCCAGTTTATATAATTGCTCGACAAGATAAAGGTTATACCGTTTCTTACAGTGAAACTTTTAGGCCACTCTTGGCAACCAACGAACGGATAGAGGCCCAGTAACATGGCAGAAATTATTTTAGCAGTTGTGATGTTTGGGCTACTAGTGGGCGGCATGTCGATTGGTGTTCTGATGGGTCGCAAGCCTATAACCGGCTCCTGTGGTGGCGTCGGCGCGGCTTTAGGTGAAACTGATTATACCTGCGATATCTGCGGTGATGACCCCAATAAGTGTAACGAGAAAAATACTGAGATCAGTGAGTCAGAATCTTATAACGCAATGGACGCCCAACAAAAGAGTTTTTAGATATGGCTGAAGCCTGTCGAATTGCGTCCATGAACGGACTGAATCGGGTCAGCAGACAGCACCGTTATTTTGATGAAAAACAGAGCTAAACGCCTGATCTTCCTTTTTGCCCCTCAGAATGATCAAGATTATTGAACTCTGTTGGACTCTTTGTTGTTTGTGATCGGGCTTTCGGGTTTAATCTATTCATGTTAAAAAATCTCCCATTTTTTATTGGATATCGCTATACCCGTAGTAAGCGAAGAGAGGGATTTGTGTCCTTTATTTCAAGCTTCTCGGTGGCTGCGATGGCACTTGGTGTGATGGCACTTATCGTAGTTCTGTCGGTGATGAATGGTTTCGATAAAGAAATAAAACAGCGCCTACTGCGGATTATTCCCCATGCTACGGTCGCAGGTCACCCTAGATTGACATTAGATCAACTCGTCGATATTAGACAGCAGATTATCGCTAGTGGTGATAGGGACGTTACTGCAGTTGTTCCTATGGTGCAGGGTTTTGTGATGTTGTCCAAAGACGACAGTCAGGTTGGGGTTAGTTTACAGGGCATAGATGAGGCCTGGCCAACGGCCGATCTACTAAAAGAGAATATGCTGAGTGGGTATGTGGAACAGTTAGCTCCAGGTGATTTTAGTATTATTTTAGGTAGCCAAATAGCTCGACAATTAAGTGCTTTTATTGGCGATAAAATACAGGTTACCTTGCCGCTGATTAGTGTGACCCCCGCCGGTATTTTTCCACAGACAAAGCGTGTCACTGTTTCAGGTATTTTTGAAGTTGGTGCCCAGGTCGATGCTTCGATAGCTTTTATGCACCAGCAAGATATGCAGAAATTAATGCGGTTAGGGGATAACTATCAGGGGTTTCAGCTGCAATTTAAAGATCCTTATAAAGTTGATAGCTGGTTGAACTCCAACGCATCTTCCATACTCCCCAATCACCAGTGGCGTTCGTGGTCTAGCACAATGAGTTCTCTTTTTCAGGCCATGCGAATGGAGAAACTAGTGGTTAGTCTTTTGTTGTCAGTCATTATTGCTGTTGCTGCCTTTAATATTATCGCAAGTCTCGTGTTGATGGTGGCTGACAAGCGCAAAGATATTGCGGTGATCAGAACCATGGGTGCAAACTCCAGCTTAATTACCAAAATCTTCATAGTGCAAGGTATGACGGTGGGGGCTGCTGGTGTGCTCAGCGGCGCTTTGCTAGGGTGTTTTATCGCGTACTTTATTGGTGATATTGTCGGTATCATCGAAAACTTGCTAGGAGTTTATCTGTTTGACCCAAGTATTTATCTCATCAATGCATTACCCTCAAAAATAGTATTTAGTGACGTGGCAGCAGTTGTAGGTATTGCGTTGACCGTTAGTTTTTTAGCCACGCTGTATCCGGCTTGGCGTGCAGGAAAGATATTGCCAGCGGAGGCGTTGCGTTATGACCATTGAATCAGTACTCGTTGCTAAAGATCTGAGTCGTGATTATCAACAGGGAAACCTCAGCTTGTCGGTGCTTAAGGCGGTTAATCTTGATATCAAGAGAGGTGAGAAGCTGGCGATAGTAGGTGTGTCTGGTTCCGGTAAAACAACTCTACTCAATCTCCTCGGTGGTCTTGATGACCCGAGTTCTGGCACTGTGTCAGTGTGTAATAAGCAATGGAGTAGCTTGGATGCGTCTGGCCGAGCGAATTGGCGCAATCAGCATGTTGGTTTTGTTTATCAGTTTCATCACTTACTCGGTGAATTTTCGGCCTTAGAGAATGTCGCCATGCCACTTTTAATCGGTGGTTGCCCTGTCACAGAAGCGCGAGAACGGGCCACTGCGTTATTAGAACGTGTAGGTCTTGGCAGTCGACTCAGTCATCAGCCCGCTGAACTTTCTGGCGGAGAACGGCAGCGAGTCGCGGTTGCTCGTGCTCTTGTTACCGAACCCTCAGTGGTCCTTATGGATGAACCTACCGGGAATCTTGATCCTCATACCGCCGCCTCGATACTGGCGTTATTGGTCGATCTGAACCGGTCACTAGCCATCTCTTTTGTACTAGTCACTCATGACAGCGCCATTGCCGCTCAAATGGATCGAACGGTCAGTTTGGAAGAGGGTGAATTGGTGGCGTTGGAGCAACCTGTTGTTTAAGCCAGTCTCAATATTTATTGGCCTGCGTTATTTCTTCTCCGGTGGGCGCTCCAATCTATTAGTTTCTTTTATTTCTCTGTTGGCGATTACCGGATTAGTCCTTGGTGTCGCATTGCTGGTCATCGTTTTGTCGGTCATGAATGGCTTCGATCGTGAATTACGCGAGAATATTCTTTCAGTGGTGCCTCATGTGCAGATTATCCATTCCCAAGGCATAGAAGACTGGCCGACAGAACAATCGCGTATTGCTAGCTTAGGCCATGTCACTGAAGTATCGCCTTACAATCAAGTAGAGGGCCTTATTAATAGCCGTTTGCAAGCACGACCAATTCAATTGTTGGGACTCTCCTCACGGGCTTTGCCGATTGGTATTGCGAAAATGCTTGAGGAGTATCAACTCGTCATGCCTAGTGCGGGACAGATATTGCTGTCTGAGGTGGTTGCCGAGGCACTAAACGTATCGATCAAGCAATCTGTATCGGTGATTATTCCCGCGGCCGATGGTTTGCCGACACAAGCATACTCGCTGGTCGTTGCAGGTGTCTTTTCCACACACACTGAAATAGATCAGGCTTTAGCTCTAGTTTCACTAGAGCAGGCGTCGACGATTGGAGGTCTGCGCAACAGAGTGCAAGGGTTCCGATTGCAGATAGATGAACAATTTAATGCGCGTAATATTGGCTTCGAGATTGTTAATCAGTTGCCCTATGGTTATGGCTTTCGAGATTGGTTTCAGACTCATGGCAACCTGTATAAGGCAATCCAACTATCACGCAATATGGTTGGGTTGCTGATTTTTTTGATTGTTGCTATCGCCGCTTTTAATGTCATTTCTATGTTGATGATGACAGTCATGGATAAGCGCAAAGACATCGCTGTTTTACAAACCTTAGGTTTGTCGAGGGCTAATATACTAAGTCTATTTCTAATGCAGGGCTCAATGATAGGATTGTTCGGCATTTCAATCGGTGTCGTTTTAGGTGTGGCAGGTTGCTATTGGACGGCTGATATAGTCGTTTGGGTTGAGTCAGTGTTAGGCGCTAAATTCCTTGATACCTCGGTGTATCCCATTGATTACGTGCCCGTTGATATGCGCTGGTCAGACGTTGCCTTGATTGCAGGCTCTGCCTTAGTGCTGAATGTGCTCGCCACTATTTATCCTGCGTTGCGCGCCAGTCAAACGGCTCCAGCTGATGAATTGCGGTACGAGTAGAGAGTATGCTGATTCATAAGAGAACTGATTTATTTATGAGTTATTGCGCAAGTCTTTACGCTTCTCCCAATTTCTAATCACTCTCCAACGCCACAAATAGAGAATAAAAAAGTAGCCGATAGATGCCAGAAGAGTGCCGCATAGTAGGCTGCCGACAAACAGAGGTAGTAATATTTCTGATCCAAGTTGAGAGAACCACTGCCAGCTTAGAGTGACGGAAAACTCCCCAACCTCAGTACCCAGTAGATAGCTCCCCAATTTATAGGTTAGGTAAAACATTGGCGGAATGGTTATTGGGTTACTAAGCCATATGATCATCATGGCGATGGGCAGATTGGCACCCCACCAAAAACACATGGCTATTACCAGTAGGGTTTGAATAGGAATAGGGATAAAGGCGCAGAATATCCCGATAAATACAGACAAGGACACCGAATGACGGTTGAGATGCAACAGATTTGGATCCTGGGGTAAGTCACTAATCCAACGCAACGAGGGGCGATCAAGCATCCCTTTTAAATCAGGCAAAAAACGTCGAATTGTTTTGCGCGGCATATTGCTCTCGATAGATCAAACTCGGTTTTCTATTATGCCCCCAACGGCTATAGGTAACTAGTAAAAACAACATCTAAACGAGGACTTATCTGTGGATGCAGGATACAATAAGCGTTTGTAAACCTGTCTTTTTTACGCATCAATTGGAACCTATTAGTTGAAAACTATGCAGCCTGCCTTATCCATCAAAAATCTTCGTAAAATCTATGATAATCAGTTCGAGGCCCTAAAAGGTATAGATCTGGATGTTGCTAAGGGTGATTTTTTTGCGCTACTTGGGCCCAATGGTGCAGGCAAATCAACGACGATAGGAATCATTTGCTCTCTGGTCAGAAAAACAGAGGGAGTGGTGACAATTTTCGGACATGATATTGATAAAGATTTTTCTATCGCAAAGCAGTTTGTTGGCGTGGTGCCTCAAGAGTTTAACTTTAACCAGTTTGAAAAGCCCATTGAGATATTGGTCGCTCAGGCGGGTTATTATGGTATTAAAGCCAACATTGCTCTAGAGCGAGCTGAAAAATATCTTAAGCAGCTCGGTTTGTGGGAGCGTCGTAACGAAATATCTAGAACATTGTCTGGAGGTATGAAACGCCGTTTAATGATTGCTCGAGCATTGATTCACGAACCTCAGTTACTGGTGCTTGATGAGCCTACTGCCGGCGTTGATATTGAGTTGCGCCGGTCTATGTGGGAGTTCTTGAAAGAGATTAACGATCAGGGCACGACGATCATTCTCACCACCCATTATCTTGAAGAAGCAGAGAGTCTGTGTCGTAACATAGCCATTATAGATCATGGCAGCATCGTCAAAAACACCAGTATGAAGACGTTGCTCAAACAGCTAGATCGAGAAACCTTTATTCTTGACGTTCGCGAAGAGCTTACAGAGTGCCCAATATTGGAGGGTTATCTGTTGACCTTAGTTGATGGCCACAGTATTGAAGTTGATGTGACAAAGGGACAGTCCATGAACGAGATTTTCATAGAGCTTAGCCTTCAGAACATCCATGTGATTAGCATGAGAAATAAGGCAAACCGTTTAGAAGAATTATTTTTTGATATGGTTGAAAAGAATTTAATTGATGCAGCTGGAGGCCAAGCTGATGAATAGTAATCAAAAATGGATTGCCTTCGACACTATACTGCGCCGTGAAATTCGCCGGTTTCTAAGGATTTGGCCGCAAACTTTGTTGCCACCAATCATAACTATAGTGTTGTATTTCGTCATATTCGGACAGCTAATCGGGTCTCGAATAGGCACCATGTCTGGGCTACCTTATATTCAGTTTGTGGCGCCGGGGTTGATTATGATGTCGGTGATCACCAATTCCTATTCCAATGTAGTGTCTTCATTTTTTGGCTCTAAGTTCCAGCGTAATATTGAAGAGTTACTCGTGTCGCCAACGCCTAACTGGATCATTTTGTTGGGATATGTGGCCGGAGGTATGAGTCGCGGGTTGGGGGTGGGGTTTATTGTTACTCTGCTGTCATTATATTTTGCTGACTTTAGTATCCATAGTTTACCGGTGACCATTGCTATTGTGTTGATGACCTCTTTGATGTTCTCACTGGCGGGACTTATTAACGCAATATTTGCGGCAAATTTTGATGATATTTCAATCATTCCTACGTTTGTGTTGACGCCACTTACCTATTTAGGTGGTGTTTTTTATTCTATTGATCTTCTGAGTGAGTTTTGGCGTAACCTGTCTATGATTAATCCTGTGCTTTATATGGTTAATGCGTTTCGCTATGGCATTGCAGGTATTACTGATATCAATATTGTGTGGGCGTTTTCGATGGTAGGACTGTTTTCTGTACTGTTGTTCTTTTTAGCCTTGAGGTTGCTCGAGACAGGCTCTCGGTTGCGTAGCTAATGGTAGATTACTCTGACACCCAATTAGGTCAAGAGACGCGCTATAGCGATCAGTACGACCCATTATTGCTCTGCCCCATTCCTCGTGCTAAAGCACGTCAGCAGACAGAGCTGGGTGCTTTACCGTTTATGGGTACCGACATATGGACCGCGTTTGAAATTTCCTGGTTAAACCCAAACGGCCTTCCGCAGGTCGCTATTGGTGAGTTTTTCTTTCCTTGCTCTAGTGAGTCTATTATTGAGTCTAAGTCTTTTAAGCTGTATCTCAATTCAGTGATTCAAACCCGCTACGAATCCATGCAAACGTTGCAGAATGTTCTTGTTAAGGATTTGTCTGCGGCCTCAGGGTCTCTCGTTGATATAGTGCTCTATGAGCTTCCTGAGTATGCCGGGTTTCATCTAATTTCGGAGCCTGATGGAGTCTGTGTTGACCAGCAGTCAGTCGTCATTGATACCTATCAGCCTGATGCTTCGCTATTAACCGCTGATAGTGATGAGCAAGTTACAGAAACGCTTTACTCACATCTGTTAAAGACCAACTGTCCGGTAACTGATCAGCCAGATTGGGCGTCTGTCTATATTATTTATCGCGGGCCCAAAATAGGCCGAGAGGGGCTTCTCAAATATATTGTCTCTTACCGCATGCATCAAGATTTTCACGAGCAGTGCGTAGAACGAATTTTTAACGATCTAATGGCGTTCTGCCAACCTTCAGAATTGAGCGTCTATGCACGTTATATGCGACGTGGCGGCTTGGATATTAATCCTTATCGCAGTACCACCTTTGAGCGTCCACAATCGATAAGGCAAGTTCGACAATAAAGCCTTATCCAGGGACTTCCTGTTTTTAGTTAAAAACTCGTCAGATAGTTGTCAATAAGTGACTGATCTTTTTTAGCTATTCTTTTTGGTTATGTCGGTATGATCAATAGTGAATATTCTTTAGCCATCTAAACGGCAATAATCTCGCCGCATTAACGACTTAATATGGCTGGGTGTAACGTGACAGACCAAACTTCCCTACAACGTGCTACCGCAAGATTTACCAATATAGATGGTGAGTTACTGCAGAAAGTGTCCAATTTGGGGCCTAGCGAGCTACTTCTGTTGGCAGGGTACTGCGCGGGGCTGGCCGAGACTGCTCCGGCGCAGTTAAATGCTGTAGGTACCCTAGGTACGGCACATGAATCATCTGAAGACAGTTCGCTTAAGGGTTTAATACTCTATGCATCACAAACTGGTAATGCTCAAGAAATTGCTGAAAGTTTACAACAGAGTCTGGAATCTAGTGGCTATAACACAGTCCTTGAATCTACACTCGACATTAAACTTGCCCGGCTGAAGGACTATGCACTGATAGTGGTGATCGCTTCCACTCATGGAGAGGGCGAACCTCCAGATGATGCCATAGACTTTTATGAGGCCGTTGTTTCTAAGAAGGCCCCCAGTCTTAATGGCGTGAAACACGCTGTATTAGGCTTGGGTGATTCGAGTTATGAATTTTTTTGTCAGACCGCTAAAGATTTTGAATCGGCTCTATCAGGTCTGGGTTCTGAGCCCCTAATTGAACGGCTAGATTGCGATGTCGATTATCAGCAGGAGACGCTTAATTGGATAACTCAGCTTGTCGGCGCCATTGCTGAGTTGCAGCCACCGGTATCATCGGCTCCGGTTCTAGCTGAAAATATTATTCAGTTTCCTTATTCTAAAGAAAAACCCTTCTCAGCGACCATTTCTATTATTCAGAAATTAACCGCGCCGGACTCCATTAAAGATACCTATCATCTTGAAATAGATTTAGCAGGTTCAGGACTTAGCTATCGCCCAGGGGATGCTCTAGGGGTTTGGGCGGATAACGACAAGGATTTGGTTGCAGAGATTTTATCTCGGCTCAGCATTGACCCGCAGACAAGCGTCAGTTTTAAAGGCGAAGGGCATAGTATTGAAGACTTATTACATCATAAGCTAGAAATTACGCTTCTAAACAAGGGTCTTATTCGAGAGCTATCATCCTTAAGTGGCTCCCAGAAATTACTCGATATTGCAGATACAGGTTACTCTGAGTACATCCGCAATCATCAGCTAATTGACGCGCTAAAACTCGCCAATGTCACTTTACAGGCCCAGCAATTAGTTCAAATGTTAAAGCCGCTTAAGCCTCGCCTTTATTCCATCTCATCGAGTATCGATGAGAATCCTGAAGAGGTTCATATCACTCTGAATCACCTAGAGGATGAGAACGAAGATGGAACTCGTTATGGTCAAGCATCCCACTTTTTAACACGCAAGCTCAGTGAGGGCGACATTGTTAATGTGTATGTGGATCATAACAAGAACTTCAAATTACCATCCTCGGATAAAGCAATCATTATGGTCGGGCCGGGAACCGGTATCGCTCCCTTTCGCTCCTTCCTGCAACAGCGAGAAGCTGAGCAAGCTAAAGGGCGTAATTGGTTATTCTTTGGTAATCCCAACTTTAATACTGATTTCTTGTACCAAACAGAGCTGCAAAAGCATCTAAAGTCAGGTCTTCTGACAAAAATCGACATTGCCTTTTCTCGGGATCAAGAGCAAAAAATCTACGTTCAAGACAGGCTGCGCCAGAACGCTGAGCAGGTTTGGCAGTGGTTAGAGCAGGGTGCTTATTTTTATGTCTGTGGTGATATGTCTCGCATGGCCAAAGAGGTGGAGCTGGTATTGCTGCAGATTATTGAGAAGCAGGGCAATAATACCCAAGCCCAAGCAAAAGATTATTTAAAGCAGCTAAAGAAACAATCGAGATACCAAAGAGATGTTTATTAATGAGTGATACGAAAATTACACCAACACACTATGACGCAGTCACTCATAACGACGTTGAGAGAATCAAGGTTCAGAGCGACTATTTGCGTGGAAGTATAAAAGATGGATTAGTTGACCCCGTGACAGGGTCCATTTGTGACGATGATCAGGTGTTGATTAAATTTCATGGTATTTATCAGCAAGATGATCGGGATTTACGTAATGATCGACGAAAATCAAAGCTAGAGCCTTTATATTCTTTTATGATCCGCGCACGAGTGCCTGGCGGCGTGGCAAATGCTAAGCAGTATTTAGTGCTAGCCGAATTGGCGAAAAACTATTCCAATGGAAGTTTACGTTTAACCACACGTCAGGCGTTTCAGTGGCATGGGGTATTTAAGAGAAATCTTAAGCAAACTATAGCCGGCATAAATTCAACATTACTCGATACGGTTGCCGCTTGCGGTGATGTAAATCGAAACGTGATGGCCACGTCTTTGCCCGAAACGTCTGAAATTCATCAAGAGATTTATCAGTGGGCGAAAAAGCTTAGCGAGCATCTATTGCCAAAGAGTAATGCCTTTCACGAAATATGGTTGGACGGGGAAAAGATCGAAACCACTGAAGAGCCCATTTATGGGAAAACGTACTTACCCCGAAAATTTAAAACGGCAATAGCAATCCCACCCCATAATGATGTTGACGTTTACGCTAACGATTTAGCGTTTGTGGCGATTATTGAGCAACATAAGCTCGTTGGGTTTAATGTATTGGTTGGCGGCGGCATGGGCAGTGCACACAACGACAGCCAAACATACCCAAGGGTGGCCGATGTCATTGGCTTCTGTACCCCAGATAAATTGTTAGCGGTTGCTGAAAGTGTTGTTAGGGTTCAGCGGGATTACGGTAATCGCGAGGTCCGCAAGTTGGCTCGCTTGAAGTACACCATCGATCGCCTCGGTATTGATACATTTAAGTCTATCTTGAGTGAGTATTTGGGTTGGTCATTAGATCAGGCGAAGCCTTTCGAATTTACGGGTAATGGAGATCGCTATGGTTGGCTACGAACTGAGAACAAAAAATGGCATTTAACCCTCTATATCCATAGTGGACGCATAATTGATAGCCCCCATTCCACAGTGTTCTCAGGCTTGTTGGAGATCGCCAAGATTCACCAAGGTGAATTCAGAATTACGGGTAATCAGAACTTAATTATTAGTAATATCGACCCTGAGACAAAAGATCATATTCAAACCCTAATCAACAAACATGGCATTAGTTTTGGCGAGAAAGAAACGCCGATAAGGTTGAATTCTGTAGCCTGCGTCGCTTTTCCAACCTGCTCTTTGGCGATGGCTGAAGCTGAACGCTACTTGCCGGACCTCATTAGTCGAATTGAGGGGATTCTAGAGCAGTATGAATTGTTGGAACAGCCAATTAACATTCGCATGACGGGTTGTCCAAATGGTTGCGCCAGGCCATTTTTAGGTGAAATCGGTTTTGTGGGCAAAGCGCCAGGGAAATACAATTTGTATTTGGGTGCTAGCTTCAAAGGTGATCGACTGAATAAGTTATACAAAGAAAATATCAACGAACAGCAGATTCTCGATGAGTTGACCCCTTTACTTAAGGATTATGCCGGCCAACGCAATAAGGGAGAGTATTTTGGTGACTTTGTGATTCGCCAAGGGTACATCAGATCGGTTGTTAATGGGTTGGATTTTCATGGATAACAGTCGAAGTTGGCTAACAAATGCAAATGAAGACCTAGAGAAAAAAACGGCACTTGAGCGAATCGAATTTGCAGCCGAGAATTTACCTGGTAAATTCTCGCTTGCATCGAGTTTTGGTGCTCAATCAGCAGTCAGCTTGCATTTAATCACTCTGGTTATGCCAAAGATTCCGGTGATACTCATCGATACAGGGTATTTGTTCCCAGAAACGTATCAATTTGTTGACCAACTGACAGAGGCTCTAGACTTAGATGTGCATGTTTATCAAAGTAAAATGAGTCCCGCTTGGCAAGAGGCGCGCTATGGGAAGCTCTGGGAAAAGGATACTCTCGCTTTGAATGAATACAACCAACGTAACAAAGTAGAGCCAATGGACAGGGCCTTAAACGAGTTAGAGGTAGGTACCTGGTTTGCAGGTCTTAGGCGAGATCAATCAAAATCACGCCATGTACTGCCCATTATTCAAACCTTTAAGGGCCGAGTAAAAGTCCACCCAATTGTTGACTGGTCTAATAGAGACATCCATCAGTATTTGCAGAAGCACCGACTGCCTTATAACCCGTTATGGAACAAAGGTTATGTCTCAATTGGAGATAAGCACAGCACTAAACCCTTGACGTTGGGTTTGTCCGAAGAAGACACAAGATTCGGTGGAAAACAACGTGAATGCGGCTTACACGTCGATACATTAGCCGGTTTATAAGTTCTCGGTTAAGTCTATATATGCCACATTTCATGCATTGGGAGTCTTGATGCTTCTGGCTGAATTTCATTATTTGAGGCATTTGGAGGTAATAGATTATCCTGAAATAAATAGCGCTTATAGTCTCTTTCAGAGATGTGTGGGGCAAATAACTGTATAAAATCTTTCATATATTTACGTAAAAAAAGATTCTTGTTAAACGCTAACCAAGTTGTACAGCGGGGCAATATCTCCTTCGTAGAATAACCAATAAGATCACGATCCGATTTGGCTTCAAATGCCATGCTGGCAATAATTCCCACACCAAAGCCACGTTTAACATAGGTCTTGATGATGTCTGCATTTCGGGCGGTAAATACAATATTTGGTTCTAGGTTCTCTGCTCGACAGCTATTAATAAAGGATGACTTTTCGTTGTCACCCACATGATAGGTCACTATAGGGTATTGGGTAATATCCTCTAACGTCGGTCTGACTAAGTCACCTAATGGGTGCTCCTGAGGGAATAATAGAATCCTATCCCATTGGTAGCAGGGTATTTTTACAATATCAGGCCCCAATTCGTCATTCCCTGATGCAATGGCGAAGTCGATACTTTGTTTGTTGAGTAACTCTATAATGTGGTCGGTCGATCCTTGCTGGAGATCAATTCTCAGGTTCGGATATTGCTTATGAAAATTCAAAAACACCTGAGGCAATACATACTGGGCTTGAGTTTGGGTAGTACCAATAGTGAAGTTGCCATGGGCCGACGCATTAATGTCGGATGTCAGGCGTTTGATGTTATTAATTTCTTGTAAGACTTTTCTTGAACGATTGAGAATCTCTTCGCCCAAGGCGGTTATTCCCACTAGCTGTTTGCCATTGCGTTCAAATATCTTTATTTGCAATTCATCTTCTAAGAGCCTCAGTTGCTTACTGATACCCGGTTGAGACGTATATATTTTTGCCGCCGCGGCAGTGATACTTAAATTATTATCAGCGATGGCAATCAGGTATTTTAATTGGTGAAGCTTCATGGCCGTATAGACGTCTAAATGGAAAGGTGCCCAATTTAACACAAGACAGATTAGAGTGCCATTATTTTTAACCGAACCCTCTAAAAAAAGATGATGCCCTACGGTTATAACGTAGTGCTTTTACTTATTTAATTTTAGCCGTCTAGATGTTCATAGTGGTGTCTATGAAATACGATATGTTTATACCAAAGCTATTTATTGGGAAATGCCTTTTGGCATTTACGGCTTTTGTTGCGCGGTGGGGCCATTATCTCAATCTAAATATTTCAGTCAGACAAAAGGTGTATTTAGTTGGTGGTGGACCTGGGGACCCGGATTTATTGACGGTCAAGGCGCACAAGTTGCTTCAAAAAGCAGATGTTGTCTTATATGATGCTTTAATCAGCCCAGAAATACTTAATTTGACCAACCCAAAAGCGCTCTTGATTAGCGTCGGCAAACGAGCCAACAATCACAGTAAAAAACAGCAAGAGATAAACCAGTTACTAGTTAAGTACGGCAAGCAAAAAAGGTCAGTGGTTCGCTTAAAAGGCGGCGATCCGTTTATTTACGGACGTGGTGGTGAGGAGCTTCAGGCTTTGATCAGTGCGGGGATTGATTTTGAAGTTGTGCCGGGTATTACCGCAGCCTCTGGTTGCGCAAGCTATGCAGGAATTCCCCTCACTCATCGGGATTATTCCCAAACAGTCATGTTTATTACAGCCCAGTGTAGGAATTCAGAGGAAAATCTAGACTGGACTAGTATTGCTAGGAAAAATCAGACGGTTGTGGTGTACATGGGGTTGTTAAAAAATGATGTTCTCTCTCAGCAATTGATTGCCTATGGCCGTTGCCCTGATACCCCCGTCGCTGTGGTTGAAAATGGCACGACTAGCTCTCAAAGGGTCATCACTGGGACCCTAGGTTGTCTGACTGAAATGGTTAAAGAGCATCAGGTCATATCCCCCGCATTAATGATCATTGGCGAGGTTGTTGTTTTTGCCCGCCAACTGGATTGGCATCCAAATAGCCAAATGATTCAACATATTAGTAAAGCAAAACCATTTTATGAACTAAGAGAGGCAGTTTAGCGTCATGGCACAGATTTATAATTCCATATTAGACACGATAGGCAACACACCTGTAGTAAAGATCAACCGGCTTGGACCGAAAAAGATTGATCTATATGTGAAGATTGAATATTTCAATCCTCTGGGGTCAGTTAAAGATCGCCTTGCATTTGCGATTATTAATGATGCGGAGCAAAAAGGTCATTTAGAAGCCGGTCAAACCGTGATAGAAGCAACCTCAGGCAATACAGGCATTGCTCTAGCCATGGTATGTGCGGTCAAGGGCTATCCCTTTATTGCGGTGATGACCGAAACCTTTTCAGTAGAACGACGAAAAATCATGCGCGCCCTTGGCGCTAAGGTGGTCTTGACTCCGGCAGCTGAACGCGGAACCGGCATGGTCAGGATTGCCAAAGAGCTTGCTGAAAAAAATGGATGGTTTTTAGCCAGCCAATTTGATAATCAAGCTAACCCCGAATATCACCGTAACACGACAGCACCCGAGATATTACGCACCTTTGCGGGACGGCCTCTAGACTACTTTGTCAGTGGCTATGGTACCGGTGGAACAGTCACAGGCGTTGGTGAGGTTCTGAAAGTTGCTCGACCGAATATCAAAATTATCGGCACCGAACCAGAAGGCGCCGCTTTACTAAGTGGTAATGAGTGGCAACCTCACAAGATCCAAGGATGGACACCCGACTTTATACCCGATGTGATGAATCAAGCTATTTGCGATGAAGTTCTCCTCGTGAGTGATACCTTGGCGAGAGATACGGCGTTGGCACTTGCACGAAATGAAGGGATTTTCTGTGGGATATCAGCTGGAGCTACCTTTGCAGCAGCTCTAAAAGTGGCTGAAACAGCAGCAGAAGGCTCTTCTATTTTAGCGATGTTACCTGACACTGGAGAGCGCTATTTAAGCACCTTTTTGTTTGAGGATGTCGAAGAGGGCTCTGATGAGGCCATTTTGGCAACCCTTAATAGCTGAAGGCTCAGCGGTAGCTGGCTGAGTTGCCTAAGGGCTAGCGCATGGGGTAACCTAATGGGGCGGTATCGCAACAACACCTCTCCGCCCTTGAAGGTAGACCCTATGGCCAAATCAGATCCCTTTATTCCCTTAGCGTTCTCTGTTCAGGAAGAGCAGGCAATGGAGGCTTCGGCAGCCTTATTTTATGAACAGATGTCCAGGCGCCGATCAGTGCGTGACTTTTCTGATCGGCCAATTCCTCGTTCCGTTCTTGAGCACGCTATATTAGCCGCCGGCTCAGCACCCAGTGGCGCCAACATGCAACCATGGCATTTTGTCGTAGTTCAGGACCCCGTAATAAAAAAACAGATTCGTGACGCTGCTGAAATAGAGGAGAGAGAGCTTTATAGCAACCGAGCACCTGATGAATGGCTGAAGGCGCTGGCACCCTTGGGGACAGACGCGAATAAACCATTCCTGGAAAAAGCACCTGTTTTGATCGCGATCTTTCTTAAAAAAGTGACAATTGACGAAACTGGCCTGAAGCACAAAAATTATTACCCTTCTGAATCGGTAGGTATTGCCACAGGCGTATTGATTACAGCTTTGCATCAGGCCGGTTTGGGTACACTGACGCATACGCCCAGTCCGATGAAGTTTCTAACTAAAATTCTGGACCGGCCCACATACGAGAGGGCCTTTCTGTTGTTGGTAGTGGGTTACCCCGCTGAGGGCGCGTTAGTGCCTGATATTGAGCGCTTATCGCTGGATAAAATTGCTACATTTATGTAGAGAGGTAGCCGTAGCTCGATCAGAGCAGGCATCATTTGGGAAGATCATACCTTTAGCTTCTATTTATAGTGCCTTTGTCTTCCATTTCTTGAGCATAGTCAGTGTTAGTTTTACGCAGATCATCGTCGGTCGGTAATGGTTGGCCGGTATAAGCATGCAAAAAAGCTTCACATAGAAGTTCGCTGTTAGTCGCGTGCCGAAGGTTACCGACTTGGCGGCGTGTGCGCTCGTCGGTCAGTATTTTCAATACACTGAAGGGAATAGACACAGTAATCTTTTTGACTTTGTCTTTCTTTTCGCCATGTTCAATGTAGGGATTGATGAAATTACCATTCCACGTTTTAGCCATGTATACCTCAACCTTATTCGTTTTAGTTATTGTAGCTTAGTTTAGCCGTCTCTACATCTTGACTTGCAAAACTTAGGCGCTAAGATGCTTTAGATGGTTAGCCGTCTATACGGCTTTATTATTTAAGATGAACAATAACAGGTTAATTCAGGGAATTTCAATGTCAACCAACAAGACCACCTTATCCGTTAGAGCGGGCATAGATGCCGATAGTCAGTTCGGAGCTGTAACGCCACCGCTTTATCTATCAAGCAATTTTACGTTTGAAGATTTCGCGAAGCCAAGGAAATATGATTACTCTCGCTCGGGTAACCCGACGCGTGACATACTGGGAAAGGCCTTGGCAGAATTAGAGAACGGCTATGATGGGGTTATCACCTCCAGCGGCATGTCGGCGATTTACTTGGTGACGCACCTTCTTGATAAGGGAGACGTCATAGTCGCGCCTCACGATTGTTATGGTGGCAGCTATAGGTTGTTTGATTCACTAAAAGAAAAGGGTCTTTTTGAGGTTGTTTTTGTCGATCAGGGCGACCCTGTAGCTCTTGCAGCTGCCCTCGCATTAAAGCCGAGATTGCTCTGGATAGAAACCCCCAGCAATCCTTTATTCAGAGTCGTGGATATTGCCAAAATCTGTCAGCAGGCGGGCAGTGATGTCATTAAGGTCACCGATAACACTTTCCTCTCTCCAATACTTCAGCAGCCCCTAGACTTGGGCGCCGATATTGTTGTTCATTCAACCACTAAATATATTAATGGCCACAGCGATGTCGTCGGTGGGGCAGTTATTGCTAAAACCAAAACTCTACACGAACAGTTGGCTTGGTGGGCGAATTGCACAGGTATAACGGGATCTCCTTTTGATAGCTTTATTACTACTCGAGGCTTAAGGACGCTCGGCGTTAGAATGAGGCAGCATGTCGAGAACGCCGAACAGGTGGTTGATTATCTTAATCAACACCCATTGATTGAAAGGGTGTTTTATCCAGGGCTTAAAGATCACCCAACGCATGAAATAGCAGCAAAACAACAAAATGGCTTTGGAGCGATGTTCTCGTTTTGTTTGAATCTAGATAAAGCTTGCTTAAAAGGCTTTGTTAATAACCTTGAATATTTTTCTTTTGCCGAGTCATTAGGTGGCGTTGAGAGTCTCATATGCCATCCAGCAACGATGACCCATGCGGCAATGAGTCCAGAGGCTCTTAAAAAAGCGGGGATAGGGACAAATTTATTACGTTTGTCGGTTGGTATAGAGGATGTTAACGACTTAATCAGTGATATTGATAATGCTTTGCAAAAAAGTCAGCAAGACAGTTTGGCTGGTGCTCAAGTGAAGAATCTTGCTGCAGGCTCACAACCCATTTCTTATGAGAGTTCAGCTGACTCAAAGGCGTTAGGCGAGACCTGTCTTTAGATATTCTGCCAGTAGCTGCAAGGCTTCATTTTTGCGATGTCTGCCCGTAAAAAGAAGGCTAATGCCGACATCGCCTAGTTCAGGAAAACGAGGCGATGGGCGTAGTATCTTTAAGTTATCAGGGACGGTGCTTTTTGCTAGCACAGTGACACCCAGGCCTTCTTGAATGGCGTATTGAATCCCGGTTAGATCTGGGTTGGTATAGACGATTTGCCAGGGCTGTTTAGACTTGTCGAGCATTCTGATTGCTCTGTTCCGATAGATACAACCTTGAGAGGCGACTATCAAGGGTACTACCGACACCTTCTGAGATGTCATATCCGAGCCAGCCACCCATACCAAAGGGTCTGTTTTAACTAAAGCCGAGTCTTTCTCATTGGGGTCATCTTGCAGTGCCAGAATCAAATCGTGATTGGCTTTGCCGGTCTTGGTTAACAGATTCTTACTCAGTTCGCAGTTTACCTCTAGGGTGACGTTAGGGTATGCCTTAGCAAAGCGGCTTACTATTTTGGGTAATAATACAGTGGCAAATTCACTGGGGATGCCGAGCCGTATTTTTCCTGTGACTGCACTTTTGGAGAACTCAGTGACGGCTAAGTCATTGAGTGAGAGTATTTGATTGGCGTACTCATAAAACCTGTCTCCGGCCTCAGACAGGTCCATGTTTTTGCCGTTTCGAGTCAGCAATGTTTCATCAACAAGCTCCTCAAGCCGTTGCATTTGCAGGGTTATGGCAGGTTGTGATCGGCCTAATAACTCACCTGCCTTGGTGATGCTGTTGAGTTGGGCGACGGATACAAATGATCGCAGTAAGTCCATGGGTAGATTCTTCATATTTAACCCTAAGTGCCCATTATGTATTTATATTATAAATAATAGCATTATAAGTATTAATTTAACATATTAGCCTTAGGGCCTTATCATGATGACTAATCATCAAGTCATCTGCACTAAGGGCTAAACCCTCTATGTTTAAAGCACCTGATGTCAAGCGCACTACATTTTACGATTACCACGTTGAAGCGGGCGGCAAAATGGTGCCCTTTGCAGGGTATCTAATGCCTGTGCAGTACCCTGGCGGGATTATGCAAGAGCATCTTCATGCTCGAGACAAAGCTGGGCTGTTTGATGTATCCCACATGGGTCAGGTAGTTGTTGACGGCGAGGGTGCTGCTGCTGCTTTAGAGCGTCTTGTACCTATCGACTTGGAAGCCTTGGCGATCGGTCAGCAAACCTATGCTACGTTCACGTCAGAAACCGGCGGCATTTTAGACGATTTAATTGTTACTCGATGGTCAGAGACTTGTTTCTTTCTAGTCGTCAACGCTGCCTGTAAAGAGCAAGACATCAAGCATCTTAGGGAGCACCTAGGCGACCTAGAGATTACTGAGCTAAGTGGTCAAAGTTTATTAGCCCTTCAGGGGCCAAAAGCAAAAGACGTTGTCGGAGAATTGTCTCCTGCGGCTAATGATCTTTTATTTATGAATGGCTGCCACACGACTATTGGCGGGGTTGAGTGCTATGTGACTCGTTCGGGCTATACCGGTGAAGATGGCTTTGAGATTTCAGTGAAAAATAACGGTGCGTTGGCAATTGCTGATCAGCTATTGTCATATGACGAAGTTCAGTGGATTGGCCTTGGGGCCCGTGACTCATTACGGCTGGAGGCCGGGCTATGCCTGTATGGTCATGATATGGATGCTAGTAAATCGCCTATAGAGGCAGGCCTGAACTGGAGCGTTAGTCGGTCGCGACGAGAGGGCGGTTCCAAGCCCGGTGGGTTCTTGGGATCAGACCAAATACTCAAGCACCTAGCTGATGGGGTTTCTAAGAAAAGGGTTGGGTTTCTAATCGAGGGACGCGCCCCTGTGCGTGAAGGTGCTGAAATTGTTGACACTCAGGGCAATGTTGTTGGCGTTATCACCAGTGGCGGGTTTGGTCCGACCTTACAGACACCTATTGCCATGGGTTATGTGGATGCCGAGTTTTGTGCGGAGGGCACCAAGCTAGACGCCTTAGTACGTGGTAAAAATAGGGCAATGACTGTGGTAAAAATGCCAATGGTTCCTCAGCGCTATTTTCGAGGCTAATAAACACTAATAGGAGCCCATTATGGGTGAGACAGTCTACACAAAAGACCATGAATGGTTAGTTATTGTCGATGGAATTGCGACTATAGGCGTTACTAGTTTTGCCCGAGAGCAACTTGGCGATGTTGTTTTTGTCGAGTTACCAGAAATTGGTGCCTTACTTACTAAAGGGGATGAAGTTGCGGTGATTGAGTCGGTAAAGGCTGCCGGAGAAATTAATGCACCTATCAACGGCACAGTGTTAGAGGTCAACGAAACCTTGGTCGATGAACCTGAACTACTTAATAGTTCACCAGAAGAGGGTGGGTGGATGTTTAAGATAACCTTAGATGAAGATAGCGACATTTCTGGATTAATGAATAAAGCAGAGTACCAAAACTATATTGCTGTGAATGCTTAAATCTGAAGCTTAACTGGAGACGTCATGATGTTGAAAAAGACAAGAACGCTTGCCGATTTGCAAAATTCTGCCGAATTTATTGCGCGTCATGTGGGTCCCTCAGACAAAGATCAGCAGGCAATGCTCAAGGTGCTGGGTTGTACTAGTTTGGAGCAGTTGACCACGCAAGTGGTTCCAGCCGCTATTACAATGACCGACAGCTTGGATATTGTTGATGGTTGCACAGAAGCCAAAGCGCTCGCTGAGTTACGTGAAATTGCCAACCATAATAAGGTGTTTAGAAGTTTTATTGGTCAAGGCTATTACGGCACTATTACGCCTAATGTCATTCAGAGGAATATACTAGAAAACCCAGCTTGGTATACCGCCTATACGCCGTATCAACCTGAGATCTCGCAAGGACGTCTAGAAGCACTTATTAATTTCCAAACTATGATTACCGACCTCACGGGTATGGAAATATCCAACGCATCAATGTTGGATGAGGGTACTGCCGCCGCTGAGGCGATGGCTTTGTGTCAGCGCATGTCAAAATCAAAATCAATGTGTTTTTTCGTTGACGAAGACTGCTTCCCGCAGACCATTGAAATCATCAAGACCCGCGCTGAACCGGTAGGTATTGAGGTCAAAGTAGGTAACCCAGATGAGTTCTCAGGAGACGCCTTTGGTATCTTACTGCAGTATCCAGGGGCCAGCGGAGAAGTCCGTAATCATCGGGATATTATTACCAAAGTCCAAGATAAGCGCGGCTTAGTGGTTATGGCTGCTGATATTCTTAGTTTAGTGCTGCTCGAATCGCCAGGATCATTGGGGGCAGATGTCGCGATCGGTTCAAGCCAAAGATTTGGGGTGCCATTAGGTTTTGGCGGGCCTCATGCTGGGTACATGGCTACCCGTGAAGCCTATAAGCGCAATCTGCCGGGCCGTTTAGTCGGTCTTTCGAAGGATTCGAGCGGTGCGCCAGCCTACCGTTTGGCACTGCAGACGCGAGAGCAACATATTCGGCGTGAGAAAGCCACATCCAACATTTGTACAGCCCAGGTTTTGCTAGCTGTGATTGCTAGTATGTATGCTGTCTATCATGGTCCTCAAGGTTTACAGAGAATTGCTCAAAGAGTGCATCTTTTGACTTCAGTCTTGGCCAGTGGATTAGAGCAACAAGGGATAAAACCGGTAAATACCAGCTGGTTTGATACCCTCACTTTACGGTTGGATGAGCGTACTCAATCAGTCGTAAAATCTGCTCAAGAGCAAGAGATTAATCTGCGTTTAGTTGACGAGCAAACCGTGGGTATTTCCTTAGATGAAACGACTGAAATTGACGATGTCAAAGCTCTGTGGAGTATTCTGTTGGGCGACCATAATTTGGATGCCGATACGCTGGCGGCAGAAATATCAGAAGCGCTGCCGGGTAATTTGATAAGAACCGACGATTTTTTAAGCCACCCTACATTTAGTAACTATCATTCTGAAACTGAGATGCTGCGGTATTTACGCCAGCTGTCAGATAAAGATATAGCCCTGGATCGAGCGATGATCCCACTGGGTTCTTGCACCATGAAACTTAATGCGACAGCCGAAATGTTGCCCATCACCTGGCCTGAATTTTCTAATATGCATCCTTTTGCGCCGAATTCGCAGACAGTTGGGTATCAAATAATGATTGAGCAGCTAGAGAAAATGCTATGTGCAGCTACTGGGTATGATGCCATGTCGTTGCAGCCTAATGCCGGATCTCAAGGCGAGTATGCAGGCTTGCTGGCAATTCGGGGCTACCATGAGAGTCGCGGTGATAGTCATCGAACCGTTTGTCTGATTCCTAGTTCTGCCCATGGCACTAACCCTGCGTCGGCACAAATGTGTGGCATGTCGGTCGTTGTTGTGAAATGTGATGATCAGGGCAATGTCGATATTGAAGACTTAAACGACAAAGCTACACTGCATGCTAACAAACTTTCGGCGATTATGGTGACCTATCCTTCTACCCATGGGGTATTTGAAGAAAAAATCACCGATATTTGCGATATTATTCATCAGCATGGTGGCCAAGTCTACATCGATGGTGCCAATCTAAATGCCATGGTAGGTGTTTGCCAGCCAGGTAAGTTCGGCGGCGATGTGTCGCACCTTAATCTCCATAAAACGTTCTGCATCCCTCATGGTGGAGGTGGCCCAGGTGTTGGGCCTATCGGTGTGGGCAAACATTTGGCCCCATTTTTACCAAGAGAGTCTAGCGATGGTGATCGTGAAGGCGCCCAGATATCTGCAGCTCCCTTTGGCAGTGCGAGCATATTGCCAATTACCTGGATGTATATTCGCATGATGGGCAGAGTAGGCCTTAAACAGGCCACTGAGGTGGCAATTTTAAACGCCAATTACATCGCCAAGCGTCTCCAGGGGCACTACGAAGTACTCTACACCGGAACTAGCGGCAGAGTAGCTCATGAGTGTATTTTAGATGTTCGACCGATTAAAGACGACATTGGCATCAGCGTTGATGATATTGCTAAACGGCTAATTGACTTTGGTTTTCATGCGCCCACCATGTCATTCCCTGTCGCCGGAACCTTAATGATAGAACCAACGGAGAGTGAATCCCAAGCGGAACTTGACCGTTTTTGTGATGCAATGATTGCTATAAGAGCCGAGATAGATCAGGTCGCGAGTGGCGAATTTAGTTTAGACGACAATCCTCTGGCAGGAGCTCCCCACACAGCCGCTGTTGTGAGTCATGATGACTGGCCCCGATCTTATACTCGCAGCCAAGCTGCCTACCCATTGGACTCATTGCGAGCAAACAAATATTGGTCGCCGGTAGGGCGACTTGATCATGTTTATGGCGATCGCAATCTAGTTTGTTCGTGTCCATCGATAGCCGAATACGAATAGACTTATGGTGAAGTAGCAGTTTGTTGTTGGTTTTAGACGCTGGGGTATAGTTACTCAGATGAGCTATCATTATCTCGCTCTACCTTGATTGCTTTTGGTAGCCTCTTTGTGTACAGTTGCCCCCGCTAAAATTGGCCTTAAAGCCGCTTGATTGGTGGTTTTTGTGGTCCTTTAGCCCGCGGATACTGCAGTGGGAATAAAACGAGCATGCCGATGCTCCTATTGATGTCCTATTCATAGATAATTGGCAATAGTTTACGGTGAGGTGTCCGAGTGGCTGAAGGAGCACGCCTGGAAAGTGTGTAAGCGTTAATAGCGTTTCGAGGGTTCGAATCCCTCTCTCACCGCCATATATCATCTTCAAAGGCTCTACAGCCCTTGTTAGCTCTCGTTTCTTGCGAGGCTGATGAGGAGCAGTAGACAATAACGTAGACACTTAAAAACTTCATCTAGTCTACAAATGCTATGACCTCAAAACGTCTAACCACATCTACTAAAAACCTTTTTATCATTAGCAACTAAAGACAACCCATACTTAACCTTCACTGCATAATACTTCTGCACATACTCACAGAACCTAACAATCTCATACTCCAAACCCTTTCCATCGCGGCTTCTGCGCAAGAAATCACTAGGCCCTTCAGAGCCTTTAGAACTGTTCACACGGCCGCACGAAGGCACATGATTAGATCTGTCGTTAGCGAAGGTTTCTTTCTTAGAATCGCTCCAAGAGGATGCTCCGCTGTCGTATGCGTCCTTGAGGCTGACTACATGGTCTATGTTGATGAAGTCACAGGATTGGTTTATGTAGAAGCCTATGGATGTAGAGGGTTTGTAGCTACGATAGTTGAAGTCTGAGCGGTCGTAGCCATCTGCAAAGGACAGTGAAGCCGTTGCGATTATTATTGCGCTGATGAGGCCTAGGAATAAGGTTTTCATTTCACTTTAAATTCAGCTCTCAAAAAAACCATTGTAGTGTGAGGGAGATATATTTAATAGAAACTAAAACATTTATTCTAAAACTCTTGCTGTTTCTTGCTCATATGCTTTCATATCGAAATAATCTCGCCAATTTGAAATTAATCCATCCTGAAATTCCATGACACCCATTACAAGAATATCCATCCACTGGCCATTTATCTCAAAGCGATCGGTTCTTTCTGTTAAAACAGTTCCATTAGAATCTTCGGCAATATTGTGAACTATCCATTCAATATTTGAGGCCATCTGAATAAATGGCTCCAGATAAGCTCTAATTTCATCGTGTCCTTTTTGAGGATCCACAGGTATATTATGATAAAAACAATTTGTAGTCATTGAACCCATAATCCCTTCAATGTCACGATTATTCCAATGCTCTATAAACTTTAAAGCTCTGTCAGTGTTACTCATTTTTCCCCCGGTTTGTTCCTGAAGTAATTTATTTCGCTGTTGTTAGTTATTTAAATATCATCCTTGAGGGGCGGGTTTAATAATCTGTATAGCTTGGTAATTACGTGGCTTTTAGACCGTAAGTAGCTGATATACATGCTTTCAAGTATCAAGCCCCAAGGATAAATGGCACGATTACAGCTATTAATTGAAACAACTGAAATTTCCAGAAATCTACTATCCCTGTTCTACCTCTGAGCGTAAAACTTTTCTTATAGACATCTGTTACAACTGCCAGAATAGATATTCTCCTGCTTTAACAACATTTAAAAGTTAGTTTCATTTGTCTAGAATATCCAATTAAACACTATGGCTACGCCTAATATCAAATAAGGGCGGTGTAGTCGAGATCTAACCGAG
>JABILI010000037.1 GCA_018654575.1 Porticoccaceae bacterium
GTATCCTTGAGATAAACCAAGCTTTAAATTCTCTATTTCAGTATCTATGAAGTTATCTACCTGCGCTAACCGTTGCAGAGCTTCATTTCTTAATTCTTCTGAGTCCAAGGGTTGAATATCAAAAATAAACGGGAGACTCGTGTACCAAGCCGTTGTTGTGCTAGTTTCCCACAGCTCTTTTCGACAAATTCTAGTGTCACGCGCGGCTTCTAAACTTTCATGAAGAATCCCATAGGTTACCCAATCTCTACTTCCTATTTCTTGGGGCTCGCCTAAAGCATTTAATCTCGCGAGCCACTCATCTTCCTTTACCTGCCATACCGTTAGCGCCTTTAGTGAATTATCAAATAGCCGATCATGATGACTATTTTTAATGGAATAAAATGTGGGCATTGATGGATATCGATTCATTGTGGCGGCCAGAACCTCATCAGCAAGTTCTTCTATCAACCAATTACCGTATCCTGTGTTTGAAATCGAATCGTCTACGCTGCTAGACCCACAAGCTGACAACAATACTAGCAATAGAGCCTGTGGTATAAACCGAATTTGAGCTGAAAATGGCATATGTATTCCTTTTATATTGCTATTTCGACCTTTAAAAAATAAAACTAGTGCAATTATCCTAACTATTTTTAATTTTTAACCCTATTGAGAGCTAATCCCAGCCCTACTGCACCTACCACTTTTCCCAAACAACCTAACTGTAGTGTAATATCGATTTTATTGTGGGCAATATAGTTGATAGGTTCAAATAATGTCATTAAAAAAAGCAGATAGAGCCATCGACGCATTGCAAAGGGGCGATTTGAAACAGGCCGTCTCTATGTTCGATCAATGTAATAAAAAGCTTAGTCAGCCAAATCAGATGCATGCATGCGTCATGGCATATTCCCAAGCAGGCCGCCACAGTGATGCTCAAGCCATGCTTAAAAAGCTTATTCAGACGGTGAATGTCACGCCACAGTTAATGTCATTATCCGGTGATATCAATAAAGCTAACGGCAAGCTGAATGATGCAATTAAAGACTATCGTCAAGCTGTTGCTATGGCGCCACAGATTCCCGAATTACTTTATAACTTGGCTCTTGGGTTATTCGATAAACCAGAGCTTTCAGAAGCTATTAGGCTTCTCGAAAAGTCGATATTAATACGTCCAAATTATGTGAAAGCATTGATATTACTTGGACGTTGTTTAGCCGGTGCTCAACAGTATAAAGCTGCTCATGAGGTGCTAGAAAAATCTACCAATCTTGAACCGGACAATCAGACAGCCCACTACCGACTTGGCCGTTTTCATGTCCATTATGGCAACACCGAAGAAGCAGGGACATCATTAAAATCATCTTTAAGTATAAACCCACAGTTAAATGCAGCAAGAGAAGCCCTAATTTTAAATAGTATTTATACGGGCGACTACCAAGGCACTACAGCACTCATAAAGTCTACTTTAACTAGCCAGCCACACGACGAAAATCTTATTGCTATTGGCACTGACTGGGCAATCGAGGCAGCACAAGAGGAGCCTTACGTTTACTACCAAACAGCTTGGAACAGTCATCCAACGCCAAGCTTATTCAGGTCTTATACTAGCCGGCTAATCGCACAGTCAGATTTTAATAAGGCTGAAATTTTACTCAATGACTACGCATCACATTTCGGCAAAGATCGGGCATGGGAATCCGTAAAACTCAACTTGCTTGAAGCGCAAGATAATTTCGGCGAGATGATGACATTAATAAAGTCGTCGGCACACCGTTCACATTTTCAGGAGCAACAATGTCTCGTCCACTTTGCACTGGGGGACTATGGCAGTAGCTATGACTGTGCAAAAAAACTGCATGATAGTCAGCCCAAAGATCAATATTACCTAGCACTTCTAGCGACTGCGCTTCGCTGCCTTGGCGATAAAGAGTATGAGCGGCTTGTGAATTATGAGACATTAGTATTGCAAGCCGATTTACAATCGCTGTTTGAACACCAATCTCAGTTCAAACCATTCAAAGACAGCCTAGCTAAACACTTAAATGGACTACATATCACCACCCAGCCGCCTGCACAGCAGTCGGTTAGAGGCGGCACACAAACGCCAGGCAACCTTTTCGCACAGAACCAAAATCCACTGGTTGCGCAATTAAAACAATTTATTTTAAATTCATCACAATCCTTTTTTGATGGGCTAAAGGCTAGCAAACTGGATGATTCACACCCAGTAGTATCTAACTGCCCTAAGGTGCCCTATTTTCACGCAAGCTGGTCCATACGCACGACACAAGGCGGCTTTCATAAGTCTCACGTGCATTCTAAAGGCTGGTATAGCAGCGCCTGTTATATCGATGTCCCAGAGGTTATCGGTAATAAATCAGACGCTGGCTATCTCATGTTTGGCAAGCCACCCTTTAAAATCAAGGACGAACTAGCCGCGGATTACAAGGTTAAGCCGACACCTGGAAAGCTAGTGCTTTTCCCTAGCTATTTTTGGCACGCAACAAAGCCCTATCAAGGGGAAGGCAATAGATTAGTGGTCGCATTTGATGTCGGTGACCCCAATTTATTTGTCTAGGCCCTTTTGTAACCAATCTCTTAGAAACTAAAGCAAAAAAACCCCTTTAAATAGGCGCTTTCTCGGTTAACTTAGTGCTCCCGGTTAGACAAAAAAGTCTGGAGCCAATTCCGATAGCTCTAAGGCTGTATCCACCTGATAGTGCTTCAGATCTGTGATACCCTCAGCGGCTAATACCTCGTCATCCACATAGAAATTACCCGTAAAGTCGCGACTGTCTCGGGTGAGGATAATGTGCGCCGCATCAGACATAATATTTACAGTTCTTGAGCGAGCAATCATCATATCGCCACCCAAATGGTTAGCTACAGCTGCTGTGGCAATTGCAGTTCTCGGCCAGAGGGCATTAAACGCTATTCCGTCACGTTTAAACTCACTACTCATACCCAAAACACACATACTCATACCGTACTTTGCCATGCTGTAGGCTACGTGATTCTGAAACCAGCGTATCTCCATATTCAGCGGTGGTGAAAGGTTTAACACATGGGGGTTATCGGACTTTCGCAGAAAGGGAACAGCCTTTTGTGAGCACAAAAAAGTACCGCGAGTGTTGATATTATGCATCAGATCGTAGCCTTTCATCGACACTGATTCTGTTCCGGCCAAATTTATCGCACTGGCATTGTTAACTAGGATATCGATGCCACCAAATTCTGCCGCAGTTTTTTCCATGGCATCTTGAACCTGCTCCTCAAAGCGCACATCAACGATTAACGGTAGTGCTTTTCCGCCGGCCGCTTCGATTTCTTCTGCCGCGGTATAAATAGTGCCCGCTAAACGTGGATGAGGCTCAGTGGTTTTGGCCGCAATCGCAATATTTGCGCCATCTGCTGCAGCGCGCTTAGCAATCGCCAAGCCTATACCGCGGCTAGCCCCACTGATAAATAGTGTTTTTCCTGACAAATTACCCACGGCTAATCTTCTCCATTAATCGGTTATTAATTATTATTGTTTTAATAGCTAGAATATTAACCTAACCCTGTATAACCTACCCCAACCCACCTTCAGTGAGTTTGGCAGGGTCTAGCAGCTTTTCTAATTCTGCGCGAGGTATGTCTGTTTCCTCTTCGGCTATATCTAAGACAGCCCTTCCCTCTTTATAGGCCTTTTTGGCAATCTCAGCAGCTTTTGCATAACCAATAATGGGGTTCAATGCCGTGACTAAAATCGGATTGCGGCCTAACGCAAGTTTGAGCTGATCTTCATTGACTGTAAACGTGGTTACGGCTTTATCTGCAAGTAGTCGGCTGACATTAGACAATAATGTGATGCTGGAGAGTATATTGTCAGCAATCATGGGTAACATTACATTAAGTTCAAAGTTACCTGCCTGACCGCCGATAGTAATTGCGGCATCATTACCAATAACCTGAGCTGAGACCATAGTAGCCGCCTCTGGAATAACCGGATTGACCTTACCAGGCATAATTGATGATCCTGGCTGAAGTGCTTCAAGAGCAATCTCCCCTAGTCCTGCCAAAGGGCCCGAATTCATCCAACGTAAATCATTAGCAATCTTCATTATAGATACTGCTGTTGTTTTCAACTGTCCCGACAATGAAACAATCACATCCTGTGTGTTGATATGAGTAAATAAATTATCTGCTGGTGAGAATTCTATTCCAGTCACCGCACTTAACTGCTTGTTAAATTCAACAGCAAAGCCAGGATGCGCGTTAATACCCGTGCCCACTGCAGTTCCCCCCTGGGCGAGAGTTTGTAATTTGGGTAAGATCGCTTTGATAAAGTATATATTTTGCTCAACCTGGGTTGCCCAACTAAGTAAGCTCTGACTGAGGCGTACTGGCATAGCATCCATAAGATGCGTGCGACCAGTTTTAATATGGTGGTCAACCGACTTAGCCTTTGAGACGATTGCATCATGTAAATGTTCTAATGCAGGTAGTAATTGCTCTGTAACCTCAATAGCTGTACTGATATGAATACAGCTAGGAATAATATCATTGCTACTTTGGCCGTAGTTAATGTGGTCATTTGCACTCACAGCTTCGCCAACTTTGGCTGACGCCAAGGTCGCTAAAACCTCATTAGCATTCATATTTGAACTGGTACCCGAACCCGTTTGATACACATCAACGGGGAAATGATTCATCAAATTTGGGCTTTCCAATAATTCTGTAACAACTTCACTTATAGCATTAGCAACATTAGAGGGGAGCAATTCCAAATTAGCATTCGCTTGCGCAGCAGCAGACTTAGAGATCAATAAGGCTCGAATAAACGCCTCAGGCATGGTCTTACCACTGACGGGAAAATTATTAATTGCACGCTGAGTCTGCGCTCCATATAGTGCCGATTCAGGGACCTCTAGTTCGCCCATGCTGTCGCGCTCAATCCGAGTTTTCATTACTATTCCTTAATCTGCTAATCAAATTAGATTGCTTTAGAGTCTTCCACAATGCATCAAAAGCACGCCTAAGTAGGTTTACTATATTAGCAGAAATAGCGGTTATTAATAATTAATTAGGCGGATATTCTTAACAGGAGCTAATGGTTAACTCGATTCTATCCGACACCCAACCTCTTGGCCCGCATCCAGCAACCACTGGGCAACATAATCACTAAAACTACGACGAATAATCAGATCAAAGCTACCATTCGTACGGTTAGCCACAATAGCTGTTGCCTTAGCAAAAGTCGTTTGTACGCAACGGCCGGCACCGGGGGGGCCTCCAGTCCAGATGCCGAAATCATAGCCACTAGCTTTTTTTAGTATGGTTGGAACGCCATAACCACGCAGATTAACGAGTGTTTGACCGCCGCTAACATCAACAATGGCTATATGGCCCTCAATTTCCAAACGCAGTGATGCCTCTAAGCCTAAGGCGTCTGTGGCACTAGTAATCACCCATTCATTGGGACCAAGCCAATAGACAACGGTATCGCCACTATAATGATAAGTGCCTGGCACTGTTGGCAGTGCAACACCTAATACCACCTCCGCGCCAGCCAGAAAATGTTCGTCACTGGCGTCACCGCGAAGATTAAGCTGGCAGCCAAGGCCTATTTCTTTAGCCACTACACCAAATTCCAAATCACCATTAAAAAGCTGGCTTGAACCCTCTGAGTGACTCGAAATTTTACTAAAATAATGCAATGGTGATTCTGAAGTCACAGTTTCGGCCCTTAATTTAGACATGTTGGCGGTCTCCTGTTGGGTCATAAAAAACAGAACTAACGATTTTGGCTGCAGTGGCGCTACCATCGGCTGCAGGGCAATAAACCACGTCCCCCATACGATTTAGGCCACCTTTAACCACTGCCAAAGCAATGGAATGACCGAGAGATGCGCTGTAGTAACTGGAGGTTACATGTCCTTGCATGGCCATAGGTATCGGCTGGTTAGGGTCATTAACGATTTGGGCACCCTCCGCCAATACCGCATTCGGTTCAAGAGTTTTTAAGCCCACAAGCTGCTTACGGTTTTCACGTATCGAATCACTGCGCTCCAAAGAGCGCTTACCAATAAAGCTAAAGACTTTGTTTTTACCAACGACCCAGTTCATGTTCATATCCGCGGGAGTCATAGATCCATCAGTATCTTGTCCTACAATAATAAAACCCTTTTCTGCCCGCAAAACATGCATAGTTTCGGTGCCATAAGGAGTAATATTAAACTCTGAACCAGCCTCTATCAGCTGCTCCCAAACATGTCGGCCGTAATGGGCCGGCACGTTAATTTCGTAGGACAGCTCACCGGTAAAACTAATACGGAATACGCGCGCTTTAACGCCGGCCACCGTGCCGTCACGCCAGTCCATAAAACCAAATGCTTCAGATGCTAGATCAATATCCTGACACACCTTAGCTATCACCTTTCGGGCATTTGGCCCAGTCACGGTTGCAGTAGCCCAGTGATCCGTCACAGAAGTAAAGTACACCTGTAATTCTGGCCATTCAGTCTGCTGCCAAAGTTCTAGCCACGACAAAACACCCGCCGCACCGCCAGTTGTGGTGAACATGAGATAATGGTTTTCAGACAAGCAAGCACAAACTCCGTCATCAAAGATCATACCGTCCTCTTTAAGCATCACCCCATAACGGCATTTGCCCGGCGCTAACTTAAGATAAGAATTGGTATACATGCGGGTAATAAACTCCGCCGCATCCGGGCCCTGTATGTCAATTTTTCCCAAGGTAGTCGCATCGAGAATGCCGACGCTGTTACGGACCGCCAAGCCTTCTCGATCAACTGTCTGTTGCATAGTTTCATTGGCTTGAGGGAAGTACCATGGGCGCTTCCACTGTCCAACATTCTCGAATTCTGCGCCATTTTCAACGTGCCAGCGGTGCATAGCCGTATAACGTTCAGGATCAAATAAATGGTTAATATCACGACCGGCAATAGCGCCAAACGTTGTTGGCGTGTATGACGGACGGAAAATAGTGGTGCCCGTCTCTGCGATATCTTGATCCAAGGCATTTGCTAAAATGGCCATGCCGTTAATGTTGCCCAATTTACCTTGATCAGTGCCAAAACCTAAAGCGGTGTAACGTTTGACATGTTCAACGGATTCAAACCCCTCAAGAACCGCCAGTTCAATCCCTGCAGCGCTGACATCCAATTGGAAATCAACAAATTGGCTCGGGGCACGACTCGTTGTTTTATTATGAGGTACTAAGAACAGTGCCTGCTGTGGTTGCTCTACGATTTGATCAACCATAGGAGTTGGGAATTGCACCACTCCCGTTCCAAAACCTGCTAACTTAGCAGCCTCAGCGCCCGCATTAGCACCCTCAAGCAAACCATCTAAACCACCAAATGTACCTCTGCAAGCACCCGCTGAGCGCTCCTTTTGTTTAGACTCACCCGGCCTGAAGCTGACAATAGCGTCATCCCAAACTGGTTTGGCGCCAGTATGAGAGCTAAGGTGGATCGCAGCACTCCACCCACCAGAACTGGCAATCAGGTCACAGGCTATAACCTGCACAGACCCAGTGACCTTTGTCCCTTCTATATTAATCGGGGCCACCAGAGCTTTACGTACTCGTTTGCTGCCCACAGCCTCAATAAGACCGTGTCCCTCTAGAATCTGAATACCTAAGGCCCTAACCTGCTCAACCAAATCGCCGTTTGGCCCAGTGCGTGAATCCACAACAGCAACCACCGTTCGTCCAATGTAATGCCAATCAAGAGCTGTTTGATAAGCGTTGTCATTGGTCGTAGCTAAGACAAGCTTGTTTCCTGGGGCAACACCAAAACGGTTAACATAAGTAGACACTGAGGATGCCAACATGACACCGGGAATATCATTGTGCGCAAATACTAATGGTCGCTCAAATGCGCCAGTAGCTAAAACGACCTGAGAGGCTCGCACACGATGCATACGCTGCCGCGGGCCCGATGCCGTACTAATACCTAAATGGTCAGTCACTCTCTCTAAAATAGCCAAGAAGTTGTGGTCGTAGTATCCAAAAACGGTGCTGCGAGGCAGGCGTTGTACATTATTAAAAGCAGCAAGCTCACCCGTTATCTCAGCAACCCACTGCGTGGCGGACAAACCATCGATCAACTGAGTGGATGCCAGCAAGCTACCTCCAAACTCAGACTGTTCATCGGCAATGATAACGCGCGCACCGGTTCGTGCCGCTTCCCGAGCAGCAACTAAACCAGCCGGGCCAGCCCCAACGACCAGAACGTCACAGTGCTGATTCAGTTTTTCGTAGCTATCCGGGTCACTCTCTATCGGAGATGAACCCAAGCCTGCCGCCTTGCGGATAAAGCGCTCGTAGGTCATCCATAGTTTCTTCGGGTACATAAAGGTTTTGTAATAAAATCCTGGCGGCATTAGGCGCCCAAAGGCCCCTATCAGCCCCATAACATCGAAATTAACACTGGGCCAGCCATTGACACTCGAGGCCTCAAGGCCCTCGTACAGCTCAACCTGAGTGGCCTTTAGGTTAGGGATGGTAGAAGCACCTGAACCTATCTGCATGATGGCGTTAGGCTCTTCAGGTCCATGACCAAAAATGCCTCGAGGGCGAGCATATTTAAAGCTACGGCCAACCACGTCAACCCCATTAGCAAGTAATGCTGAGGCTAGAGTATCTCCAGCAATACCTTGATAGTCTTTGCCGTTAAAGGTGAAGTTAAGTGCTTTATTTTGGTCAGTGCGCCCCGCTGCTGGCAAACGATTTATTTGTATCATGCGTCGGTTCCAGTAATCTGTGGCTGCGTGCCGACCTGATAGGTTTCTAGAATTTCGTAGGTTACGGTATTTCGGGTTGCATTAAAGTAACGTCGACACCCGGTCGCGTGATACCACATTTCATGGTGAATTCCGCGAGGATTCTTTCGGAAAAAAAGATAATCAGCCCACTGGGTATCAGATAGCGTTTCAGGGTTTAATGGCCTAGCAATATGAGCTTCGCCACCATAGCTAAACTCTTCTTCTTCCCGGTGCTCTAAGCAATTTGGGCAATATATTAATAACATCTCTATCCTCTCGACTTATTATTTCGACAAGCGCTAGTGTGCAACACCGGCAGCACCATGTTCATCGATCAAAGCTCCAGTATTGAACCGATCTAAGTTAAAGGCTTCAGCCAAAGGATGAGGACGATCATTCGCTACTGTATCGGCAAACACATACCCAGAACCCGGTGTCGCTTTAAATCCACCGGTTCCCCAACCACAGTTAAAATAGAGGCCGTCAACTGACGTTTTACTGATAATTGGGCAAGCATCCGGACAGGTATCAACAATACCGCCCCATTGGCGATTCATACTAACCCGACTAAAGGCCGGGAATAGCTCACAAATTGCCTGCACGGTGTGTTCTACGACATGAAAAGAACCGCGTTGACCATAGCCGTTATAACTGTCTACACCCGCACCAATCACGAGGTCGCCTTTGTCTGATTGGCTAATGTATCCGTGTACCGCGTTAGACATAACCACCGTATCTAAGCAGGGTTTTATCGGCTCTGACACTAAAGCTTGTAGCGGCCGAGACTCTACTGGCAATCGCAATCCAGCCATGGCCGCGACTACGCCAGAATTACCCGCAGTCACACAGGCCACTTTGCGAGCGCCAATAAAGCCATTGGAGGTCTCGACACCAACCACGGCACCGTCTTTACGCCTAATGCCGGTTACTTCCGTTTGTTGGATCATTTCGGCCCCTAAAGCATCTGCAGCCCTGGCATAACCCCAAGCAACGGCATCATGTCGCGCTGTGCCTCCCCGTGGTTGCCAGGACGCACCCAAGATAGGGTAGCGACTGTCAGGTGAAATATTAATCAGTGGTGCAATCTCTTTGATCCGCTGTGGGGTAACTACCTCACCATCAATACCATTCAGTCGATTGGCGCTAACTCTGCGCTCAATATCGCGCATATCCTGTAAGTTATGCCCCAAATTAAGCACGCCACGCTGGCTAAACATCACATTATAGTTAAGATCTTGACTCAGCCCTTCCCACAACTTTAGTGATAGCTCGTAAAGTTGAGCTGCTTCGTCCCACAGGTAGTTAGAGCGAATAATAGTGGTATTTCTGGCTGTGTTACCGCCTCCTAAATAACCTTTTTCGACCACCGCAACATTGGTAATACCGTGGACCTTCGCCAAATAATAAGCCGTTGCAAGACCATGCCCACCGCCGCCCACAATAACTACATCGTAGTCTCTTTTCGGAGTTGGATTGCGCCACACTTTCTGCCAGTTTTCATGGTAGCTAAGAGCGTTTTTTAACAAGCTAAAACCGGAATATCGTTTCATGGTTACCACTGCGTTTATAAGAACTTAGACAGTGAGCATTGGACCAGTTTTTACCCTGTAGGTGCTAGAACAAAAACGTCAATTGAGAGCGAAAAAACGACAATCAAAGTAATTAAACACAATAATGCCGGTTTTAGCGGTAAAATGTCGTTATCGTTATGTAAAATAGTAGCAATTAACCGTATGAAAACGACCAATATAAGATGTTTTTGAATGAAAAAACCCACCACAGAGCAGTCCAAACCAGTAAATAATTCAACTCACTTGTCTGTTGGCTTTGTGCTCATGCCAAGCTTTACCCTTCTGCCCTTTTCAGCTTTTGTAGACGCTCTTCGTTTGGCCGCTGATGAAGGTGATCAGAGCCGGCAAATGAACTGTCAGTGGACGGTAATGGGGCCCACATTGGAGGCAATCGCGTCTAGCTCTGGGGTCACTGTTCAGCCTTGGGAAACCTATCGTAATCCAGCAGATTTTGACTACGTTGTAGTGGTCGGTGGACTTCTGAACAACACTTTGCAAGGTAGCCAGCATGTGGTTGATTATCTACAGCAAGTAGACGCGGCTCACGTTCCAATTATCGGGCTCTGCACCGGCTCTTTTGTGATGATTCGGGCTGGATTGATGGAACAACGACGCTGTTGCGTTAGCTGGTTTCACTACAAGGATCTAACCGATCGTTACACCAATGTCACACCCATAGCTGACCAGCTTTTTGTTGACGACGGCGACCGCATTACCTGCGCCGGTGGCGCAGTGGCGGCAGACTTGGCGGCCTATATTATTGAACGTCATTTAGGTCAAAACTGGGCGCGCAAGAGCCTGCGCATACTAGTGATGGACAGCCCGCGTCCAGCTAATGCCCCTCAACCACAGCCTGGGGCTGACTATCATGTTAATAACCGATTGGTAGAGCGAGCTCTGCTGTTGATGGAGCAAAACTTGAGTAGACCATTATCAACTGACCAGATAGCCACTCGAGTGAATATTTCCAAACGTCAACTGGAAAGACTGTTTACCAGTGAAACCAACGACAGTCTACAGAGGTTCTACCGTAAGATTCGTTTGCGCTATGGGCTTTGGTTATTGCAAAACACTACACGATTAATTACCGATATCGCTCAGGAGTGCGGTTTTGCAGACACGGCACATTTTTCTCGGGCGTTCCGCGCCGCCTTTGATAAGAAGCCAACGGATTACCGAACTTAGATCAGAGCCCTTCGCTCACTACTCGGTGGTTTACTGTAAAGGTCGCTGTAGCACTTACTGAAATGGGGCGCAGTAGAGAAGCCACAACTAATCGCTACGTCAATCACTGGGATAGATGTCTGTAAAAGAAGTAATCGTGCTCGATAAAGCCGCAACTCGAGATAATAGCGTGAGGGTGCACAGTGTAGGTAACGATTAAACAACCGCTCCAACTGACGGCGAGAAATACCAACAAAATTTGATATCTCATCTAGCGTTAGAGGCTCTTCAATGTTGTTCTCCATGAGCGTTACAGCCTCCACAAGGCGTGGCTGACTGGCTCCAATGAGATACTTTAAAGGAGCCCGTTGCGCGTCTTTTTCTGTGCGTACTCGATCACAGGTGAATTGTTCAGATATCTGCTGCACTAACTGATGTCCATGAATACTGGCCACCAAATTAAGCATTAGATCAATTGAACTAATGCCTCCCGAACAGGTGTATCGATCCCGATCAATTACAAACAAACTAGAGGATATTTCAAGCTTAGGGAATTCTTCTCTTAGACTGGCTAAATTTTCCCAATGGATGGTACAGCGATAGCCGTCCAAGAGACCGGCCGCTGCCAGCGCATAGCTGCCGGTGCAAATACCTCCCATAGGAATCTTACGCTTTGCCATCTTTCGCAGTCCGTCCAACAGAGGCTTATCACAGTGGCTCTTCACTGAGTAACCCCCACAGACCAGCATTATATCGGCTTCGCTTGCAGCATCGAGTCCACCGTCTAAGGCAAGCTCCAGTCCAGCACTTGATACTACGGACTGACCGCCAACACTATGCAGCGACCAATGGTATAATTCTTTACCCGACAGCCTATTAGCCATGCGCAATATGCCCACCGCATTTGAAAAGGTACTCAGTGTATATTCGGGAAGCATGACAAACCCAATGTGTAGAGTTACTGCTTCAACTTCAATAGCTTCAATAGCTTCAATATCGCCAGGCATTTTTTATCCCCACATTTCGGCTACAGGCTCTTCAATAAAAAGGCATGCATAACGGCCTTTTTACCAAGGCTCTTTTTGCGAGTATAGGCTACAAAATAGGTTTTGCTAAAGACTTTTTATCGTCGTCTGCGTTTTCTGCTACCAGCAGAATTTTGGTCCACTTTTCCCAGAGGCTTATCAACCACTGAAAAGAGATTGGGGAAAGGATCTTTTTTGTTAGGAAAAGCCATAGCATCAACAAAATAATCCTGGAATTTTGGCTCCATAGCCGTCTCAATCTTCTCAATATTTTGAACGAGTGTCTCAATGACATCTCGAGATTCAGCATTTAACAGCGCGATACGCGCGCCTGTACCAGCCGCATTGCCTGCAGAGGAGACCTCCTCAAGTACACAGTCAGGAATCAAACCCAATACCATAGCGTGCTGTACGCTAATATGGCTCCCAAAGGCTCCAGCCAACCGAATACGCTCAATGTGGTCAGTACCTATATGGTCCATTAGCAATTTCACCCCAGCATAGAGAGCAGCCTTGGCCAACTGAATTTGGCGAATATCATTTTGTGTCACCACAATCTGCATCTCATCGGCATCTTGGGTATGCAAGACATAAGACCAGGTTCGGTCGTTCTTGATGATTCTCGAGGTTCGATCAATCAAGTCGCCATCAACGACTCCGTCCACGGTCACTATGCCGGACAGGTACATTTCAGCGACCACTTCAATAATTCCAGAACCACAGATACCTGTAACACCATGGCCAGCAACGGCCTCTCTAAAACCAGCCTCATCGGACCAAAGCTCTGACCCAATCACTTTAAATCGCGGCTCCAGAGTTTCTGGGTTAATCCGAACTCGTTCTATGGCGCCAGTCGCGGCCCGCTGTCCGCAACTAATCTGCGCTCCCTCAAACGCCGGGCCGGTGGGGCTAGAGCACGCCAACAGGCGCTGACTATTACCTAAAACTATCTCCGCATTGGTGCCCACATCGACCAATAATGTCATCCTGTCTTGTAACTGAGGCTCTTCAGACAAAATCATACCGGCAGTGTCAGCGCCAACATGGCCGGCAATGCAAGGTAATATATAGATGCGACCACCCTCATTAATCGCTAAATCTAACTCAGTCGCTGGCATTTCCACGGCAGCATTTGTGGTCAAGGCAAACGGCGCGCCACCTAGCTCTACAGGGCTAATGCCGAGCAAAATATGGTGCATGATCGGGTTAGCGACTAAGGTAATCTCCAAGATATCCTCTATACCGACGCCTAACTCTTCGACCACCTCGACAAAGAGTCGATTAAGCGCCTGGCGAATGACAACGGTCATCTCATCAGCGCCTTCAGGATGCATCATTACATAGGACACTCGGCTCATTAGATCTTCGCCAAAGCGTATTTGCGGATTCATGGTGCTGGCACTGGCCAGTACTTGGCCACTTGCTAAGTCGCACAGATGCGCAGCAATGGTAGTCGAACCCACATCCACCGCAACACCGTACGCCTTGTCGTAGAATCCAGCCCAGAGGGCAATAATCTGATGATTTTTGTGCACGGCAACGGTGATCGCTCTCTTACCAGACGCCAGCAGTGGCTGCAAGGTCTTCAATAAGCGATTGTCACAACGGAGACCAGACAACTGCCATTCTTGCTCTAACGTCTCTATAAGCCGCTGCAGATCCCCTTTGGGCACGTGCATATCTGGCTCTTCTACCTGGACATAATAAAGTCTGGTTGAGGAGTCTAGGCTAATATCACGGTACTCAGCACCTTTACGCACAATTTGTCTATGCACCTGGCTTTCAGGCGGCACATCTATGACCACATCATCCAACAACAGTGTATGGCAACTTAGCCGGCGGCCATTGGCTAAAGGGGTTTTTCGCTCGCCATATTTAATCTCTGTAGCACAGAGCGCTGAGAGATGAGTACTATCAGAGTTAATTTGGTGCTTTGGAAAGGTGCCTTCGGCACAGGTGATTTGGCAACGACCACAAAGACCTCGGCCCCCACAAACAGAGTCGATATCCACTCCCAAAACTCTCGCCGCATGCAGCAAAGGCGTGTTAACCGGAAAGCTACCACGCCGACCGGAAGGCGTAAAAACAACTTTGACCTGCCTATCTGTCATTAGACCTACCTTTCTACTTTTACTACGTTCCATTTAAACACTACAGGGCATTTAAGCTCGCTGTCGGCGACCACCGCGCACTCGTTCGGCACCTGGAGCCTGAGGTTCTCGATAAGCCTTGATCCAATTGGCACAGTTAGGATCATTACCCATCATTACATCACCACCCCGCACGGCTTGCATAACTTCTGCATGCAATGGGCTAGTAATGGCTGAGGTCATTCCCGCCCCCATTGCCATAGTCAAAAACGCACTATTGATACCATTTCGATTAGGCAATCCAAAGCTTACATTGGAGGCGCCACAGGTGGTATTAACTTTTAATTCATCTCGTAGACGACGGACCACATGCATCACCTGCAAACCTGCGGTATTAATCGCCCCAATAGGCATCACTAAGGGGTCAACAATAACATCACTGTAATGAATGCCGTAATCAGCCGCCCGCTCGACAATTTTCTTAGCCACAGCGAAACGTTCATCAGGATCTTCTGAAATACCGGTTTCATCATTGGAGATGGCGACAACAGCGGCACCATATTTTTTTACCAACGGAAGAACTCTCTCTAAGACTTCATCTTCACCAGTAACCGAATTAACCAGAGCTTTGCCCTGATAAACAGACAGACCCGCTTCCAATGCGGCAATAATAGAGGAGTCGATACTCAGCGGAACATCGGTAATTGATTGTACCAACTGAATAGCCTCAGCCAGAATGCGTGGCTCATCGGCCAAGGGTATACCCGCATTAACATCCAGCATGTGCGCACCTGCCAGAACCTGAGCAAGCGCATCAGATTCGACACGACTGTAATCACCCACTTTCATTTCTTCAGCTAAAATTTTACGACCCGTGGGGTTAATCCGTTCGCCAATAATCACAAAGGGCTGGTTAAAGCCTATTTTCACTTCTTTGGTGGCTGAACTGATGGTGGTTATAGTCATGTTATTCTCCTAAATTTAACGATTCGGGTGCCAGGGCGTTCTATCCCCTAGCACCTTGGTTTTTCCTACAATCTCGGCTATCCGCTCTTCTTGGCGATAAGCCATAATGTGGACGCCGCTCACGCCCTCTATCTCTTTGACCTGATTGACCATATCAATACAGATGTTGACGCCCTCCTGACACTGGTCCTTCGCTCCAGCAAGACGCGTAATAATTTCGTCGGGTATATGCACGCCAGCAACATTATTACGAATCCATTCGGCCGATTTAGCTGATGCCAATGGGCCAACCCCCGCCAAAATAAATACTTTTTTATCTAAATTCATGTCTCTTACTTCAGACATATAGTCTTTTAATCTGTCTATATCAAAACAATACTGAGTCTGCACAAACTGGGCGCCAGCAGCCACTTTTTTGGCTAACCGCAGTGGTCGATAATCCATTGGTGGTGCAAAAGGATTAGCGGCTGCACCTAAAAAAACCTGAGGTGGCGAACTGATTTTGCGACCACTCATAAACTGACCGTCATCTCGCATTCCGCTAATCATTTGCAGGCTAGTCATGCAGTCCATATCAAACACCGGCTTAGCTTGCGGATGGTCGCCCGACTGCACACCATCACCAGTGAGGCAGAGTACATTGGATACGCCCATTGCAGACGCGCCTAACACGTCACCCTGTATGGCAATACGGTTCTTATCGCGGCAAGAGATTTGCATAATCATCGAATAGCCACGTCGAGTCAGCAGCGCACACATACCAACGCTGGACATATGACAGTTAGCGCCTGAGCCGTCGGTAGCGTTAATAGCGTCCACATAGCCATCAAATAAAGCTGCCCGCTGGTAAACCTCATGCGGATCAGCAGAATCTGGCGGTGCTATTTCAGCAGTAACTGCAAAGTGCCCAGCACGCAGTATTCTCTCAAATCGACCGGGAGAATCATGCCCTGGCAATATGGGTAAATTCTCTCCAGCTAAGGGCTCATCTTCAAAAATCATGCGTCGCTAACCCCGATTCTTTTTCTCACTGCGCGCAACCAGGCGCTAGAGCCTTTAAGTCGCACATCGACCGGTGCCTGAATGACCTGAATTGATGCTACTGGGTTGCCTATCCGCTGATGACCTTGCCACGAAGTGACCCAGACACAAACCATATCAGGCTCAACTTCACAGTTACCATTAGCTCGCACACCACCGCATGGGCCATTACGTAAACTTTTGGGGCAATTCATCGGGCAGGCCATGCCGGTTTCACTTAACGTACATTGACCACATGATTTAGAATCAAACAGAAAACCCTTGAACACTTTTTCTACTGCGGAAAATCCTCGATCTAATCGGGAATAGCCCAACCGCATGAGAATTGGATGCAAAACGACCAAACAGTTCTCGAGGCCTTGATAAATACGGCGTAACCAGCGGGCATTTTTAACCGACCAGTAGCGTACCATCCTCATGCAGACTCGACCTTAAGACCCTTGTTAGCCACTAAGGCTGCAATATCGGCATTAGAAAATTCAGTTTCGATAGTATCGGCAAACTGTTGGGCCAACTCTTGCGGTGTACCCTGGGCTTCAAGTGAACTGGTTACTCGGCGCCAGTCGTCTAAATACTCTGCACTGCCGCCTTTCCCCGCTTTCATAGCCGCGCGGTCAATCGCAGCTTGGAAACGATGACTAAGCATGGCTTTCCCACGCACACGACCCCTTTTAACCAATATCTGAGCTGGTATATCACGCCAAAACACTTCAATTTTTTGCATACCATTCCCTCTATCTAAACGCATATCATTTAAATTTTAAAATCTGCTGTTGCAGGCTGTTATTCAGATCGCCATACCCCGTATGCAAATGGCGAAACCCTAAACCTAAAAACTCTGACGCTATTTTCGCCTTAGCTACTAACTCACTATCTTGGCGCTGAGACAGATAAAGCACTCGGGTGTAATTAGCAAAGTACTGGTCACGTAACTCTGGATGCCTGTCGAGCTTTAACCCTTTAATCATAATGCGGTCAAAATGCTCAACCAAAAAATCTGTTAGATAAAAAGTTCCCAACTCCTGTTCGGCCAATTGAGAAAAGCGCTCTTCGGTGGCATAAACCGAATAACAGTGGGCACCTGGCAGGCGCTCTATATTCTCTTCCTGTAACACCCTATCAATCTCACCGCCAGTGCCACAGTCAGCGAAGGCAACGAAGATGCTCTGGTAGTGATCACGGTTCTGTTTGATCTTGTCGCGTAATTTTTGAGGAATTAATTTTGGTCGGTTATGTAGCTCCGCATCCAAACATTGCAAATCGATTTGGCTCCACTGATTTAGCTTCTGCAGCCAAACTATTTCATGGGCTAGTGCACCGCAGGCAATCACTAAAAGCTTTGCCTTTGCCCGCTCACTCACCCCTGTCATTAAGCAGACTCTAACGCACGACGCTCGGCCACCAATCGAATGGCCGTGGTCGATGCATCTGCTGCATCACGGCAGTAAGCATCGGCACCAACCGCCAGACCGAATTCTTCATTAAGCGGCGCACCGCCAACCATAACAATGTATTTATCTCGCAGATTCTGTTGTTTCAACGCATCGACCACTACCTTCATGTAAGGCATGGTAGTAGTTAAAAGAGCCGACATACCGAGAATATCTGGCTTGTGGCGCTCCAGCGCGGCAACATAATCTTCAACAGAGTTGTTGATGCCGATATCATAAACCTCAAACCCGGCGCCCTCCATCATCATCCCCACTAGGTTCTTGCCGATATCATGGATATCGCCCTTAACAGTGCCAATAACCACCTTGCCTACGGGCTTGGCCCCTGTCTCAGCCAACAATGGCTTTAAAATCGACATGCCGCCTTTCATAGCATTGGCAGATAGCAGAACTTCGGGTACAAACAGAATACCATCACGGAAATCAATACCAACGATAGTCATGCCAGCAACCAAGGCTTCGCCTAAGAGTTTTTCAGGACCCCAGCCTCGAGCGAGAAGGATGTCAGTTCCTTCCATAATTTCTTCTTTTAATCCGTCGTACAGGTCGTCATGCATCTGGAGAACTAAATCTTCGTCGGATAGCTCTGCTAATACGATATCATCTTCATCAGACATTTTCTGTAACCCTCAAATAGGTTTCTTAATAATCTCGATCGGCAAACGACCCTTTGCGTCGCGCCATAAAGTCCAGTAGTGCTTCATCAATCGCCGGGTCCAGCACTGGCGCCTGATATTCATTAAGCATTTTCTTCCATAGAATATTGGCGCGCTGGGCTGTATCCAGAGAACCATCTGCGGTCCATTGCTCATAGCTGTTGTTATCAGCAACCGTTGAACGATAGAAAGCAGTTTCGAAGTTTTTCAGCGTGTGGGCAGAACCCAAGTAATGCTTACCGGGGCCAACCTCTCGCACGGCATTAAGTGCCTGACCGTTCTCAGACATATCCATACCGCCGAGCAACACCGCGATCATACTGGCCTGATCACAATCCATAATAAATTTCTCATAACCCATGGCCAAGCCACCTTCCAACCAACCGGCGGTGTGTAACATAAAGTTAACTCCGGCCAAAGCAGATGTCTGCAGAGTATTGGCCGCTTCATAGGCCGCCTGAGCATCGGGCAATTTAGAACCACAAAGACCACCACCACTGCGGAAAGGGACGCCAAGACGACGAGCTAATGATGCCGCAGCATACATAACCTGGCTGGGTTCTGGCGTGCCAAAGGTAGGTGCTCCGGTAGCCATAGATACAGCCGCAGCAAATGTCCCAAAGACAACAGGCGCTCCTGGTCGACATAACTGAGTAAAGGCAATGCCAGCCAGTGCTTCGGCCAAAATCTGAGTGACCGTGCCAGCTGTGGTAACAGGTGACATAGCGCCAGCAAGAATAAACGGTGATATCACTGTCGCCTGATTATTGCGCGCATAAACTTTTAATGAGCCAAGCATGGTGGCGTCATAGGTCATTGGCGAATTTACGTTAATAAGACTAGTCAGCACACAATTTTTATCAACAAATTCTTCACCAAAAACCAACTTAGCCATGTCCACTGTATCTTGGGCTCGCTCATGATGAGTTACTGACCCCATTAATGGTTTGTCGCTTAGTTTGAAATGGGTGTACACCATATCGAAGTGACGCTTGTTCACTGGCAAATCGACGGGCTCACAAATAGTGCCGCCGGAGTGATGGATATCTGGTGCCATGTAGGCCAGTTTGACAAAGTTTTCAAAGTCATTAATGGTCGCGTACCGACGGCCTTTGTCAATATCATGTACAAAAGGTGAGCCGTAAGCGGGCACTAAGACAGTGCGCTTTCCACCGATAATAACGTTACGCGCTGGGTTGCGGGCGTGTTGCACATATTCACGTGGCGCCGTCGCTTGAATCAATGACCGGCACAGCCCTTTGGGAAAGTGCACCCGAGAGCCCTGAACATCGGCTCCGGCTTCTTTCCACATTTTCAGAGCTTCTGGATCATCCAAAAAATCAATACCTATCTCTTCTAAAAGGATGTCGGCATTGTCTTCTATCAGCTGTAAATTCTCTTCGGTAAGGTATTCAAAATACGGAATTTTCCGCTCGATAAACGGGGTAGTTTCAACCACCGCATTGGCACGAGCTTCGCGACGCCCTTCACGGCCACCGCTCTCTCTTCCTGCTCTTCTACGCCCTGCTCGTTCAGTCATAATAACGCTTCCGTTGGAGAGCTTAGTTCGCTCATTTGATCTATCTATTATCGTCCGCAGTCTGTTCCTGTTTAGGGCAGTCCGCATATGGCGATGCGACACGGTAATACCCGTATGCGACGCTACTTAAAAGTATCTTTTAACGCCGTTTTTTACCTAACTTCTGAGGGCCGCGTTGTCGCCATCAAACGGAGATTCTTCAATCACCGTAGCCCGGTAACGTTCACCTAAAATTTCAATCTCCAATTCAGTGCCAATAGCTCCATAGGCTATTTCCACCAAGCCTAACGCTAGAGACTTATCGACGCGAAACCCAAACCCTCCTGAAGTTGCTCGACCCACTAACTGACCCTCTTTATACAACCCCTCAGAGCCTCGGGCATCAGCATCCATAACCCCATGAACCTCAAGAGTTGCAAAGCAGTTTTCAAACCCGCGCTGCTGCCAATCAATAAGGCCTTGCTTGCCGACAAAATCACAATCCTTATCCAATTTCACAAAACGATCCAGACCAGACTCAAGGGCTGAGTATTCGATGGACATCTCACGAGGAATTAACCGATATGATTTTTCCAAGCGCATAGAGTCCATTGCACGAATGCCAAAGGGCTTGATGTCAAACTCGGCACCGGCATTCATTAATTGATCAAAGATATAGTTTTGCATCTCAATTGGGTGGTGTAGTTCCCAACCCAGTTCACCAACGAAGTTAACACGCAGAGCCTCTGCTTGAGCGTAGCCGACATTAATCGACTTTCCGGTTAGCCATTTAAAGTTATCATTCGATAGATTCGTATCAGTGAGCTTTTGGAGCACATCACGAGATTTTGGTCCCGCTAGCACCAGCACGCCCATTTGAGTAGTGATTTTCTGAAGATTAACCGAACCATCACGAGGCGCTAGCTTGGTAAGATAGTCCCAGTCATGGCGTTCTTGACTTCCAGCAAACACTAGGTAGTAGCTGTTTTTTGCTCGCTTATAAATAGTGAATTCTGCTCGAACACCACCATTTTTTGACAGCATATGGCAGAGCCCTATGCGACCAATCCCTTTAGGCACATTGTTAGCTACAATACTGTTCAGCCAACCTTCAGAGCCATGGCCAGTCACTGTACACTTGGAAAAGGCAGACATGTCCAAGACGCCAACATGCTCATTCACATGGCGACATTCCTGACCGACGAAATCAAAGTAATTAGAGCGGCGAAAAGAATTTTTCTCAACAATACGACCGTCAACTAGCGCTGTAGAATGGTTTTTATTCCACAATGTATCCGATTTATCGAGATCATCCTCTGATAATGAATAACCCGGAGGTGCAAACCAATTGGGTCGCTCCCAGCCATACACTGAACCAAATACCGCACCTAGGTCTTTCATACGATCATAGCAAGGTGTAGTTTTTAAAGGACGCGCACCACCACGTTCTTCGTCTGGATAGTGATTCTTAAAGACGTGATCGTAGGCCTCTTCGTTTTTGGTGCGCAGATAACCGCGAGTCGCGTAAGGTCCAAAACGCCTCGGATCAACGCCCATCATGTCGACTGTAGGCTCTCCGTCTACAATCCATTCCGCTAACTGCCAACCAGCACCACCGGCTGCGGTGATACCAAAACTGTGCCCCTCATTAAGCCAGAAGTTCTTTAGCCCCCAGGCTGGACCCACGATAGGGTTGCCATCTGGGGTGTAGGCAATAGCCCCGTTATAAACGGTTTTGACACCCACCTCAGCGAAGGCAGGAACCCGGCTCATGCAAGCTTCAATATGTGGCATTAGTCGATCAAGGTCACCGTTAAATAACTCATATTCGGACTGATCGCTAGGCCCGTCCACATAACAACAGGGCGCGCCCTCTTCATAGGGCCCCAAGATAAACCCACTCGCCTCTTCCCTAAGGTAGTAACCTGCGTCAGATTCGCGCAATACCGCCTGCTCTGGTAAACCCGCTGCTTTGCGGGCTAGGATATCGGGGTGTGGATCAGTCACAATATACTGGTGCTCTACTGGAATGACCGGGATATCAAGGCCCACCATCTCCCCGGTTTTACGCGCGAAATTACCGGTACAAGCAACGACATGTTCACAGTGAATGTCTCCCTTGTCGGTTCTGACTATCCAGCTATCATCTGACTGTTGCTCAAGATCCAAAACAGTCGTATTACGATATATCTCTGCACCACGAGCGCGAGCACCCTTGGCTAGCGCCTGAGTAAGATCAGCTGGTTGAATATAGCCGTCATCTGGGTGCTGAATAGCACCGATAATTCCATCAGTATTGCACAGCGGCCAGACCTCTTTAACTTCTTCCGGCGTTAAGAAATTAACCTCTACGCCCACTGTTTGAGCGATGCCTGAGTAATATTTATACTCATCCATGCGGTCTTCAGTGGCCGCCAATCGTATGTTAGAGACCACACTAAACCCAACATTTTGGCCGGTTTCTTCCTGTAATTCGTGATAAAAGTCGACCGAGTACTGATGTAACTTACCCACCGAGTAACTCATATTAAACAAAGGAAGCAAACCCGCAGCGTGCCATGTAGAACCGGACGTTAGCTCTTTTCGTTCAACTAAAACTACGTCAATCCAGCCTTTCTTGGCCAGATGATAGAGCGTACTAACGCCCACAACACCCCCGCCAACTACTACCACCTGTGCACTTTTCTTCATAGCAACTTCTCAATTTCGACTGTTATTTAGGGCTATAATAATTGCGAAGTGTAACTGGCAACCCGCCGTAGATGGCGTACAGTTGCGACTGATTCATACCTGAAAACGCCAAGCATTTAGAGTCGCTTTTGAGACAGCCATTGACGGTCTTAGAAATCCATTCAACATAGGCTTTGCGGAAGATGAAGCACCTAACAGTTAGCACCCATTAAAAGAGAGAGCTACAGCAATGAGTGACATTGAAATCGCCCGCAACAGCAAGATGAAAGCGATCACCGACGTAGCCGCAGGTATTGGTATACCAGAGTCTGCGCTTGTACCCTACGGAAAAACTAAAGCAAAAATCGACCCTGACTATTTGACCTCGCTAAAAGACCGCCCAGACGGAAAGTTGATTTTGGTGACTGCTATTAGCCCAACTCCAGCTGGCGAAGGTAAAACCACGACCTCTGTTGGGCTTAATGACAGTCTAAACAAAATCGGTAAAAAATCGATTGTTTGTCTGCGCGAACCAAGCCTTGGACCCTGTTTTGGCATGAAGGGTGGCGCGGCTGGCGGAGGTTATGCTCAGGTAGTACCTATGGAAGATATCAACCTGCACTTTACAGGGGATTTCCACGCAATAGGTGCGGCCCACAATCTACTCTCTGCTCTGCTCGACAATCATATTCATTGGGGCAACAGCCTAGGAATAGATGCTCGACGTATTCAATGGAAGCGAGTGATTGACATGAATGATCGCGCCCTTCGCAGTATTAACTGTGGTCTTGGCGGTCCCGGCAATGGTTTCCCTCGCCAAGACGGTTATGACATTACCGTGGCCTCAGAAATTATGGCCATATTCTGTCTAGCCAACGACCTTGAGGACCTTAAGGCTCGGCTAAACAAAATTGTTGTGGCTTACAGCCGCGATCATAAGCCAATTTTAGCCAGTGAGATTAAAGGTATTGGCGCCATGGCTGTGTTGCTTAAAGACGCGCTTGCACCGAATTTAGTACAGACTTTAGAAAATAATCCGGCGATTATTCACGGAGGTCCTTTTGCCAATATTGCTCATGGCTGCAACTCGGTTATAGCCACCAAAGCGGGCCTAAAATTAGCTGATTATGTGGTAACCGAAGCCGGCTTTGGAGCAGACTTGGGGGCGGAGAAATTCTTTAATATCAAGTGTCGCAGTGCCAATTTAAGTCCCGACGCCGCGGTCATCGTTGCCACGGTTAGAGCGCTTAAGATGCACGGACACGTGAGTAAAGACAACCTGGGTCAAGAAAATGTAGAAGCCTTACAGGAGGGTTGTAGCAACCTAGTGCGACATATTGAGAACGTTAAATCATTTGGTGTGCCAGTCGTGGTTGCGATCAACCGATTTACAACCGATACCGATGCCGAAATCGCTATGATTAAGCAGGTAACTGAAGCAAATGGCGTGAAAGCGATTGAATGTACCCATTGGTCCGATGGTGGCGCGGGCAGTGAAGCCCTAGCTCATGAAGTGGTTGCTTTAGTCGATGGCGGTCATGCTAACTTTGCGCCTCTGTATGCCGATGAAATGCCAATTTGGGACAAGATTAAAACGGTTGCTACACGCCTTTATCGTGCCGATGACATTATTGCCGACCAAAAAATTAGGGACCAAATTAACGGTTTCCAAGAGGCTGGTTATGGCCATTTTCCGGTGTGCATTGCCAAAACTCAATATAGCTTCTCGACAGACATGAACCTCAAAGGGGCGCCGAACAATCATGTAGTAGCAATCCGCGAAGTTCGATTGTCTGCCGGTGCTGGTTTTATTGTAGTGGTCTGTGGCGATATTATGACCATGCCTGGCCTGCCAAGAGTACCCGCCGCGAACAATATTGATGTTGACGAAAATGGTGAGGTAGTCGGATTATTTTAGATAGAGACCAGGGCAAAGCCTCTACGCTTAAATGCCCCAACTGCGATGGTGAACTAAGTGCCGTCGCAGGCAATGCGACACGAGTCTATCGCTGTGCCAACAACCATAATTTTGATCTTGCCCGCGAGGGCTACCTCAACCTGCATCTAGCCCAGCACAAGCGAAGTAAAATACCAGGTGACAGTGACCAAATGATTAAAAGTCGGCAACGGTTTTTAAATGGTGGTTATTATCAGCCTCTAGCTGATGCCATCACTACTGCAGTCAATAACTGTCCTCTTGGTTTTGGGCAAAATTTGCTAGATATTGGCTGTGGCGAAGGCTATTACCTGGAACAATTGCGAAATGCGGCTAAGAGTTCCAACGCCAGCTTAAAGCTACTTGGCTTAGATATTTCTAAAGCTGCTGTGCGGCTAGCAGCCAAACGTAAGCTGGACGCTCAACTGGTTGTAGACAGTGCCTACAAGATACCCCTATTTGACAATAGTATAGATACAGCGCTATCGGTGTTCTCGCCGATATGCCCAGAAGAGACCGCACGGATTTTAAGCACTGATGGTTTCCTGCTGATGGTGGGCCCTGGAGAGGAGCATCTCACAGGCCTTACCGCGCACATTTATGAACAACATCAACCCCATAGCGGCAACTTTAAGGTATTGGATGAACACCCGGTCTTTGATCTTAAGGAACAGATAGACGTTAAGACAGGTATCACCGTGAAGGGGCCTGACATTCTTGACCTGTTGACCATGACTCCCTACTACTGGCATACCAGTGCTGAACAGCAAGAAAAATTGGCGGCCCTTCCCCTTCTGACTACACCAATACATTTTTCTCTGCGGATTTATCAGCGCACGCCTTTTTGAACAGTAAGTCTCAGACTTAAATCAAACTAGTGAGCTAGAATATCTGCCGCTGTGCGAAAACCAATGTGGGATGATGCCAAAGTCGTATCTTGAGCCTGTCGCGCAGCGGGTCGAAAGCGCTGGCAGTAGTTGTCTGAGCACAAAAAGGAACCGCCTTTGAGAGTCTTAACAGTCACCCCAGGTTGTTGTGGATCATAGCCTTCAATGCCGTAGTCTCGTTTGCGATCAGGTCCGTAAGCCGTATCAGTCCACTCCCAGACATTGCCCGTGGTATCGTACAGCCCAAGTCCATTAGCTGCAAAGCAGCCCACAGGGGAACTACCAACAAAACCGTCTTCGTTCACATTGTTGTAGGGAAAGCGTCCCTGCCAAGTATTGGCCTTTGACTTGCCCTCGTTGGGGCTCTCTTCTCCCCATGAGAAAGAAGCACCCTCTAGCCCACCACGAGAGGAATACTCCCACTCGGCCTCAGTGGGTAATCGTCGCCCCAGCCACTGAGCATAGGCTACAGCATCGGCATGGATAATCTGAACCACGGGATAGGCCTCTTTACCCTCAATGGAGCTGACAGGCCCCTCTGGATGCTGCCAATTCGCGCCAGGAATGAACTGCCACCAAGTTTCTGGCGAACTTGGCTTATCTAAATCAGGGGCAACAAATACCATAGAGCCTGGCACTCTAAACTCTGATGGAATCAGCGGAAACTCTACTTCGGACAGGCCTCGCTCGGCAGCAGTGACATAACCGGTAGCCTCAACAAAGGCCTTAAACTGACCGTTAGTAACTTCGGTTTTATCAATATTGAAGTCAGCAACCCGGGTGATTTTAAGCGGGCCCTCGTCAGGATAATAACGATTATCGCCAAATTTAAAATCACCTCCACTAACATTAATAGTTTGATTAGCTTCACTGCCCGGTAGGCACACAAGGGGCACTTTGCTTTCACTGCAGGCTGTTAAAAGGCTCAGACACAAAACGGTTAAGCCGATTTTAATCGATCCTATATTCATGTTTTCTCTATATTATTTTGGCCCGTAGGCATAAAAGTCAGTTTTAGCTATGCAGCGCTGATAAGCAGGTCGCTCATGACAACGGTCACGAAATGCCATTAAGTTAGGAAGTTTATCAGCCGAATACATCATGGGGGCAATTTCGGCAATAAAAGACAGCTGAATATCTGCACCGCTAAAGGTATCCCCGACAAACCAGCTAACGCCTTCTAAGGATTGTTCTATATAACCCAAGTGTCGCGTTAACTCCTCACTGATACGCGGTTTCAAGACCTCGCCACCATCGGGCAGCTTAGATGTGTAAAGTTTGAGCATTAATGGCAACACCGCACCACTCTCCCCGTAGTGCAGCCATTGAAGGTATTGCTCATGGTCATTGCTACCTGTCGAGGGTAAAAGTTGGCCACCACCGTAATGACGCAACAGATAGTCAATAATAGCGCCAGATTCAATGACGGTGACATCTCCATCAGTTAGCACCGGCGATTTCCCCAAGGGATGCACTGCCTCAAGCTCTGGCGGAGCTAAGCTTGTGACAGGGTCACGCTGGTAGCTCTTAATCTGGTAGTCAACACCCAGCTCTTCAAGTAACCATATAATACGCTGAGAGCGTGAGTTATTAAGATGATGTACTGTCAACATGTGTCTAGATCCTATTTATTGGGCGTGATTTTTATTTTAATAGATGGTTTTTAATAATATCAAAAATTTCAGGTTGAGTGACCATTGCCGGCACTAGCCCTTGGCCCACCGAATTGCTTAGCAAGGGCACATTAACCCCTGTATGTTCTTCACTAAAGAAATCATTAGTGGCGTAATTGACACCCATAATGGCACCCTCAGGCGTATGAATACGGGCGAGGTGACCCGGGCTGTAGACGGGCACTGGAATATCTATAAAAAGAGTCCGTTCGGGAACCAATTGCGCGGCTTGACCATGGTCAGCCGTGACTAAGACGAGTGTGTCGGGATGGTTCTCTGCAAACGCTAACGCAAGCTCAAGCGATTCATCAAGTTGTTGCAACTCTCCAATACTGCCGCAGGCTTTTCGTTCGTGCGATTGCTTATCTATTGATGCTGATTCGATCATCAAGAAAAATGTATCGTCTCCAGCATCCTCCCCTGCCAATCGTGACAACGCTTCCGCAGTCATCGACGCAAGGCTTGGCATACCCAAATGTTCAGGATTCTCTTCACAATACATGGGTTCAGGATAGGTAACCGAACCAAGCATCCAGTGTATGCTATTTAGCAAACTGACCTCAGGTTTTTCTGCCACTCTATCGTTTTCACCACGCCACAAAACAGGCATAGTGATCGGTGAAAACAAACCAAGTAGTTTGCCCGAGTCTTGATTAGCTAATTCAGATGCACTTGTCACTATATGATAGCCCTTCTTTTCAGCTAACTGCAGGACAGTCTGATCTAACCCCTCAACTGTTGGTAAAAAATGCGTCATACCACCGCCAAGGGCTACGTCAACGCCTGAATCAACCAACTGCTCAGAAATAGAACCCAGGCCGCCATTACTTTTTAGGTCCTGCGAACAATCAACCATTAATCTATAGTAATTTTCGGCTTCCACCATCATCTCAGGGTTTTCACAGCCACGTTCACTGACATGTGCATAAAAAGAAGCTGGTGTGGCATCAGTAATACTAGCCGTACTAACTATCCCCGTTTTAATCCCCTGCAGGTGAGCCAGCTCAACAATGTTCACTAAGTCTTTGTCATCACCTGCACTAGTACCTACTCGCCCAATACTCGTTACTACACCACTGGCAATTGAAGTTGCGCTGTTTGCCGAGTCAGCCACATAGATCGCTTGATCTGGGTTTTCGTCATCGACAGTCAATACCTGCGCCGTGCTTCTAAGAGAAAGTTGATCAAGCGTAAGTTTACCGCGGCTACCCACAAGATAGTTGCGAGCTATCGTAATCTGATGATCATCCATACCATCACCGATGATCAGGATCACATTACCTGCCACGCTAGGCACTGAGATCGAACATAGCGCTGTAAATAGAAGTGCGATATAGGTTAATTTAAAACGCTTACCAAAAGGATGATTCATACGATTTAGTCCAATTAAAAATGATATTTGAATGCAGCTTTTACCGATTATGTTCGTAATTCACAGCGAACATTTCATTAAGTCAGGTATTTCAACCTATACTGTAATTATACTAGCATTTTAGCTTCTATCGTTTCTTTAAAGTCCTAATTTTATGATTACTCCAGCGTTACAAAGTTTTATTAGTCGACATCAGTTGCCTGAATCGTATTTATCGATGGCTGAAAAATGGTTTTCTCCTATCATCTCGGAGTTTGGTGAACATTATGAGCGCGACCAAAGTATCCAAATCATAGGGATTAACGGCTGCCAGGGGTCAGGTAAGTCAACGTTGGCCGATTACCTTTGCACGCAAGTGAAACTCCAGCATGGGGTAGCTACAGTCTCATTGTCATTAGATGATTTTTATCTAACCAAGGCAGCGCGAACTGCGCTTGCGCATGACATGCATCCCCTATTAGCCGTCCGTGGAGTGCCTGGTACTCATGATATTAAACTAGCCATCAACACGGTAAGTAGTCTTAAATCCGGCAAAAAGACGTTGCTGACTCGATTTGATAAAAGTACTGACGATAGAGCTAAAGTCGAAAACTCTGTAACTGTGGAAGGTCCGATTGGTCTTATAGTGCTGGAGGGCTGGTGCTTTGGTGCCACGCCAGAGTTACAAGGAAAGCTAGCCGCACCAGTAAACGAATTAGAAAAGCAGTCTGATCCCAATGGGGTATGGCGGCACTACGTTAATGAAGCATTGGCAGGAGATTATCAATCTTTATTTAACATGGCCGATCGCTGCGTGATGCTTAAAGCGCCTTCCTTTGATAGGGTTTTTCAGTGGCGACTAGAGCAGGAACAAAAACTAGCAGAGCGCTTAATGCTCAACGTTAAAGATCCGTTGCCTTCGGATATAATGGGTGAAAGTGATGTTCGACACTTTATTGATTACTTTCAGCGTATCACAGAGCATTGCTTAACTAGCATGCCAAAGGCAGTGGATCATTTATACCACCTGGATGATAACCGCACTATCACCCGTTACGATCAGTTGATATCAAACACCTGACCGATGACTCTACACTACCACCGCATTTTGATTGAATTCACTAACCACTCGCAATAGTTGTCGACACGTTATCTGACCAACCAGCTTACCGTGATCAAGCACTGGGCGGCGGCGATGGCCCTTTTTCACCATATCATCAGCTATATCGACTAAGTCAGCATGTATGTCGCAGTAATCAACCTCTTTGGTCATATAATCACCGACCTTACCAACATCACCATGCTCGTTGTAGGTGACCGCGAGAATAGCGCGCAGACAGTCTATTTCAGACAACAAACCCACGAGGTCATCATGCTCATCGACCACGCATATTCCAGATATCCTGTTGTCGATGATCATATGAATCGCGTCAAAAAGATCCGACTCTGCTAGGATCTTTATGGGCCCCTGAACCATATAGTCGCTAAGGTCAACCGAATGTAGCATAAACACCTCCGCACTTTAATTAACGATTTAAAAAAGCA
>JABILI010000013.1 GCA_018654575.1 Porticoccaceae bacterium
ACATTGTTACTAAATTGAGTGTAGAGCTCAGCAAGACGTTGATTAATCACTGTATAGCGAATTTTATCTTTTGCAGAAAGCATCGCTCCATTGCGGGCGAAACCATTATAAGTAAGTGTAACGAGGCGTTGTTGGTCTGCTCTTAGAGTGCTTGAGCCGAGGTTTTCATACACTGCCTTAACGCGGTCGAACAGAGCCTGATTTTGGCTAATCTTTGAAAAGAAGGCGCTCATTATGGGGGCCATTTCCTCCTCAATCTTACGAAATTCAGGGGACGATAAGTTCGATGACCAGATTCCATAGTAGGTAAATACCCTATCGAGGACTTTACCCGTGCGCTCAAGAGCGACTATCGTATTGTCGAAATTTGGGGTAGTTGACTGATTAGTAATCTTTTCTATTTCCGTTAGATTTATAGCCATTGCCTGGTTTAAAGCCGGCTTTAGATCTTCTAGCGTCATTTCATTAAAGGCTGGGACACCATTGTGGGGCCCAGTCCAAACCTTTGTTAGCGAGTTATCTAAATCTTGAGGTGACTCGCTAGGATTTACTGTACAGCCACTACAGAACAAAATAGAGGCTAATAGAATCACTCCAGTAGTTGATCGAATTTTAAAATTTCGCATGAAGCCATTCTCGGTTTTTTAGTTAAGTTATTAATATGCAGGCAGTAATTTACACTAGGTCAGTGGGTATTCAAAACTATTACATTAGTTTAGAGCTGCTTCTTTTTTAAATCTCTAATTAAAAATCTTGCAGGATGCATTCCTTGAACAAGATCCCTCTCCAAAGAGGGTATTTGTTGGCTTATCTGAGATGCCAGAAGTTCTGCTGTAAGGGGCGCATAGCTAAGTCCTCGAGATCCCATCCCGCAGTTAATATATAAGTTAGGTTGATAATCACCCATTACCATAGAGTCTGTACGTGCATCGCGGCGAAGAAAGCTAAAATTCTTAAGCATTGATGAAAAGTTAGGTACGGGTCCAACGATAGGTAAGTAATCTTTAGTGGTACAGCGAAAATTCGCTCTACCTTCCATATTGGAAGCATCAAGGTTCTCTAATGCAGCATCAAGACCTGGGTCCGTATGTCGCATTTTCGCTATATTTATTTCATGATCTTCAGCGCGTAACTCAGTTGAAAAAAGACCTTTATTATAAGTCGCTCCGCAACTGTGATAGCCATCCTGAGCCGGCGTGAGATAACCTTCACCACAGATGATAGTTTTTAATGATTTAGTTTTAGCTTTCGCAGGCAACTTACTAATTTGGCCTCTGAGTTGAGTAACAGGTAAGAAATTAGTTTGCTCAAAATTTTCACAGCCATACGCAGTCGCAACTACCAGAATGTCAGTGCTATGAGCTAGTTTTCCTGAGGTATCGATAAGATTCCATCGATTGTCCGACTGTTGGTGGTTAAAGTGATCAATATCGATATTCATCAGAGGTATCCGATACTCTTCGAGCAGTTGCTGACAAATTATTGCCGGTGGCAACCAGCCTAGCAGGGGAAAAAACAAACCTATTGGAGAATTCAGCGAAATACCACTACGATCGCAGAGTTGATCATTTTTTAAAAGATGAACAAAATCGTCACAACCTGAAAAGCGCTGACTAATTTTAATGAAGTCCTCAGCAATTTTGGGGTTTTCAGGCAAAGATATGACCCCGCACTGGTTTCCCAGCCCACGTTGCCAAAATGGCGCGTAGTAGCGGCTGGCAAACAGTAAGGCCCTGAGATTAATACGCGGTAGAACATCGTCTCGCGGCGACAGCTTGGGATAGACGATGGCCTGACTATTACCCGATCCCTCCTGACCTGCTAGAGCGTGCCTATCTATTACTTTAACTTTGAAACCGCGTTTCGCTAGAGCTACCGCCGTGGTGCAGCCGGCGATACCAGCGCCAATAATGGCGACTTCATGATCTCTGAGTGAAATTGGACGCACGGTCTTATCTAGATGCCATTGGCTTGGACCTGATGAATTATCAGATGTACTCTGCTGAGATTTTCCACCAACAAATGACGCTTTTAATCGTAATTTTGGTGAACCATTATTTTCATATGACTCAACAGAAAATCCAGCTGATTGCAGATTGTTAGAAACGGTTGAGATAGTTTTTCGATCAATATTAGCCGTCAGTGCGACGGTAGTTTGATCAGATAGAGAAGCGATAGTTGCCAGTAAATCAGAACTCCACAGAGCAGGATTACTTATCGGTGCGAAGCCATCGAGAAGCCATAGGTCTACTGGCTTCCTATTGTGATGCGCTTGCGCTTGGTTGGGGCTTTGACTAATCGAGCTAAACATCTCGTTAGCATCACCAAACATAAGATGAAGTTTTACCCGGCCCTGGAATAATTCGATGTTATGAATGCCAGGCACTGGCACTGGATAATGTTTAATTAACTCGTTCGACAAAGTACATAAATGGGGACGCTGAGATAAGATTTTTGCGAGTTCGGCTTTATCGATAGGAAATAATTCAGCAGAAAAGAACTCTAGTACGCTATTTTTGGGGGCGGTATTTAGCCATAAATCAGAGCACAAAAGGAAATTGAGGCCCGCGCCAAAGCCAGTTTCAGCAATGGTAAATGAGTGAAAATTTTTGCCTAGGCTCTGCCAGCGTTGTTTTAACTCACTTTGTTGTAAAAATACCGATTCACTTTCATCCATATCGGTAGAGGGGGGAAAATAAAATTCTTTGAAGAGAGGGGAGTAGGGAAGCCCTTGTCGCCACTCGATATCGGCAGCAATAATGGCCATGATTAGAGACCAAACTCACGGATGACTTGTTGGCACCATTGGTTTATATAACTATCGCTTAATTCCAACTGATTTTCATCGTCTAGAGGTAGCCCAACGAAATATTTTTCATCAACTGTAAGGGCCTTTGATTCCTCAAAGCGAAAGCCTTGATTAGGCCATTTCCCCACCGTCTGTGCGCCTTGGGCAATAACCTTTTCCCACAAAAACCCCAATGCATCCTGAAACCATTTTGGATAACCTATCTGGTCACCGAGTCCATAAAGGGCGACAGTTATACCGCTGAGATCAATATCGTCGAGATCATCCCATATTTCTTCCCAGTCTTCTTGCAGTTCACCAAAATCCCAGGTGGGAATGCCAAGAATTAAATAGGAATATTCGCCTATGCGCTGGATCGAATCTAAAGAAATATCGTGAATACTAACGATGTTTGAACCATAGCTTTCATTGATGGAGTCGCGAATTTTTTCTGCAGCCATCTCGGTATAACAGGTTGTGCTGCCATAAAATAAACCGATTTTTATTGTCATCTGTCGTCTGTCTCACGATATATAGTTATAAAGCTTTGGTTCATAGGTTTACGTTTGAATGGTGCAATAGGCTGTCTATGATACTAGGAGTTTGAAGATTAGAAAAATTAAATCAGATTGCTATTTAGCTGCTGCCGTCAAATCCCAGCTGTCTCCACGCTTCATAAGCCACTATGGCCACAGTATTGGATAAATTTAGACTTCGGCTTGAAGAGTGCATCGGCAAGCGCAGTACATTATTTAACCCTACGGAGTTCCGGATATCATCTGGAATCCCTCTGGTCTCTGGGCCAAATAGCAGCGTATCATTCGGCTGGTACGCTACTGACGAATAACTCACAGTTCCTTTGGTACTTAAGGCGTAAATATTTTTTGGATTTACTGTACCTAGGTATGATGCCCAGTCAGGATGAATTTGAAGATCTTGAAACTCGCGATAATCTAGGCCCGCCCGTCGAAGACGTTTGTCATCTAACTCAAACCCCAACGGCTCGATAAGATGCAGGCGAAATCCAGTGTTGGCACAAAGACGAATAATATTGCCCGTATTAGGGGGAATTTCAGGTTGATAAAGCGCGATATCAAGCATATTGGCCCTTTTTAAAAAGTAGTGCTGCAACGACTTGTCATTTTACATTAATTAGGTCGCTCAATGACCTTAGTAAATCTATTGGCGAAGAGAGTTGTTTGTTACGGCTGCACAATTTCGACCATAAGGTCGTCCGATAAGCTCTCGAGTAAGCCCATCAAATCTCTTTCTGATATTTTTTTAGGTAATTGTACGCTGGCCCGGGCCTTAAACATCACGCCGGCTGACATGGGAGCGCTCTCGCAAACGGTCTCAAGAGATTCTAGATTGATACCTTTTTTAGCTAGTAGAGAGGATATTTCGCCGATAATACCTGGTCGATCATTGGCAACAATCTCCATCCAAACATCTTTTTTGTAGGGCAAAGACAGCGAGATGGTTTGGTCGACGGTAATTTTTATTCCGTGCTTATCCAATTCTATCAACCCAGCCTGCAGGGGTTGGCATCGACTTTCCGCAACCACTACGAGAAGAATGCCCGCAAATTTTCCCGCCAGTCGGTTCATTTTGCCTTCTACCCAGCTGCCTTCATGGGACATTATGATTTTTGCGATTTGCTCAACGATGCCTGGCTGATCTTCTGCTAAGACAGTTAATACTAAGTGTCGCATGAGAGTCTTCCTATAGATAATGACGTTGTTTATTATGGCACTATTAAGCGTCGCTGTTATAGTGGCTATAGTGGAGTTAAAACTAGGAATAAAACATTTCAACGGAGCGATTCACGTGAAATTAATAGTAGGGAATTTAGCCATAAATAAATTTAAACGCTTGCAGCAGATCGGCAAGGTCTGCTCTAAGGCTACATTACTGGTGTTTATGTTAGTGGGTTCCATGACGGCCTATGGAGAGCGAAACACATCTCGAGACCAGTTCCGTCATCCTGCCGAGACCTTGAGCTTTTTTGGCATTACGCCAGAGATGGACGTGGTTGAAATTTCTCCGGGAGGTGGTTGGTATACCGACGTTCTGGCCGAACATTTAACCGGCACTCTTTTTGCTGCGCACTACGACCCCAATGCGGAGCGCGCTTATTATCGTAATTCTCAAGCTAAATTCGCTGCAAAGATGTCAGCAACTCCGGCGCTTTACGGTAATGTTGAAATACGTATTTTTGATGCAGCCAACCGAATTTTGAACACAGAAGATAATAGCGTAGATGCGGTGGTCACTTTTAGAAATGTGCATAATTGGTTAGGTACCGCTAGCGAAGCCGAAGCGTTCGCTTCGTTTTTCAAGACATTAAAACCTGGCGGTATTTTAGGTGTTGTAGAACATCGTGCGACCGTGGGTACTGATAGAAAGACGATGAAAGAAAGCGGTTATATGACGCAAGATTATGTTATCGAATTAGGTCGCCAAGCAGGCTTTATATTTGAGCAGTCTTCTGAAATTAATGCTAATCCTAAGGACACAGCCGATCATTCTAAGGGCGTCTGGACCCTGCCACCTAGGCTTGCCTTAGGAGATAAGGATCGTGAGAAGTATTTGAAGATTGGTGAGAGCGACCGCATGACCCTGAGATTCAGGAAGCCAAAAGAGTGATCGAAATACCTCCTAAACTCCTTCCCGAGGGTACTCTTGTCGCTGTGATTGAGGAGTACATCCTTCGTGAGGGAACCGATTATGGTAGTCAGGAGGTTAGCCTTGAAAATAAAATTAGTCAGGTTCGTCGTCAGCTAAATGGTGGCGATATCGTGATTACATTCGACCCAGTTACGGAAAATTGCACTCTGCTAACTCGACGTCAATTTAATCGCTATCAGCAAGAGCATCTAGTCGCTACTGAGGGGCAAGGCTAGTGGCAAAGGCGCAGTTAGGGTATGAGCTAGTCATTGGCCCGCTAATGGATGAGCTCGAAAAGACATCGCAGATCTTGGTGGGATTCAGTGGTGGGTTAGACTCAACGGTATTATTAGCGCTTTTGGCGGAAACTATTCCGGTTGAACGTCTTTGTGCGGTTCATGTTAATCATGGCTTATCACCTAAGGCGAATGCTTGGCAGGCCCACGTCGAAGATTTTTGTGGTCGCCGCAATATCGCCTGCCATAGTGAGGTGGTTGAGGTGGTTGCCAGTGGGAAAGGTCTAGAGGATGCGGCTCGTCAGAGTCGATACCGAGTTTTTGAGAATTTATTAAATCAAGACGGTATTTTACTTCTTGGGCACCATAGCGATGATCAGGTTGAAACACTGCTTTATCGTCTTATGCGAGGTTCTGGTTCCAAAGGCATGTCGGGCATGCCTGTTTCTCGTAGAGTTGGACAAGGACGCCTAATCAGGCCTTTATTGAGCTGGCCTAAATCTGCACTTATAACTTATGCCGAGGACAAAAACCTGAAATGGGTGGAAGATGAGAGTAATAACGTTGACATTTTTGAGCGCAATTATTTGCGTAATCAGCTAATTCCAGTGCTTGCACATCAATGGCCAGATTATCGTCAGCGTCTGCGTGCCGTGGCAGAGTTAAGTTATGAAGGTCATCAGTTAGCGGAAGCTACTGCGATTGAAACTATCGCAACGTTGCAGCCTGCAGAGGAAAGAGCAGGTTGGTCTTTGTCTATTAGTTTATTTTCTAATCTTACACAGCTTAAACAGAAGAACGTTTTACGTTATTGGCCCGAGATCAAGGGGCTTAACGCACCTGGGGCCAAAGTTATTAATGAGGTGCTAGTAGCCTTGATTGATGCTCGTCAGGACGGTTCACCCAAGGTATCTATAGGTGATGGCCAATACTGCCGGTTTCGAGATCGATTATATTTACTCAAAGTATCGGAGGAGGCTGATTCTTCTATCGAGCAACAAAAAGATTTAATTTGGAATATTGATAATCCATTTAACCTGTCAGATGGTAGCCATCTGACAGTCGAACAAACTGTTGGTGATGGCCTTCGTGCAGATTTAGCGGTAGCGCTTAGTGTGACCATCAGAAAAGGCGGAGAGCGTTGCAAGCCCGCGGGCAGAGGGCACTCCAATAGCCTTAAAAAATTACTTCAGGAATTCAATGTAGAGCCCTGGTGGCGAGATAGAGCACCTCTATTTTTCATCGACCAACAACTTGTCGCTGTCGCTGATTTTTGGATCTGTGATGGATGGGAGGCTCAGCCGGGCGAGAAGAGTATTAAAATCCATTGGCATACCAACTCTTTGTAGAATACCAATTACCTTTCTGTTAATCTATTACACCATCTTAACTGGGATGGGCATCGGCTATTTTCTCGGCCAATCGACCCCGTAAGATATCTTTTTCTAGACTAACTCTACTGTTTATAGGGTCACTATGACACGTTTTATTTTTGTTACCGGCGGTGTTGTTTCCTCATTGGGAAAGGGTATTGCCGCCGCTTCTTTGGGTGCGGTACTAAAGGCGAGAGGATTGGACGTCACAATGCTCAAACTCGACCCTTATTTAAATGTTGATCCCGGGACAATGAGTCCTCATCAGCATGGTGAGGTCTATGTCACTGAGGACGGTGCAGAAACAGATCTCGACCTTGGCCACTATGAGCGATTTTTGGGGGCTAAGATGACCCAAAATAATAATTTTACTACTGGACAGGTCTACGAAACTATTTTACGGCGTGAACGTCGGGGCGACTTTTTGGGCGGGACCGTCCAGGTCATTCCTCACGTCACCGATGAAATAAAGCGCCGTATAGTTGCTGGCGCTGGTGATCACGATATAGCTATTGTTGAAATAGGAGGAACAGTAGGAGATATTGAATCTCAGCCATTTTTAGAGGCGGTTCGGCAGATGCGAGGTGAGTTAGGCTACCAGAACTCCTTGCTAATACATCTCACTTTAGTGCCTTACATTGCAACAGCTGGAGAGACTAAAACTAAACCAACGCAACACTCGGTTAAAGAGATGCGTTCTCTTGGACTGCAGCCAGACGTTTTATTGTGTCGATCAGAAGTCCCCATTGAAGAAGAACAACGTAAAAAAATATCTCTATTTACGAATGTTGAAGAGCGAGCTGTGGTCCCGGTCATGGATGCGCCGACCGTTTATAAAATTCCTAGAATGCTCCATGAATGGGGTCTTGATCAGTTTGTACTGGATCGTTTTAACATTCAAAAACCAGCAGCAGACTTGCAGCAATGGGATAAGGTTGTTGAGAATCAAATGTATGCTGAAGGCGAGGTGACGATCGCTATGGTTGGTAAGTATATGGATTTACTCGATGCCTATAAGTCTCTTACTGAGGCTCTAGTGCATGCTGGTATTCATAACAAAACCAAGGTTAAGATTCGTTATATTGACTCTGAAAAGTTCCAAGAAAACCATGAGTTAGTAAACGACGTGGATGCTATTTTGGTGCCGGGTGGATTTGGTGCTAGAGGTATCGAAGGTAAAATATATGCGGTCAAAACAGCTCGAGAGAAAAACATTCCCTATTTAGGGATTTGTTTGGGTATGCAAATCGCGGTTATTGAATATGCTAGGAATGTATGTGGACTAGATGGCGCTAATAGTACTGAATTTGATCCAGACACTAAGTACCCAGTGATTGGTTTAATCGAAGAGTGGATTGATGAAGCGGGCAATGTTGAGCAACGCACCGAAGATTCAGATCTTGGTGGTACAATGCGCTTAGGCGCGCAGGTTTGTCATTTATTACCGGGTTCAAATGCCTTGTCTATGTATGGCAGTGAGCAGATTAAAGAGCGCCATCGTCATCGTTTTGAAGTTAACAATAATTACCTGCCGCAGTTGAAAGAAGAGGGTCTTGTTGTCGGCGGCCTATCCTTTGATAAAACGCTAGTTGAAACGATCGAACTGCCTGAGCATCGATGGTTTTTCGCTAGTCAGTTTCACCCAGAGTTTACCTCAACACCTAGGGATGGCCATCCATTGTTTGAAAATTTCGTTGGTGCTGCAATGGCTTTCCAACAGCAAAAATAGGGAATGAGGAGTAAAAATATGACATCGGTAAGGCTCCAAATAGGGAATATCGACGTGGCTAACAATGCGCCACTGGCAGTGTTCGGAGGCATGAATGTTCTGGAATCGAGAGATATGGCGATGCAGGTTGCCGAGGCTTATGTCGTGGCCACTGAAAAATTGGGAATTCCTTACATCTTTAAGGCTTCATTCGATAAAGCTAATCGCTCATCTATTCACTCGTTTCGAGGCCCAGGGTTAGACGAAGGATTAAAAATATTCCAAGAAATTAAAACAACATTTAATGTGCCGTTGATCACGGATGTTCATGAAATTGCTCAGGCTAAACCAGTAGCCGAAGTCTGTGATGTCATACAGCTGCCTGCATTCTTGGCTCGACAGACCGACCTAGTTGAAGCTATGGCGGCGACTAATGCTGTGATCAATATTAAGAAGCCACAGTTTTTAAGTCCAAGTCAGATGGGTAATATTGTTGATAAGTTCCGTGAGTGCGGCAATGATAAAGTTATGCTTTGCGAGCGTGGAGCTTGCATGGGCTACGATAATCTCGTTGTCGATATGCTCGGGTTTAGAACTATGAAAGAAGTCAGCGGCGGCTTACCCTTAATTTTTGATGTCACCCATGCGTTGCAGTGCAGAGATCCGATGGGCTTAGCTTCTGGAGGGCGGCGTCACCAGATAGCGGAATTAGGGCGCGCAGGTATTTCCGTTGGTATTGCTGGATTATTTCTTGAGGCTCACCCGACCCCTGATAAAGCATTGTGCGACGGTCCAAGTGCGCTTCCCTTAGATAAATTGGTGCCTTTTCTAACTCAAATGAAAGCTTTTGATGATTTAATCAAATCCCAGCCAGATTTAAATATACTGTGAAAGCTTGCTGTTAATTAGTTGGTTACTATAACGACGTCAGACATCAATTTAAAAGACTTCACCTTGGAGCCTAAATATCTATTATGGAGATAGAAACTTATGAGTAATATTGCAGATATCCGTGCCTTTGAAATATTGGACTCGAGGGGAAACCCCACCGTGCAGGCAGATGTAATATTAGAAAATGGGATTGTTGGAACCGCGACCTCACCTTCTGGAGCATCTACCGGCTCAAGGGAAGCGCTAGAGTTACGAGATGGCGATAAAGAACGGTATCTTGGCAAGGGTGTTTTGACAGCTGTTAATAACATTAATACCACTATTAAGGACTTATTGTTGGGAACATCTGCAAGTGACCAACGAACTCTTGACGATGCTATGATTGCAGCTGATGGGACTGAAAATAAAGCTGTTTTAGGAGCCAATGCGATTCTGGCTGTATCTTTAGCGACGGCAAAGGCCGCGGCACAAGACAAAAATATGCCTCTTTATGCTCATATCGCTGAATTAAATGGAACTCCAGGGATTTACAGTATGCCGGTGCCAATGATGAACATTATTAATGGTGGTGAACACGCCAATAATAGTGTCGATATTCAAGAGTTCATGGTTATCCCAGCTGGTGCGCCTAGCTTCAAAGAGGCCCTTCGGTATGGCACTGAGGTATTTCATCATTTAAAGGCAGTTTTGGATAAAAAAGGGCTTAATACA
>JABILI010000049.1 GCA_018654575.1 Porticoccaceae bacterium
CTCCTGTTGCCGAAGAAGCTCCTGTTGCCGAAGAAGCTCCTGTTGCTGAAGAAGCTCCTAAGCCAAAAACTAAGGCAGCCCCAAAAGCCAAGGTAGTCCCAAAAGCTAAGGCAGCCCCAAAAGCCAAGGCAGCCCCAAAAGCTAAGGCAGCCCCAAAAGCTAAGGCAGCTAAAAAAACTGAAGACTAAACAATTATTAGTCTTCAGTGCGTCACTAAAAGCCTCTTGGATTATATTCAGGGGGCTTTTTATTAGTTGACTCTATCTCGCTGGGTTGCAACACTCACATGACAGTTACCACCAAGATAAATAATGACTCGAATTTTAGGAATTGACCCAGGATCACGCCGCACCGGTTATGGAATAATTGACTTTGAGAGTGGGAAGCCAAAATACGTCACTAGCGGCATTATTCGCTTGCCCGAAAAGTCGCTTCCTGATCGATTGAAAATAATTTTTGATGGCGTCAGCCAAATTATCGGTGAATACAATCCAGAACAGATGGCGATTGAAGAAGTATTTTTTGCAAAAGACCCAAGAGCAGCGCTGAAGCTGGGCCAGGCTCGCGGGGCGGCAATCGTGGCAGGCGTCAATGCGGACTTGAAAATCGGAGAGTATTCAGCAAGAAGCGTTAAACAAGCCGTGGTAGGGACTGGAGCAGCCGATAAAAAGCAAGTGCAGATGATGGTTACCCAGCTATTAAAATTACCTCAGTCTCCCTCTGAAGATGCGGCGGATGCATTGGCCGTGGCGATCTGCCATAGTCATAGCATGCGTTCTCAGGAAGTCTTTGCGAGTAGCGGAGTGACTGGGTTTGCTCGCGGTAGACTTAAATAAAATCCAGCTATCAACAGAAGAGATTTATACAATATGATCGGACAAATCAAAGGTATCATTATCGCGAAGCAAGCTCCCGATCTGCTGGTTGATGTACAAGGTATTGGTTATGAGGTACTAGTCTCTCTAGGCACTTTTTTTGACATTCCTGAGGTAGGGGGCGCAGTCACATTGCATACCCACTTTGTCGTTCGTGAAGATGCTCAGCTTTTATTTGGTTTCGCGACTTTGGAAGAGCGAGCACTATTTAGACAATTGATAAAGGTTAATGGTGTGGGCCCCAAAATGGCGTTGGCAATCCTTTCGGGTATGTCTGCAAGTGAGTTTGCAGAAGCAGTGCACAATAACGATATTGCAACTCTGGTCAAATTACCTGGAGTAGGTAAAAAGACGGCGGAACGATTAGTGGTTGAAATGCGTGACAAGGTTGATGTTGCCCAAGTTAGCGATTTTGGAAGCCCGGCGACAGGCAAGCATCCGGACATCAAGCAGGAGGCCGAAAGCGCATTGACCGCTCTGGGTTATAAGCCCCAGGACGCCGCTAAGATGATTAGTCGCGTCTCTGATGAAGATATAACTAGTACCGAGCAGTTAATTAGGCGTGCACTAAAAAATATGGTTTCTAGATAGGTTGCGGTAGAGCATAAATACGACGCATTCCATTGCGCTCTTAGTGAAAAAGTAACGACACCACTGTATGCTTGTAGCTAAACTTGAGATGCTACCAAATGATAGAGCCTGATCGCTTAATTTCGCCTGATATTTCTGCCTCTGAAGAACGCTATGACCGCGCTTTACGTCCTGTAACTCTTAATGAATACGTGGGCCAGCCGGCAGTTAAGGCGCAGCTAGAGATTTTTATTGAGGCGGCTCGCAGACGATCGGAACCCCTTGATCATACATTGGTCTTTGGACCGCCAGGGTTAGGTAAAACGACATTGGCGCATATCATCGCCCATGAAATGCAGGTAGACCTCAAAACCACCTCCGGTCCCGTGCTGGAAAAAGCAGGCGACCTTGCAGCGCTGCTAACTAACCTAGAGCCTGGCGACGTCCTGTTTATCGACGAAATTCACCGTTTGAGTCCAGTAGTCGAGGAAATTTTGTATCCCGCGTTAGAAGACTATCAATTAGATATCGTTATCGGTGAAGGGCCTGCCGCGCGTTCAATAAAGTTAGATTTGCCTCCTTTTACGCTGGTTGGCGCGACGACTCGCGCAGGTTTACTGACCTCTCCTTTGAGAGACAGGTTTGGCATCGTGCAAAGGCTTGAGTTTTACTCAGAGGAAGACTTGGGCAGTATTGTTAAGAGAGCTAGTGGCATTACCAATGTTAAAATAGACGATGAGGGTGCACGCGAAATTGCTTGCCGTGCAAGAGGTACGCCGCGTATTGCTAATCGGCTACTACGCCGAGTCCGTGACTATGCTGAGGTGAAGGCAGATGGCACAATTACCAAGTTGGTCGCTGATGCGGCGTTGAATATGTTAAATGTTGATAAAAGTGGATTTGATCACCTTGATCGACGGTTGTTGCTTACTTTGATAGAAAAGTTTGAGGGGGGGCCAGTCGGAGTCGACAGTCTGGCGGCAGCGCTCAGCGAAGAGAGGGGCACGATAGAAGATGTCATCGAGCCCTATTTGATTCAGCAGGGCTATTTAATGCGAACGTCTCGTGGTCGAATGGCAACACGAATGGCCTATGAACATTTTGGTCTTAAGAGCCCCAAACGAATTCAGCAGCAGATGGATATCATTGATGACTGAATTTAGTGTGCCAATGCGTGTCTATATTGAAGACACCGATGCCGGTGGTATTGTTTATTATGCGAACTACCTAAAATTTATGGAGCGCGCTCGAACCGAATATATGCGCAGTCTTGGTTACGGCAAAGTCGCGCTATTTGATGGATTGCAGTTGGTGGTTCACGATTTACAATTAAAGTATCACAAACCGGCAAGGCTTGATGATGAGATTGTAGTTTCGGCAAAGCTAACAGCTTTGACAAAAGTAACATTTTCAATGTCTCAAGCAGTTTACCTCGGTGATCAATTGTTGGTTGAAGGCTCTGTCAGAGTAGCCTGTATTAACGCTGATAATAAGCGCCCTGCGGCAGTTCCCAAGGCAATGTTTCAGCATCTCACTAGCCAAATTGGAGTTTAGATTTGTGAACGAAGAAAATTTATCAATACTTGCGTTAATAATGAATGCCAGTGTGTTAGTCCAGGCTGTGATGGTGATACTTTTGGTCGCTTCAGTGATGTCCTGGGTAATGATAGTGCAGCGGGGACTCTTCCTTAGTAATGCTCAGACTAGTTTTAGACTATTTGAAGACACCTTCTGGTCGGGTATCGATTTGACTGATTATTATCATGAGCTCACGGAAAAAGCTAAAGAGGCAGGGGTAACTGATGGTATTGAAAGTGTGTTTCGTGCGGGCTTTAGAGAATTTAGCCGGCTGTCTCAATCTGATAAAGCAGATCCTGATGCGGTGATGGAAGGGACTGATCGGGCAATGCGTGTTGCCCTGTCCCGAGAGGATGAAAAGTTAAGCATAAACTTGCCTTTCTTAGCCAGTGTCGCCTCAGTTAGTCCGTACATCGGCTTGTTTGGCACAGTATGGGGAATTATGAATTCATTTAGGGGGCTGGCTATGGTGCAACAGGCTACTCTGGCGACGGTTGCTCCTGGTATTTCTGAGGCGCTTATTGCTACCGCCATGGGTCTCTTCGCTGCTATTCCAGCCGTCATTGCCTACAACCGCTATGCAGCCAAGGTTGAGGCTCTTAATAGCAGTTACGAAACTTTCTCTGATGAGTTTTCGAGTATTTTGCATCGCCAGCTTCATTCGCGATAACAAGCATCGACTTTAGGAGGCTAGGTTGTTAAAGCGTAAAAGAGTAAAGCGTAAATTAGTTGCAGAAATTAATGTTGTTCCATACATTGACGTGACTCTCGTACTGTTGGTTGTGTTTATGATTACCGCGCCGCTATTGATGCAGGGCGTTAAGGTTGAGTTGCCTGTGGCTAACTCAGCTCCTATGGATACCAAAGAACAAGAGCCCTTTATCGTGTCGATTAAAAGTGATGGCAGTTATTGGGTTGATCAAAAGGGTGATAACGTAGCAACATCTCTGGGAGATGTTAAAGATCGTGTTGCTAAAGTCCTCCGTCAGAGGCCACAGACTCCGGTGCTTGTTTGGGGTGATGCCAACGTTGACTATGGCTCTGTGGTTAACTTGATGAGTGAGTTACAGTTGGCAGGGGCCCCTTCGGTAGGTCTCGTGACAGAACCTCCTCGCCAGTAATATGAGAGACTCCCTGAGCTATGGTATAGGCATTCTCTTTAGCTTGACTGTGCACGGATTAGTGTTATGGGCGTTGGTGATTGGCTGGCAGCCGATGACACAGCAGATAGTGATTCAGCCTCAGTATATTGAAGCTAAATTGGTTGAGCTTGCCCCTAAGAAAAAAGCGGTTAAGAAGGTCAAAAAGCCTTCCAACAATACGGCACAGAAAAAGCGAGAAAAACAAAAGCGTCTTGAGATTGAAAAACGAAAAGAACAGGCGCGAAAGGCGCGGCGGCGTAAAGCTGAAGATGATCGAAAAGAACAAGAGCGTTTGACGGCTGAAAAACGAGCACAGGCTGAAAAAAAGCGCTTAGAAGAAGCAGAGCGACAACGGCTACTAATCGAAAGTGAGTTTGCTGCTGCTATTGCAGCAGAACAGTCTCTGATTAATGCGCAAGAGGACGAAATAGCCGCTAATAGTTACCGTCAGCTAATCCAGCGAAGATTGTCAGAAAACTGGAATCGTCCACCCAGTGCACGACGAGAGATGGAAACCACAATAAGGTTACAGCTTGTTCCAACAGGCCGTATCGTCGGGGTGACCGTCTTGAAGTCAAGTGGCGACGGTGCTTTTGATCGCTCAGTAGAGCAGGCAGCCTTTAAGGCTGACCAATTTATTGAACTTCAGAGCATGTCACCAGTTTTGTTTGAAAAGAAATTTCGTCAAGTTGATGTGGCGTTTAGCCCACAAGATCTCAGATTGTAATCCGCGGAGTCCAAATGCTATTTAGATTGTTAGTGACAGCAAAAACCTTCCACAGCATTGCCGTTGTGATGGTACTAGTCTTTACGCCAGTTGCAGCTTGGGGCGAGTTGGTGATTCGCGTCACACAGGGTAACGACAAGCCGACGATAATCGCGGTAGCGCCAATGTCGACAAATGGTATACAGGTATTGGAAGATATTAGCGCGATTGTAGAATCTGATCTTTTGCGCAGTGGTTTATTTAAAATTATTCCCAGACAAAACATGTTGGCGTTCCCACAAAATGCGGATGATGTTTATTATCGCGATTGGCGGTTGTTGGGCAGTGAGTATTTAGTTGTTGGTGGTTTAAAAGACTCAGAGGGCAAAATAGAATTGAGCTTTAGTTTACTTGATGTCACCTCACAAAAAACAGTTTTCAAGCATCGGGTAACCGGTACAGAAGCTCAGATAAGAGATTTAGCTCATCTGGTTAGCGACAAGGTCTACAAAGAAATTACCGGTATTCGCGGTATATTCAGCACTAGGTTAGCTTACGTAACCGCAGAGCTAAACGATGACAAGTTCATCTACAGATTAAATGTGTCAGACTCTGATGGGGCAAGAGAGCAGCTGGTGCTTGAGTCGACGCAGCCCATTATGTCGCCATCGTGGTCGCCAAAAGGTGATGAATTAGCTTATGTCTCCTTCGAAACCGGTCGACCAGCTATATGGCGGCAGCGGCTAGTCGGTGGGCAGCGCATACAGCTCACTAATTTTTCGGGCCTCAATGGGGCACCATCCTGGGCACCTGACGGTAATAAGCTAGCGTTGGTGCTATCTAAAGATGGTAATCCAGAGATTTATTTGTTGGACCTTACTTCAAATAAACTGTCTCGTTTAACACGCCATTTTGCGATTGATACCGAACCAACCTGGACACCTGATGGGAAAAGCTTACTTTTTACCTCAGATAGGGGAGGTACTCCGCAAATTTATAAATTAACTATTGCATCAAAGGTTGTAGAGCGCATAACATTCAAAGGTAACTACAATGCTAGGCCGAGTCTAGCGCCGGATGGAAGAACACTAGTGGTGGTACATAGAGAGTCTAGTGTTTTTCATATTGCGACGCTCGACCTTAAAACTGGGCGTATGCTAGAATTAACAGAAACTAGGTTGGACGAGTCACCCACCGTCGCGCCAAATGGTGCCATGCTTATCTACGCAACAAAGCAGGGTGGTCGGGGTGTTTTATCTGCAGTGTCGCTTGATGCTGGGGTAAAGTATTTTCTTCCCGCTAAAATAGGGGATGTTAGAGAGCCGGCGTGGTCTCCATTTTTGCGTTAGCGTTAGAGTCATATAAATTTAAATTGTAAAAATCCATAATATAAGGAGCTTTAAATGAACATTTCCGTAACTAAGACTGGCTTGTCAGCACTATGCCTCTCGCTGGTTCTTGCAGGTTGCAGTTCGACCCCTGTTGAGGAAACCATGTCGGATATTGAAGATACGACGGTTCAGACTGTGGAAGTTGAGATGGAAGCTGAGGCGACAGCAGTGGAAGAAGCCCCAGTAGAACCCACAATGTCCGCTGCGACCGTGTTTTATTTTGATTTTGACAAAGCCCTACTTAAAACAGAATCTCGTGCCGCGCTTGTTGAGCATGCCGCTTTTCTCATGGACAACCCGAGATCAATTCGTTTGGAAGGCCATGCTGATGAGAGGGGTACTCGTGAATATAATATGGCTCTAGGCGAAAGCCGAGGCAATGCTGTGAAAGAATTCTTGGTTTTACAAGGCGTTTCCCCTAGCATGATCGAAGTTATCAGCTATGGTGAAGAGCAAGCAGCCTCGTTTGGCAGCAGTGACGCTGCGTGGAGTATGAATCGTCGCGTTGAGTTAAAATAGACCTTCTCCCGTAGAGTAGAGTCTTAAAGCATGCTGTTACGACGCGGCTGGAGTTTCGATGACTCTGGCCGTTTTCGTTTTGATTGACTGGTTAATAGTAGTGAATTGTTATGAATTTTAATACCGGGTTATGTATAGGGCTACTAGCGCTGCCTGTAATCTCTATAGCGCAAGACCTAGCGCCTATCGTTGATATGAGTACATCAGCTCCGGCAGGCGAGGTTGTGGACGAGAGCGTTAAACCAAAACCCTACAAGCCGAGTGCTGCATCAAAGATGGCTGAGAGTCGCTACGATCTTATGCAAGGGCTTCGCGATGAAGTCAGGTTACTACGAGGCATGGTTGAAGAGCTAAAACATGAACTACAGCAAGTCAAACAGCGTCAGTTAGACGATTACGTAGACATTGACCGACGCCTTGGATCTCAGGTGCTTGCCGACAATACCGCTGATTCTGGTGGCCAGCCCCGCTCAACCATAGGCAACTTAGCTGTCACGCCTTTGTACGGCGAATTGTCATTAGAAGAGGGAGCGGGTGAGTCTAATATCGATGAGGCTGTCGCCAGCTCTTTACCGACTGATGGGCTTGTCTTATTGGCTACAGACGATGGTGCAGTTAAAACAGATTATGAGGCGGCTTCAAATAAATTGTTAAAGGGCCGTGATATTGATGGTGCTGCGACAGCTTTGAACTCGCACCTGGATAAGTATCCTGCGAGCCCCTACACCGCAAATGCGCATTATTGGTTAGGGGAAATTTATCTATTGCAGCGGAAGGATGAGTTAGCTCGGCAGTCATTTATGACAATTGTCGAACAACACCCTAATCATTCAAAGGTAATGGACTCTAATTTCAAATTGGGGAAAATCTATTTTCAGCTTGGTCAAAATAAGCTCGCTCGTCGATTTCTTGACAAGGCGGCTGCGAGCTCTGGTGGCGTAGCCAGCAAGGCGCAGAGCTACCTGGACAAAAACTTTTAAAGAAAGGCCTCCCAATATGTCAAAAAAAGCCGTTGTCCTAGTGTCCGGTGGTCTTGATTCGACTACCGTACTTGCTATGGCGATCAGCCAGGGCTATGACTGCTATACCCTAAGTTTTGATTATGGCCAGCGCCACCGTTCTGAATTAGAGGCGGCAAGTCGCGTATCCCAGTTAATGAATGTTAGTCAGCACAAAGTCGTTAAATTAGACCTTGGAACCATTGGAGGCTCGGCACTGACCGATGTGTCAATTGATATTCCAGAGCATGAAACTGTAGGAATTCCAGTGACCTATGTGCCTGCACGCAATACCGTTTTCCTATCCATTGCGCTTGGTTGGGCTGAGGTGCTCAGCGCGGACACTATTTTCCTAGGTGTTAATGCGGTTGATTACTCGGGTTATCCGGATTGTCGGCCAGAATATATAGCTAGTTTTGAGGCCATGGGTAACCTAGCAACAAGAGCCGCAGTGGAAGGTAATCGGCTATCGATCAAAGCGCCCTTAATTGATCTTACTAAAGGTCAGATTATCAAAGAGGGCCTTGCCCTTGGAGTGGACTATAGCGATACAGTTTCTTGCTATCAGGCGAGTATTCAAGGTCTTGCCTGCGCCAAATGTGACAGCTGCCGACTGCGTATTCAGGGTTTTATCGAGGCAGGTATAAAAGACCCCACCAGATATCAAAATAACGCTTGAATTTTGTTATCTGGTCAGTATGATACGCACCTCCTCTGAGGGCCGTTAGCTCAGTTGGTAGAGCAGTTGGCTTTTAACCAATTGGTCCCGCGTTCGAGTCGCGGACGGCCCACCATTTTTACTTCGCTTACATTGGAAGACTTTACTCGTCCTTTTTTCTTGGGATATGAATTCCTATTTTAGCCTCTGCAGCTTTCAATATGTGTTCAGAGTCTACGGATGTATAACCTTGATCTATAAGAGATTGAATATAGAGCTTATTGTAGATAAATATAAAAACAAGGACAGCTAGCCCGAAAGTACAAACGGAAGCTACAAGGATAATTAATCCCCATTTCCAGTCACCCCGAAATAGCGGTGGGAAGAAACCGAAGAAAAATACTGTCCAAGAAAAGCCTACGGGGGCTTGTTTTATCACTTCAAATTGCGGGTGTTTCAAGTTAAGTGTAGATGATGCCATTTCTATATTCCTCATTAGTTGTTAAATGTCTATTTAATCCCAGTCACATGTATATTTTATATCGTTAGGGTCGTACCTTGTGCTGTCCCAACTTGGACCTACCGAGAGCTTACCTATTTCTTCCCCTTCTTCAGATATAATTCTAGGAGGAGTCGAGGCTGAATCGTTAAACACGCTGTCACTA
>JABILI010000041.1 GCA_018654575.1 Porticoccaceae bacterium
GCATCTGTGTGGCAAACGCCTGTCGCCTTCATTTCGACCAAAACCTCACCGGCTCTTGGTCCTTCTAGATCTACTTCAACGATTTCTAATGGTTTTCCAGCTGCAAAAGCAACGGCTGCACGCGTTTTCATATCCTTACTCCAAAACAATTTATTTTCAATTTGATCAGCAACTAAATACCGTTCTACTGTTGTTGTATCTTACCTCGTTAACCAAAATATAATAGCCATTGTTGTAGCCTATAGTCTGTTCTGATAACGTCGCAGTCGTCACACACAATTAAAAAGGGACCAACACAATGACCACACTTATAATTTATGCACTTGCACTTGCACTCGTTCAGTTTTGGATTTTACCTGCTAGCCTCAACGTCAAGAACATCACATATCTGCTTTCAAACAGAGATGGGGATGTTGAAACCTCAGTCATGTACAACAGAGTATCCAGAGCCGCCGCAAACTATAAGGAGAGCCTGCCCGCCTTCCTAGCGCTGTGTTTGCTATCTATGCATATGGATGTGGATTTAACAACAACAGCAACGGCATGGTTGGCGCTAAGAGTTGCCTTTGTAGCCTGTTATACCTTTGGTATAACCTATCTTCGGACCCTCATCTGGCTAGGTTCTCTCGGCTGCCTTATTTCTATGGCCTTGCAGCTAAGCTAAGGAATCACGCCATGTCGATCCAAGGTTATGCGTGCATAACCTTGGATCATTAACTCGCGATTTAATTTACTCTTTTAGTAGCGGTTTCCAATAGAGAATACCGAACGCTAAAACAGCCATAATATCAGCACTACCAGCGCGACCAACAGCCTTAAGCTTAGAGTAGACTACCGCCAATTCAATGACATGTAACACCAAAAAGACCACTCCAGCCCAAAGTACTCCGGTACCTAACGAGCCTCCAAATGGCATGACAAAGTTAACGGCAAATGCCAACCAAAACGCAGCCAAGATATACATGTTAATTTGCGCAAACTTTTGCATCACTTACTCTCCCATATAAATGTTTATTTAGTGCAGTATCACAGTCATAAAAGTTCCGCGCAAGCACTGTAGCCGCGTCCACAAGATAACTTTATGTTAGCCCTGTAACAAAACAAAGACTTCGCAGTTTGACAGGTGATGCAATCTTGATTTAGTCTGCTTTGCATTAGGAATTAACGGCTCAAAATTTAATTTAAAGGAAGCTAATATGGGCACTATTGTCACTTACACCTTGAACGATGGCATAGCCACCATTGCCATGGACGACGGCAAGGCCAATGTACTGTCTCACGCCATGTGGGATGAATTAGAGGCTGCATTTGATCAAGCAGAAAAAAGCGCAGCCATCGTGATACTGAAAGGAAGAGATGGCATATTTTCTGGTGGGTTTGACCTTAAAGAAATGTCTAAAGGAGCGGAGCAGGCAATCTTTTTGACCTCAAGAGGCTCAAAGATGGCACGACGGATATTATCCTTTCCTACTCCTGTTATTGCTCTATCTACTGGCCACTGTATCGCTATGGGTGCCTTTTTGATGCTGGCCTGCGACTATAGAATTGGAGCAGATGGAGCCTTTAAAACGGGGCTTAATGAAACGCTGATCGGCATGACAATGCACAATTTTGGTATTGAGTTAGCTCGCTATCGCATCCCCGCAAATTATTTTAATCGCTGCGTAATCAATGCAGAGATATGGAGTTCAGCTGATGCAATAACGGCTGGATTTTATGACCAAATAGCTCCTGTCGAACACCTCGAGCAGGCGTCACAGATGGCAGCCAAAGGTTTTGGACAATTAAATATGATTGCATTTAATGGGACTAAGAACAAGTCTCGAAAGGCCTTTTTGGCGTTGCTTGATGAGTGCATTGAAGCAGACCTAATCATCTCCGATGTGGTCTGAAATTCAGAATTAGGCTCGACCTCGGCTAAGCGGCTGTGTAAATAGGCATTACATTTCCATTTTCTTTCCACCTGGATCGTATAGCGCCTTGAGTGAAGCTTGCGCAGTATAACGTTCCGTTGCAATTTCTATTTCAAATTTAGCGTTTGCCAATACTTCTTGTGTTATATCTGGTGATTTGATGTAGCCCATGCCAATCGCTGCACCCAGGCTGTGACCATACATACCTGATGTTAAATAACCAGTCACGGCATCATTCATAATAATAGGCTCATTGTGATACAACAATGGCAATGGATCATCCAGTTTAAATTGAACCAATCTTCTCTCTGGAATTCCATTAGCCTGGACCTTAAGAAAGGCATCTTTACCTATAAAATCGCTTGCAGCTGGTTTTGCGGTAAAAGACAGACCTGCCTCCAACAAATTGTCTTCAGCTGTTATATCGTGTCCCCAATGACGATACCCCTTCTCGAGTCTTAGACTATTTACCGCATGCAAGCCTACATCGCATATTTGATATTTTTTCCCTTCTTGTTTGATGGCTAGATATACTTTTTGGGCATCAACAGATGGGATAAACAGCTCCCAGCCGAGCTCACCAACATAAGAGAGTTTCTGTATCCAGAGTTTCGTACCTGAGATCTTGGCATATTTACCAGTACCGAAGATAAAATGCTCATTCGAGAGATCAACATTTATGATATTTTGTAGTAATACTCTTGATTGTGGCCCTTGCACTGATAAACAAGCATAGTCCATTGTAATATCTGTAACATTGGTATCGGCTTTGAGATGTTTATTTAGATGTGACCAATCTCTTTTTAATGAAGAAATGCTTGTTATAACATCATAACTGTCTTCGTTTATTCTTGCGATTGTTAAGTCGGCTTCAATACCACCTCGATCGTTTAACCATTGCGTATAAATAACTTTTCCTGGTTCTACATCAATATTGGCACAACTAATATATTGCAATGTTTCCATTGCATTTTTCCCATCTACATGGAATTTTCCAAAAGATGAAATATCATAAACTCCAACAGACTCTCTTACTGCAAGGTGCTCTTGCTCATAAAACTTAAACCAATTTTGACGTTTGTAGCTGTATGTATATTCTGCTTTTGCCCCATCTCTTGCAAACCAATTAGCTCTTTCAAATCCTCCCACTTCCCCAAAGCATGCACCTTCCTTGGCGAGAGTGTCATGCAATGGTGATTTCCAAAGATTTCGTGCTGTTTCATATTGGTAAAAAGGCCAATGCATTGAATAGGTGTGGCCCAATGCTTCAGGAATTCTGGATTCAACATATGATTGTGTTGTTTGTATTGAATTATTTCTCCTGACATCGGTTTCAGTTATTTCTCCTGATGGGTAGCCATCGACAACCCAGTCTGCAAAGATCTTACCAAGGCCGCCAGCAGCAGCGATACCTTTAGAATTCATACCGCAAGCTACGTAAAAGTTTTCAATCTCGGGGGTCGGTCCCAGCAAGTGCAGGTTGTCATTGGTAAAGCTTTCGGGTCCATTAAAAAAAGTCCTTATACCGGTTTCGCCTATTTGTGGAAATGTTTCCATTGCTGCCATTAAATAGGGCTCGATATGCTCCATATCGACAGGAAATTCATCAAAGGAAAAATCTTCTCTTATTCTCGTCATTGGACAACCGATGGCATTTTTTTCAAACCATCCGATGAGCATTTTGCCGGCATCTTCTTTAAAGTAAATTCCTTTATCAAAATCTCGCATCACCGGTCTTGATGTTAGTTTAGGCATTGCTTCTGTCACCACGTAATAATGTTCACATGCATACAGAGGTAGTTTAATGCCAATCTTTTTTGCAATTTCTCGAGACCATAAACCTCCTGTCAGAATAATTTTTTTCCCTTTTATTGAGCCTTCAGCGCAACGGACACCAATAGCTTTATCATCATCTAGTAATATGTCGTCGACTTTAGTGTTTTCTATAATCTGCACACCTAAGGCACGCGCACCTTTGGCCAATGCCATGGTGGTATCAATTGGGTTAGTTTGTCCGTCTTTTTCAACATACAGACTACCAATTACACCTTCCGTATTGATGCCGGGATATAGCGCTTCCAGTTCTTGGTTGTTAATCATTTGGGATGCAACCCCAAATACTTTCGCCATTGATGAGGTTCGCTGGAGTTCTTCAAGCCTTTCTGAGTTTCTTGCCAACGAAACACTTCCTATGCGCTTGTAGCCTGTGGCTTGACCTGTTTCAGATTCTAAGGACGCATATAATTCATGGCAGTATTTTGCGAGATTGGTCAAAGTTGGCGTTGGCCACAGCATACTGACTAGACCAGCAGCATGCCAGGTTGTCCCGCAAGTCAGTTGCTTTCTTTCTAGTAGTACAACATCCTTAACGCCCTTCTTTGCCAAGTGATATGCTATCGAGCAGCCCACAATACCCCCACCTATAATGATAATTTCTGCTTCACTAGGGAGGTTCTGCGCTGTGGACACTATTTAGCCTCGTAATTTATGGTTTTCTGGATCATATACCGGTTCAATTTCGACATGGCAGTTCCTTTCCCCAGCTGTGGTCAATACTTGTAGCTTTGAGCCTTTAAAAACTGAGGGTGGATTTATGTAAGCAAAAGCAAGGCTTTTCCCGACACGATGTCCAAATGCGCCGCCGGTTGTTAAACCTACTAATTTTCCCTCTTGGTATACTGCTTCATTGCCAAAGCATTCGCTGGCTATATCGTCATCAAAAACAAGGTAAGCAAGTTTGATGTTTATGCCCGCGGATTGCCTTTCTTTGATGTTTTCTACACCAATAAAATCTCTGCTGGTATCGATAAAACGTTCCATTCCAGCTTCAATACCACTTATTTCCTCAGTGAATTCGCTACCCCAAGAACGATACCCTTTCTCCATACGCATCGAGTTAAATGCGTATCCACCGAAATCTCTGAGACCTAAGACTTGTCCAACTCTATACAGAGATTCATATATGGACAATAATTGATAATTAGGCATATGCAGCTCATAACCTAACTCTCCTGCATAAGAGACCCTTATAACCCGAACTGTTGCAGTGTCAATTGTGATGCTCTTGCAGCTTAACCAAGGGAATGAATCGTTAGATAAATCCTCTTCGGTTAGTTGTTGTAATATTTCTCTAGATTTTGGCCCCGTAATCAAGAGACTGCCTATCTTTTCAGTTTTATTGATAATGTCTATATCGAAATTGACAGCATTTAATTCCATCCAATGCTGATCACGAAATTCAGACATAATTGGACCAACTAGATAAAAAAGATTCTCATTTATTCTCGTAATTGATTGCTCGGTCATAATTCCACCGTTAGCCCCATGAAAAAGCGTTAAACCTAGAGTGCCATCTTTCGGAGGTAATTTATTGCAAGAAAGGTGGTTAAGAAATGCCACGGCATCTTTGCCGGTAATCTCAAATTTTGACGAGCCTGAAATATCTATGATTCCTGCATTATTTTGGACTGCTTTGCATTCATCAGCGACGACGACATGTGCATCACTTCTTTTCCATGTGGGTGACTCATGATCAATGGATTTTGTTTTGAACCAAAGGGGTTTCTCATAACCTGCGACTACGCCATGTATCGCCCCTTTATTGGCGAGCATTGCATAAAGGGGACTGGTTCGACGAACTCTCCCGTGCTGGCGATTCTCATTAGCCCCCATTTCGGTATACATCACTTCATAGGATTCAATACCTTTAGTTATGCAATATTCTCTGTCTGCCCAATCTCCAAAACGTCTACTATCAAGTGGCGCCATATTCAATTCTGTTTGCCCATGCACCATCCATTGTGCAAGGTACTTACCAACGCCCCCTTGTGCAATGCCGATGCTTGAGCCACATAAATTCCAAAAATTTCGGAGGCCCGCCTGAGGGCCAGCCAAAACATTATCATCAGGAGTATGAGTGATGGGGCCGTTGATCACGGTTTTAATACCAACCTCGCCGAAGATTGGCATTCGCTCCATACAACGATCTAAAAAAGGCATCAATCTCTCAAGATCACCTGGAAATAGACCTCTATCAAAACTCCAATCCATTCCATCGAGAGCCCACGGTTTTGAGCCGAAAGTTTCATATGGTCCAACTAAAAGTCCCTCGCCCTCTTGTCTTAAATAAGATGAACAATATGAATCTCTGCAAACAGGTAATTCATGGTCAAGTTCTTTCAATGCAGGGTGATTTTCGGTAATCAAATATTGGTGTTCGAGATTGACTATAGGAATATTTGCGCCAACCATTGCACCTACTTCGCGGGCAAAACATCCGGCAGCATTGACCACATGTTCTGCGGTTATTGTTCCTTTTTCAGTTGTAACTTCCCATTCGCCATTGGGTTGATTATTTATTTCTAGAACTCGATTAAAACGACTTATGCTTGCTCCTCTTGAGGTGGCAAGTTGTGACATGGTCATAACAACCGAATAGGGATCAACGTGTCCATCATTGGGCGTGTTGACTATTATTCTGGCATCATCGAAATTCATAAAAGGGTGAAGTTTTTTGGCCTCTTGTTTTGATATGACATTAAATTCACATGGGACATTTTTTGAGCGGCTTAAAAGATTTCTGAACCACTCCTCTTCGAGTTCACTGTAGCCAACTCGAAGGCTGCCGCACTTATGAAAAGGTGATGGAGTGCCACTCAATTTAGGGAGTATTTGGTCGTATAATTCGATGGAATAATTGTGAATTTTTGCAACTGTCATATTGCCGATAAAATTCGAACACAATCCAGCAGCATGCCACGTAGAACCGCTAGTAAGCTCGCCTTTTTCTACAAGAATTACATCAGTCCAACCTTCTTCTGTTAAATGATAAAGAAGGCTTACCCCAAGTGACCCGCCGCCAATAATGACTACCTGTGCAGTTGATTCCATTTGTCTTTTCTACCTGCCTATGGCTTCTTTACTCAGAAAGATCGGGAATTCTTCACGGATTTTATTATCAACTTCATCACTAATGTGTTTCGGATAATGACTTGCAAGAATTTCTTTTGTTTTTTTGACTGCGACCTTCACAGCTTCAGGTTTGCCGGCATCATGCCAATCTCCTGGGCTGAGACGGTTATAAGATTCCGGATAAATATATTCAGTCTGCATGACGTCAAGAGTTTGGTTTGACCCCAAATAATGGCCTTTTAGGTTTAAACAAACATCCTTAATGACATCAAAGCCTAATGTCTCTTCATTTACTGTAAGGCCTTTCACCATCCTCATACATCCACCTAAAACATCGTTATCAAGCAATAAACTTTCAGGGCAAGCACTCAAGAGACTGGCATACATTCCTGCTGACTCATAAATAATGTTCGCTCCAGATAGTGCCGTTACGGCCACATTAGAGGCATGCTCAGCACCTCCTTGAAAATCAGGTAATTTCGAATCTGACATTCCTGCGCCTGTCCCCATTGGCAAATTAAAATATTGCCCTACTTGCGCACACGCTGCGGATAAAACACCTTGTTCAGGAGATCCCCCGCTCATAGCTCCAGTGCGCAAGTCCGAGACAAATGGCCAGGTACCCAATATTGCGGGTGCACCTGGTTTTATGGCATTTAGGTAGACTAAACCACCAAGACATTCCGCCCAGGCTTGAGAAACAGTCCCCGCAAGACAGGGTGGCGCCGTGGCGCCAGCTTGACCCGCAGATAACAATAGAACAGGCATGCCACCCTCTACTGCAATTCGAAGGCACTCAAGAGATTCTTCAGCAAACTTCATGGGCGGGACCACAAAGCAATTAGATTGACTCACAAAAGGCCTAGCTCTCCATGCTTCTTCACTGCCAGCAACCATGTGAAGGAGTTTGAGTGTTTTTTCTAGGTTACGAGAATCAGTCCAACTGGCACCTACATGTTTTTTTGTGCCCATGATCGCGTTATAGGTAGTATTGAGCTCCATTGCATAGACATCTTCAATGTCTCTCAATACACAAGTTCGTTGAAATATATGGATATTGTCACAGGTATCTACAATTCTGGCCATATCATATAAATCTTGAGCCGTTGAATCGCGGTAAGTTTTCTCTTCGGAGTCAACGACCATGACTGCTGCACCACCTGTGGAAAAATGTACTCGACTGCCACTTATCTGTAAATCATTAGATGGGTCTTGGCCATGAAGGATCAAATTACGATTACTGGATTCGATGGCTTTATTAACTATTTCTCGCGGCATCCTTAAACGCCCATCTTCACCTAATATCGCTCCATATTCCGTACACGTTTTTACGCAATGAGGCGTTGCTTGATTAAAGCCTATTTCTTCTAGGACGCGATATATATTCTCTACTACAGCTTCCATGTCATCGTCTTTAAACGGTTTATAATGACCGCCAGATTCGCCTGGATGAATGGGTTTCTTTTCTTCTGTCAACGGGGCTGATCGAATAGCTACTTTAGATTTACGTCCACCGCTTCGTCTAGTCATGGCCTTTCTCAAATCAAATTTTATTTAATTCGTAAAATATATGAACTTGAGAATAATAGCCACAATAATATTTGAGCAAAAAAGTTCTATTTTCAAGACGCATCTACCGCTTATTGTATCGCTTTGGGTATTTTTTTGTCCTGGCGCTCGGCTCACGTAATACCGGCTGGATTTTATGGCCATATAGTTCCCACTGAACACTTCGACCAGCCGTAACAGATGACAGCCAAAGATTTTGGATAATTAAATATAACGTGTATTTAATGGACTAACCAAAAGTCTCGCAAGGCCTTTTTGGCGTTGCTTGGCGAGTGCTTTGAATTAGATCTGATTATTCCGGGTGGGCAGCTCATCTAACAACCTCAAATCAAACGCTACTGTTTTCAACTGCCTATTCACCCGAGTTCAAACCCTTAATAAGACCCAAGTAGACCAGCGGCGTCAATATCAGCCAGGGCACTTGGCTGCTGAGTCGCAATGTTCGATCGTTGATCTCGAATAAAACTGGGTCAAACCAGGATCCCATCGGGGACAATGGCGCCCACGAGAGCTGTTTACCTGCGGCTAATTGGTCATGATATAGAAATATTTCTACAAAGATATTCTGGCCTATAAAGAGCGCTAAAAGCAGACCAAATACACCCCAGTTCCATTGCCTATAGATAGAATCTCGACGCCCCATTGCTAACCAAACCAACAACAAACTACCGCAACCAATTGTACCTGCATCTGCCAATGAATTTAGCAGTCCATTAATATGCAGTGGAAGCATTTGATTTAAGATGTCTGCTCGCCTAAGGTTTACGCTGTCCCCAGCAACCAGTCCATAGTTGAACCATAACTCCCAGCCAAGCGCACAAACGACAAACATCGTTATATAAAAAGGAAGTACCCACGCCGGAATAGACTTCCGGACATGTAGAGCCGGGATAAGAATAAGAGGGAGTAAGGCAGAAACGTACACCACGATAACAAGTCGAAGCTGCTCAAATGTTAAAATATCCAAAATATTACTCCAGTAATTCAACCAGAAAGTACCTAAGGGAATATTAGCGTAGAAAGATCAGTTAAAACAGCCTATAAAAAAACCCCAGATGAGTACTCATTTGGGGTCTTAAAAATAACGAATTATTTTATAATTGGTCAGAACAGAATATTGTAATCAATCTGCGGCATAGAATTCCGCACCGTTATACAGATTGGGGGCGACACAAGTAGCGGTTTCTTCGAGCCTTGCGGCCATTTCCTTTCCATTAGCTTCCCAATTTGCATTACCTCTTGCCATGGAATCAAAATCAGGATGCCAGTTATACCACCAGAAATCAGCTTCGTCTTCACCAACAGGGATATAGACCCCATAGGAGAATTCCTCTCCTGTTCCACTGTCCCCAACCCACTGAGTAAATTCTTTTAGAACAGTTTTCAAATTTTCTGTAGTCTTACCCTCGTTAAATGTGCAAGCTATTTCCGCTGCTACAAAACTATCCCAACTCTTAAGAGCAATGCTTTCTGGTCCAGGGAAATGAGTCTCATAACCGAAAATAGTCGTATCGTCACAGTCTAAAACAGTTTTGAAACTTTCATTCCAAGCCTGAGCTTCTTCATCAGCGAGCCATTCTTGCCATCCGGCCTGAGAAGCTTCTTGTGAAGACCATTGGATTTCCCACCACCCGTTTGAATTAGTATTTTTCCCTTCAACCGGAGCATAGCCACCAATCCAGTAAATTTCGTCAGATAGATTTAATGCATTGAATTCCCCAATCCCTGTTTTAAGATTTGCTTCAGAATAATCTGGGCCTGCATTACATGCTAGGAATTCATTATAAAAATGCGTTTTTTCAGCACTTCCATTGTTACTTTCTACCACAGCATCTACCGGTTTATTGTCACAACCCAGTAAACTTAATACAAGTGTGAATGGTACGAATAGTTTTATAGAAATATTCATAATATTACCTTAACTTTTATTCAAGTATATATAGAATAGCCTATGAAGCACAGAATTGCCTAACTAATCTCTGCAAATTACTAACTGGGGGATTGCTAGCTAAAAAGCTTTAATTAATCTCTACCAATCCAATTCGATTAGAGCTGGTCTGATGAATGAGTAAATCGCCGTCTTTGGTTACCCACATATTTCTAATGATGCCTACCCCCGATGGGATGGCCCAACTTTGAAAAGTCTCTTTCGAAGGATCAAATTGAACTAGGGCATCAGGACGCATACCAGATTCGTTGTACCAAATCTTATCGTTAATTACTGCTAATGCATAAGGATGCGATTTTGACCCGCTTGGCGAATCCCATTGACGGACGTCACCGGTTTTTGGATTAAGGCGTCCTATTTTCCCCTGAGTAGAGTTCACAAACCAAACTAGACCTTTACTATCAATATCTAGCCTTCTAATGCGGGATACTTTATTGGGGATGTTGTAATACCGGAGCTTCATCGTAATGGGGTCCATTGAACCAATCTTGTTTGTGCCGTTAAAGGCTATCCATAGGATTCCCGAATCATCCACTTTGATGCCATAGGGGCGTGGTTCAGATAAAACTTCTGTCAATTTACCTGTTATGGGATCAAGACGACCAAGAGCCCCTGCTCTTTGGGCGGTGAAATAAAGATTACCGTTAGGGTGAAATACGGCCGAATGAGGATCACCAGCCTTGGTTTTGAATTCTGTAATTAGCCCCGTTTTCGGATTTAATTTACCGATGGTGCCATTACTGTTGCCGGTATACCAAATGTTACCTTTTTTATCCGGCACGATACTATGTGGCCGCGCCGTTGTAGGTAGCTTAAATTCACTCATAGAGCCAGAGGAAGGATCTAATCGCCCGGCTAAGCTAGCCCACATACCTGCCCACCAGATGGAGCCGTCTGGGGCTTCGATGGGATCTCTGGCGCGTTGCCCTAGGGTGGGGGCAAGCCACTCGGTGATGGTAATGTCACTATTGCCAGAGATTAATACCGGCTGTCTCCCATTTTTATCTGGAAAATGTTCGGCTAAATAATGTGCGATTCGGTTCTCTTGTTCAGTAGGGAGCTTAATCATCGAACTAAAAACATATTTCCACTCTTCAGCAGTATCGTAGCCCTTTGAGTAAAAAATATTAGCGCTTCCATGACAGCCGAAGCAGGCAATTTCCACCAGAGCCTTCCCATCACCTTGCGGTAACCCCGGCGATTGGGTCCGAACAGATTGCGCGTGACCATTACTTAAAACACATAAAATTAGTAGTGCGAAGATGTTGCGCATCATGAGCTATTATCTCCTATGACTTCTTCAAGTAGGTGCAAAAGATACCACGGGTTAGTCGCAGATGTTTGAATTAACGATAGCGAAATACTCACACAAGCTATGGGACTTTATCTAGGCTAACGGCGTGCTTTCATGTAATACCCTATACTCTAATCCAGCCTTACGATGTTTTATCGCCTCTTGGTATTCTGTTGAATTGAACATCTCAAGGTAAGCTCTCCGAGACGGGTATCGAACTATGATCAGGTCATCGTAGTTCTGCGACTCATCGCCAACAAATTGATGGTCACATGTTCCTTTGTAGACCAAGCTACCGCCCATCCCAATAATCTTAGGAAAGGCCACCAAACCATATTCTTGGTAAGCTTCGCGCCCACTCCTCCCGATAGCATTATCTGCCGCTGATTCATAAATTGCGATGGGACGATATTTAATAAGGTTAATCATATCAAAAGACGATTCTTGGTCGGTTTCTGTGATTTCTCTTAGTTGTGTTTCGGTCGGCTCTGTGGTTGCCATAATATTTCTATCTCCTTGTCAAACAGACCGTCCCTCAAGTCAAAACCTAAGATAACGCTAGTTAGTTAATGTCTCCGCGATCCAGCTCTAAGGATGGATATTTATTTGTACTACACATTACACAGTTGATTGGCATTTCACTCATAGGATTAACCCTTTAGTTGTTTATTAATCATAGCTGAATAGCCCATCCAGTCAAATCAGGGCTAGATCGAGAATGATAAAAAGGTTTTTAGTAGATGCGGTTAGACGTTTTGAGGTCATAGTATTTGTAGACTAGATGAAGTTTTTAAGTGTCTACGATATTGTCTACTGCTCCTCATCAGCCCCGTAAGAAACGAGAGCTAACAAGGGCTGTAGAGCTTTTGAAGATAATATATGGCGGAGAAAGAGTCCGCTACACTAAGTTACTATACTTTACTCTCAAATACTCTAACAGACGCTACACTTACCTTATATACTAACTATAAACAACTACCCTTCCGATACTGTCCTGTACTATACTACTGCATATTGGTTTAAAACTGTAACTCTAACTGTAACGCTGTGTCGATATAAGCCCTTTCATTTGAGATTAAGGCAATCGGACTAAAGGCTACATAAGGTCGCTTAGAGCGCGATTTAGAGGGGTTAAATAGGAGTATAAAGTCTGATGGCAAAGAGAACTTCAAAGCTAGAATTAGACGCAATAATTAAGGGTAAAATACCAAAGCGTTATCCGTTGCAGGATGGCCTGTATTTCACTATTAAGAAATCGGGAGCCATGAGTTTTGGTATCCGTTATCAGATCAATGGAAAGACTGATTACAAAGGTATGGGAGGCTACGACAAAGTTCACAACAATCTTGGGATAGCTAGGGCTAAGTGCGAGGCTTACCGAGTCCAGATTAGACAAGGCATTAACCCTAAGATTGAAGAGCAACAAGAGTTCGACCTAAAACAATCAGCCAAAGCCTTAGCAGACCAATTAAAAGACAACACCTTTGCTAAACTTGCGTTTGACACCTACGAACAAAAACGCGCTGGATGGACAAACGAAAAACATAATAAGCAATGGATTAAAACGCTAGAAACATACGCCTTCCCCATCATGGGAGACTTGCCGATAGCAGAAATAAATACGGATCACGTTCTAGCCGTTCTGAATCCAATCTGGAATGACAAACCAGAGACAGCTGATCGTGTAAGGGGTCGCATAGAGGCCGTTATCACCAGAGCCGATGCGTTGGGTCTGCGGACAGATAAGAATCCAGCACAATGGAGGGGGCATCTATCAGGACTGCTCACCTCAGCAACTAAAGTGAAGGAAGCGAAAGCCCCAAAGGACGAACGCCACCACCCTGCTCTACCACACGAGCAACTACCAGATTTCATGGTCGCTCTATCCAATCAAGGTGGAATGGGCGCAAGAGCATTAGAGGTCTGCATTCTGTGTGCTACGAGAACCACTGAAACCCTCCAGGCTACATGGAAAGAGATTGATCTAAATAAGGGGTCTTGGGTTATTCCATCGAGAAGAATGAAAGGAAAAAAAGAACACACAATTCCGCTGTCAGATGAGGCAATCGGAAAACTAAAAATACTGATAGAAATGAGAATAAGTGAATATGTATTCCCCAACCTCTCAAGTGGAAAGCATTTATCTCAAGCTGGCATGTCTTCAGTACTGAAGCGAATGAACAGAAGTAATGACTGGCAAGATGATCAGGAGCGCAACATATCAGTCCATGGCTTTCGCTCTACGTTCCGTGATTACATTGCCGATAAGACGACCTTTGATGGTGCAATGGCTGAGCATGCGTTAGCTCATAAGATATCTGATGCCTCTATGGCCGCCTATCAACGAAACACTATGGTAGAGAAGCGCGGAGTAATGATGCAAAAGTATAGTGACTACGCCTGTGCCACGCCTCAAGCAAAAGTAGTTTCGATCACAGGATAGTTCAATAAGTATAAGCTATTGATTTATATAGGTATTTTATTTTACCTTATAATCTTTTCTTAGATGAAGCTTTTTAAGTCTTCAAATATGAAAAAATCGTCTTCTTTTAAACAGCTTCAGAATTATCTACCAACAAAGAATAGCCACCAGATTACCCCGCCAACAATAGCAGAAGCAATAGTGAACTGAAGAACAAGTCGAAACACCGTTCCGAAAGATATATTTATATCTGTAACCGTAACTTCTTTGTTTTCTTCACTCATTAGTATTCTCCCAATCTAAAGAACTTAGATTACCATTTTTCTTGAGAAGAGATAGAAAGAAAGCTTATGAAGTTTTAGGAATCACCTCGATCTAGCCCTGATTTGACTGGATGGGCTTAAAGCGCAGGCATTAACGTCTCCAAATGCGCCTCAATCTCCTCTGAGGTAGTTCTAGTAGCATCACCTGCAACCACACCATTAATAAGCGTATCGCCCTGTAAACCGAATAGATAACGCAATGTGAGAAGACCATCTGTAAGAGCATCTACCGTCCCGTTTCCATCCATATCAGCAAGATCACCAAGCGTTGCAATACGAGATTCAATATCCACTGATTCGGTATAGGTAGCATCAGAAGCAATGGTGCCTGTTACCAACGCACTTCCATCTAATCCAAACATGCCTCTAAGCAACAGGAGACCATCGGTTAGAGCGTCATATTTCTCATTACCATCAATGTCTAGGGAACCTGAAGGTA
>JABILI010000018.1 GCA_018654575.1 Porticoccaceae bacterium
CTGAAGAAGGTGATACAGGATTTTGGAAGAGCGAAGACTGTAAAAACGTTAGTGAGGCAGCAGGATTTTTCTTATACACGTCTGGAGAATTATTGAAAACCGCAGACAAAGAAAGAAAAGCAGGAAGCGAGAAAAAATCTGAAAAGTCATATTCAGCGGCATTGTTTTTTTCTGAGCTATCTGCGAATGCGGCAAAGAATTTTGAGGTATTCTGTAAGAAATAATGACAAATAACAAAACTGTTGGTGCTGAACTTAATTGACCATAGCTGAATACCCCATCCAGTCAAATCAGGGCTAGAGTGAGGTGAGAAGTTTCTGATGCTTATAGAAAGGCTGGGTTTGCAGAGGTTTTGGAGCCTTCAAGCAGAGAGGTGTTTTCTTTCACTCAGGTTGCCCATAGGTTGCCCTAGCTGAATTTACGATTATGGGCCAACAAGAAATAATAAATTTAAAATATAAGTAACTGATTTTAATGAATATTATGGTAGCTACGGGTGGACTTGAACCACCGACCCCAGCATTATGAATGCTGTGCTCTAACCAGCTGAGCTACGTAGCCATCGATTTTAACCGGTCAGATCGACCTGTTGTTCGGGAGGCGAGAAGTTACACTTGCCGCCGCCTCTAGTCAAGTCTCTGTGCCACCTTTTTAGTAGAATTCGTTGCTCTCTCTTCAACACTGCAATAGGATATGCCTTCAGTTTTGTTTGGCGGTCCTGATATTTGGTATAAAGGGTTATTCTTTATCGTCAAGTTAGGCTGCACAAAAAATGATAAAGGTGACAAAAGCCACCGCAAGCTATTAAAAGGGAGATCAAATTTTGGGTCAGTTAGAGCCGAACGCTAGTGAAGTAGCCGTTGCTATTAGCACCGAAAAATCTGGGTTTTATGAGGGTTTTAATCGAGTTGTGGCCGTGGTGCCAAAGCTACTTGTTGGAGCACTTATTTTGTGGGTGGGGTTATCACCCTCTACTGCCGGAGAAGTTTTGTTGAGTGTACAGAACTGGTCGACGGCTAGTTTTGGTGGCTGGTATATTTATGTCACTGCTTTTTATACTGCCGTCTGTTTAGCCTTGGGTATATGGCCTCGCACTGCGCACGTCAAGTTGGGTAAGCCGGATGAAAAACCTGAATTTTCAATGTTTACCTGGCTGTCAATGATGTTTGGTGCGGGTATTGGTATTGGTATGTTGACTTATTCAACAGCCGAGCCAATTTTTCATTTTGCTAACAACCCCGACACTATTAAGGGCATTACTACAGGTCTAGATGAAGACAATGTTCGCAATGCCTATAAGTGGGCGATGCTGCACTATGGTTTTACCCCCTGGGCCTGTTATGGCGTGATAGGTATTTCTTTAGGTTATCTCTCGTACAACCGCGGTTTACCGCTGACAATTCGCAGCGCACTGCAACCTCTTTTTGGCCGTGCCATGTCAGGTACTGCAGGACATGTGGTGGATATAGTGGCTATCTTAGCGACCATCGTTGGCCTCAGTGTGACCATTGGTTATGGTGTGTCGCAGTTTGCGGCTGGCTTATTTAATATTAGCGGAGCGCAATGGCTAGTGGGGGAGGGCGGCAAGCCGACGTTGCTGGCTCAGCTATTTGGTCTAACTCTGATTATTAGTGCCTCCTGCTTGTCTGCGATGTCTGGCTTAAACAAGGGGATCAAGTGGTTGTCGAACATCAACATGGGGCTTTCAATATTTCTGATCGCATTCTTTATTTTGTTTGGCGCTACCTTCTTTGCTTTGCAAACTTTTGCCTACGCTATTTGGGATTATCTAATCGCGTTGCCAGCGATGTCGTCGACGGTATGGACTGATAACGGCGTTGAACCCTCTGCCGCACTGCAAGGTTGGCAGAGCGCTTGGACTATTTTCTATTGGGCCTGGTGGATAGCTTTTGCACCCTTTGTAGGGTTGTTTTTGGCTCGAGTATCGCGTGGCCGTACTATCCGTGAATACGTCATTGGGGCTATGGTCATTCCTTCTGTTATTTGTCTGGTTTGGTTTGCCTTTATTGGCGCTACGGCCATTGATCTTGAATTATCTGGTGTCGCCCAGGGGTCGATCGTTAATGCGGATATTTCTGCCCAGTTATTTGAAACGATTAATTTAATCTTGTCGCCAGAGCTCGCGGTTGCTCTCTCAGTGGCCATCGTCATTTTACTATTGACATTTTTGGTCACATCAGCAGATTCCGGGATATTGATCATTAATACGCTTGCGTCTGGCGGTAACCAGAGTCAAAAACATACCAAGCATGTGGTGATCTGGGGTGTGATATTTTCGCTATTGATTGGGGTGCTATTGTCCGCTGGGGGAATGGATGCGCTGCGGTCGGTGATGATAATTGGTGCATTGCCGTTTTCAGTGGTCATGGCTCTGATGGCCATTTCTTTAGTGAAGACGTTGTTAACTGAAGAAAAAACCTAATTAGTCGAGGTTTAATCGTCTAATTAGGTCAGTAGGTAGCAGGTGTTAGTGCCTTCTCGCTCGAGCGGGCAATCTAAATCAAGCGTTAGCTGATTCCACAATACGTTTCATGTCTGTCATATAGCCGCGTAATTCGTGGCCAATAAGCTCTACATCATGGTCGCGAATAGCATCGTTGACTTCAATAAGGCGAATATTATCAACGGCATTAGAAGGGTCGGTTAAACCGCCGCCTAGGTCTTCTAAGGTCAATGCATCAGCGTGTGCTTGCAGTAGTGGCACAGCCGCATGGGTAAACAAATAGTTACCGTATTCAGCGGTATCAGAGATCACCACATTCATTTCATAAAGCTTGTTACGAGCAATACAGTTAGCAATGAGCGGTGTTTCGTGCAGTGACTCATAGTAGGCCGACTCTTCGATAATGCCTGAGGAAACCATGGTGTCAAAGGCCAGCTCAACGCCTGCTTTGATCATGGCCACCAAATAAATGCCTTTGTCATAAAACTCTTGCTCGGTTATCTCAGTATCGCAGTCGGCGGCTTGCTCAAAGCTGGTGTCTGCGGTTTGGGCACGCCACTTTAAGAGGTTGGCGTCATCGTTAGCCCAGTCAACCATCATGGTGCGAGAGAATTCACCTTCAATAATGTCGTCCATGTGCTTTTGGAACAATGGCGCCAAGATGCCTTTTAGCTCTTCTGCCATATCGAATGCTTTGATTTTAGCGGGATTGCTCAGTCGATCCATCATGTTGGTAATGCCGCCGTGCTTAAGCCCTTCAGTGACTGTTTCCCAGCCGTACTGAATTAACTTACGAGCATAGGCTGCATCAACACCAAGGTTCAGCAACTGTTGGTGGCCCAAGATAGCGCCAGTCTGCAACATTCCGCAAAGAATGGTTTGCTCACCCATCAAGTCGGACTTAACTTCAGCGATAAACGATGATTCCAAAACACCGGCACGATCACCACCAGTGGCCGAAGCATAGGCCTTAGCAATAGCATGGCCATTGCCTCTGGGGTCATTTTCTGGGTGCACAGCAATGAGTGTCGGTACGCCAAAGCCGCGCTTGTACTCTTCACGTACTTCTGTGCCAGGACATTTAGGAGCAACCATAATCACTGTCAGGTCAGGACGGATTTGCATGCCTTCTTCAACAATATTAAAGCCATGAGAGTAGGCAAGGGTAGCGTCTTGCTTCATTAGCGGCATGACCGCAGTAACCGCGGCGGTGTGCTGCTTGTCTGGGGTTAAGTTCAGTACCAAATCAGCGTTAGGAACGAGCTCTTCAGCAGTGCCCACGGTAAACCCATTTTCTGATGCCCATTGAAAGGACTGACGTTTCTCAGCGATTGCCTGTTCGCGAAGGGCATAAGAAATATTTAGTCCAGAGTCGCGCATGTTGAGACCTTGATTGAGCCCTTGGGCGCCACAGCCAATAATGACAATGTTCCAATCTTTGATCAGGTCGCAACCATCGGTAAATTCGCCACGTTCCATGAAGCGACATTTGCCGAGTTGGCTCAATTTGTTGCTAAGGCTGAGAGTATTAAAATAATTTGCCATTGTTGTTCTCCAATAACCGCTATACGGATAGTTTCTAAATAGGGCGTCATCTTTTTATTAAAGGATGCGGGCGCGCAGTGTACCTAAATCGAGCTGTTGCTGAAAACGATATGTATTCACTATAACGTTGCATATTTTGCAATAATGATAAATATTCAGTACCATTTGGCTATGGATATTCGGTCACTAACACTTTTTCAGCACCTTGCGAACACTTTGCACTTTGGCAAAACGGCTGCGGCCTGTCATGTTAGCCCCTCAACCTTGAGTCGGGCTATTCAGAGACTTGAAGAGCAACTGGGGAGTCAGTTATTGATTCGTGATAATCGCTCCGTCATTCTTACCAAGGAAGGAAAAAAATTATTATCCTACGCTGAACAACAAATTGAGCAATATGCGTCTCTAAAGCAGTCTCTTAATGAGTCACAGCAACAATTATCAGGATCATTGAATATTTATTGTTCTGTGACCGCGTCCTACGCCTATTTACCGCCTCTTCTTGAAAAATTTAGGCAGGCTCATCCTCAGATTGAAATTAACTTGGACACTGGAGATGCTGCGGAAGGTATTGACCAGATTAAAGGTAAGCGAGTCGATCTTGCGATAGCTGCGAGGCCGGACGATTTACCCAGTAGCATTCACTTTCAAACCATTGCCTCAGTACCCTTGGCGATTGTTGTGCCGACCATGAATTGTGCGGTTAAAAAGGCGCTTCAGACCGATGTAATTGATTGGGAAAACTTGCCCATTATTCTTCCTGAGCACGGGGTTGCCAGAAGGCGCTTTGAACATTGGTTTCGTCAGAAACATGCGGGGCGGCCGAATGTCTATGCGCAGGTGTCAGGGCAGGAGGCTTTGGTGAGTATGGTGGCCTTAGGCTTTGGGATTGGACTATCACCAATTGTGGTGGCAGATAACAGTCCAGTAAAAGATCTCGTGGACTTACTGCCTGATACGCAAATTACACCCTTTGATTTGGGCCTTTGCTGTTTTAAAAGGAATTTAGAGGATCCTGTTGTTGCAGCATTTTTGTCGATGGCACCCAATAATTAGTCTTAATAACTCGCCTCTTCATGCTCTTAGTCAGTGGTTACTTGATAGTTTCTAAGGCTTTTAGTTTGGCAGTTGCGGTGAGAACCGAGCCACCGACAACGCAGAGAGCTCCAATTAGAGAAACCAGAAAGAGAGGCTCTGCGATAATGCCAGGTATTGGAATAAGCTGGACAATAGAGACGGTCACTAATGGTGTTATCGCGATTACTGCGCTCACTCTAGAGGCCTCGACATGCACCATCGATTCAGAGAAACAGCCGTAAGCTATAAGCGTATTAAAGCCACAAAGAAGCAATAGTAGCCATTGAAGTGAGGTTAACTGATCTAAGCTGTCAAAACTTGAGAAAGGCAAAAACACAATGGCGCCAATCCAGTAGAACACTAACATCGTTTCTTCGGCATTAAATTCCCGCAGCAACACTTTTTGAATAATCGCGTAACCCACCCAACTCACTGCGGCGCCCATAAGCATTAATAATCCGATACCGTAGTCGCTAAGCGAGATAAAAACATCATCAAATCGAGGGCTGAAAAACATAATTAGCCCACTGGAAAATATAATAAAGCCACACCATTGTAGAGGAGAAAACTGTTCTTTAAAGACCCAAACACCCGCTAGCAGAAGCAGTACCGGGGATATCTGCATCATTACCTGAGACGCTTCTGCAGAAGTTTTTTCAAGACCAAGAATATAAAGAGCGTAGTTAATGGTCAGGAATAATCCGGCGAATAAAAGTTGTCTCACCAAATTAAAGGAGGCCATTTTGTGGCGGTTGACCAGTTTTCCCCGAAGAATAAGATAGGGAGTAATAAGAATAGCTGCCACAAAAAATCGAAAGAAGGTGGTGGTAATAGGATCTAGAGTGTTCAATAAACCCGACAACATAACGGGTAGAACACCCCACATCAATGCGGTGCTTGCGGCCAACAATAAGCCGAGCTTCCAGCGGCCTGAGAGCTGGCTCACTTAAAAGCTGCCACGGGACTAAACATTGAACCGAAAATGGATCACATCACCATCTTTGACGATATAGTCTTTTCCTTCAAGACGCCATTTTCCTGCATCTTTGGCGCCCTGTTCACCGTTACCAGCAATATAGTCATCGTAGCCAACGATTTCAGCGCGAATAAAACCTTTTTCAAAATCCGTGTGAATTTTACCTGCAGCTTGAGGCGCGCTAGCACCTACAGGTATCGTCCAAGCGCGTACTTCTTTCACCCCTGCGGTAAAGTAGGTTTGTAGGTCTAATAGGCTGTATCCAGCTCGAATCACGCGATTAAGGCCAGGTTCTTCCATGCCTAGCTCTTCAAGGAACTCGCCACGCTCGTCATCTTCAAGCTCACCAATTTCCGCTTCGAGTTTATTGCATATAGGAACTACCACCGCACCTTCTTGTTCAGCGATTACTCTAACTGCATCAAGAAGAGGATTGTTTTCAAAACCGTCTTCATCGACATTAGCAATATACATGGTCGGCTTTAGTGTCAGAGGACTTAGAGGCTTGAGCAACTTTAGTTCGTCCTCAGTGAGGCCGAAAGAGCGTAGTGGTTTTGCCTCGTTGAGATGCGGCAAAATCTTCTCTAGGAGCTCTTGCAGAGCAACTGAGTCTTTGTCCTTTCCTTTAGCTGCTTTGGCAACTCTTAATAAGGCTTTTTCGATACTCTCAAGGTCTGCTAGGGCGAGTTCCGTGTTTATAACGTCGATATCATCCGGTGGACTAATTTTACCTTCAACATGAATAACATTTTCATCTTCAAAACAACGCACAACATGCGCAATAGCATCGGTCTCGCGAATATTAGCAAGAAACTGATTGCCTAGCCCTTCGCCTTTTGATGCTCCGGCAACCAACCCAGCAATATCCACAAATTCCATGCTCGTAGGGACTACACGCTCAGGATTAACGATTACAGAAATTTTATCTTGGCGCGCATCTGGTATGGGAACCACGCCAGTATTGGGCTCGATGGTGCAAAAGGGAAAATTTTCCGCACTAATGCCCGCCTTGGTTAGGGCGTTAAACAGGGTTGACTTACCAACGTTGGGTAGGCCGACAATGCCACAGTTAAATCCCATTCTAAAATCCTTGTGCTTGTTTGGTGTATTCGATACGACTCGGGTACGGTTTAATCAGCAGAGTGAAGACCATTCATGGCTTTTTCCCATTGGCCTGTTACTGCTAGCGGTAGAGAACGAATAGCATCATCCATACTGTTGTTAATGAGATCTTGGTCCTTAGGAGAGGCCTTTTTTAATACATAGTCTGCAACTTGTTTGGCATTTCCTGGATGACCTATACCTATCCTAAGGCGAGCAAAGTCACTATTATTTCCAAGACACTTGATCGTATCTCGTAATCCATTATGCCCGCCATGACCACCAGCTTTTTTAAACCGAGCAATGCCAGGTGGTAGGTCTAACTCGTCATGGACGATTAGAATACGTTCACAAGGAATCTGATAAAACCGAGATACTGCCGCCACTGATTGACCGTTGCGGTTCATAAAAGTGCTTGGAATTAGGAGTCTTAGAGATTGTCCATCCAAGGTAACTTTAGCTGTATAGCCAAAGAACTTTGACTCTATTTTGAGTTCGGCATTAAGTGATTTTGCCAAATCCAGAACCAAGTCGGCCCCAGCATTGTGACGCGTTCGTTCGTAGGTAGGACCGGGGTTTCCCAGTCCTACAATTAACTCAACGGGTGTATCCAATGTCAGGGCCTCATGGTGGGCAAGACGGAAGCTTACTCTTCGCTTGCACCCTTATCACTATCATCACTGCCTTCGGTAGCATCACCATCACCATCACCATCACCATCACCATCAGCATCAGCATCAGCATCAACTGCCGGAACATCTTCGTCAACTGGAGCTGCTTTGGGCTTATGAATTGAAGCAACTGATAGATCATGATCAGAACCGTAGCTTAATGCAACACTCTCAACACCTTTAGGTAGCTTAATGTCTGAGATGTGCACAATCTGGCCAAGATCGATATCTGCCATATCAACTTCGATATATTCAGGCAGATCTTTTGGTAGACACATAATGTCGAGTTCGGTCATCGTATGCGCAACAATACCACCGCCCGTTTTAACACCAATACTGATGTCTTCATTAATGAAGTGCAGAGGAACTTTCGTATGCAATTTAGTTGATTTACTAACGCGTAAGAAATCCAAGTGCAGAATTTGTTTCTTAGCAGGATGACGTTGTACGTCTTTTAAAATAACATCTTCAGATGAACCATCAATATCTAATGTGACAATGTGTGAGTAAAAGGCTTCGTTTTCCAAGGCCCTAGCCACATCTTTATGTAACAGAGTCAACATTGCTGGATCTTTCTTTCCGCCATAGACAATAGCGGGTATTTCTCCGGCCAGACGACGCAGGCGGCGGCTCGCACCTTTCCCTGTATCCTCGCGACCTTTCGCGTGTAGAGTAAAATCAGTAGACATAATAGTCTCCAAAGTTATGCCATTGCAGACCGCGACCAGACCTGTAATGGAGTTTAAAAGCCTCTTTATGAGGTGGTTACATCAAAACCTGTTATAAAAACATGGCACTGATAGATTCTTTATTGCTAATACGACGTATTGATTCAGCGAGAAGTGGTCCTATAGGAAGCACTTTAATTTTACTGCACTGTTTGGCTTCCTCACTGAGAGGAACACTATTAGTGACAATTAATTCGTCGAGTTTTGAATTTGTAATATTATCGATTGCAGCACCCGATAGTACGGCATGTGTTGCATAGGCAACGACTTTATTGGCGCCTTTTTCTTTAAGTGCTTGTGCTGCTTTACATAACGTGCCGGCAGTATCGACCATGTCATCAACCAGCACACAGGTACGGTCAGCAACCTCACCGATGAGGTTCATCACTTCACTTTCATTGGCTGAGGGACGACGTTTATCAATAATGGCTAAGTCACAACCTAATTGTTTGGCGACAGCACGAGCTCGAACAACACCACCAATATCAGGTGATACAACCTGTAAATTTTTATGATTTTGACGTTCAATATGGTCCAGTAGAACAGGAGCGCCATAGATATTATCTACGGTACAGTTAAAGAACCCTTGTATTTGCTCAGCATGCAAATCTACAGTGAGGACATGGTCCACACCTGCGTTTGAAAGCATATCAGCCACTACCTTAGCGCTAATAGGGACTCGCACTGACCTTACCCGGCGATCTTGGCGAGCATAACCGAAGTAGGGTACTACTGCAGTGATTCGTCCCGCTGACGCACGTCGCAGAGCGTCAATCATAAGTACCAATTCCATCAGATTTCTGTTGGTCGGAGCACAGATAGGTTGCACAATAAACACATCATGTCCGCGAACATTCTCGCGAATTTCCACATTGATTTCGCCGTCTGAGAAGAGCCCAACTAGTGCATTACTTGGAGTCACTCCCAGCGATCGAGCAATTTCATTTCCTAAATCCGGATTTGCGTTTCCGGTAAACACCATTAATCTAGCCACGTCAGTATTCCTATTGCTCGTGATAGTTAAAAATGGCTGGGGCGGGAGGGATCGAACCTCCGATGACGGGATCAAAACCCGTTGCCTTAACCGCTTGGCCACGCCCCAGTAAAAAATTTCCTCATTTGTTGATGCAATGGGGAGTGATTTACTCCCTGGGCCGCGAATGCTTTCCATTGCTTTGGTACCTGACTGAGAGCCTCTTCGGCCTCTAGTTGGTTATCAAAGCTACAAAATACGCTAGCACCAGTCCCTGTCATCAACGGGGTAGCAAAGTCTTCCATCCATTTCAGTACTTGCTTGACTGCTGGATAGAGTTCTAAAACCATACTTTGGCAGTCATTCCTGTACTGCTTCCCTGCGAGGGCGCGTATTTTGATCGGTGAAGAGTTCCTTGTCAATTGAGGATTTGAAAAAATTTCAGCGGTTGGGACATGACAATCGGGAGTTACCACTAAAAACCAACGTTTAGGTAGTTTTGTTGGGGTTAATAGATCGCCAATTCCTTCGCCAAAGGCGCTTTCACCGAGAACAAAAACGGGGACATCAGCGCCCAATTTACGGCCTAATTTTGCCAGCTCAATCAAGGGGAGACCGCAGTGCCAAAGGGAATTCAAGGCAACGAGCGTAGTTGCTGCATTGCTACTGCCGCCGCCTAAACCTGCTCCCATAGGCAGTTTTTTGTTGAGCGAAATAGTACAGCCGTGCTTGGTGTTGACATGCTGTTGCAATATAAGTGCCGCACGAAAAATTAAATTATCTTTTGTAGCAATACCGGCTAATTCTGAGTCGATTGTAATTTCCTCTGAAGAATTAGATGTAAAACTCAGGGTGTCTCCGAAATCCAGTAGTTGAAATAGCGTTTGAAGATTATGATAGCCATCTGGGCGTCGGCCAGTGATTCGTAAAAACAAATTGATTTTTGCCGGCGAAGGTAAGGTCAGGGTCGATATGGTTTTCACGGTAATTATCTTTGCTCTTGTGTTAGTTACTTGGAAAACGCCAGCTTGATATGACTAGTGTAAAGCTTTGCTGTCCTCGTTGACCGATTATTTTGTTAGGCAGGTTGCCTTGGCCGGTAACTTGGTATCTGGAAAAAATGAGTTGCCAACCATCTTGCTCGAACTCAGTCGCAACACCATTTGGTGTAAGTTTTAAGTTTTTAATTAAAGGCTGATGCGGTGAGGGTATCCCTTTTGCCCACCAAACAAGATCATTCACGGGCAGTGAAAGGCCTGTTAGCTTTAAAGCGAGATCCTGTGGAGCATCACTATAGTATTGCTTTCCGCGTTGCATTTGGGCGACCCGTTCATCACCTTTTATAGTCGCACGACCCGAGGCAAAAGGGCCGCTCATGGAAATTTGATATTGCTTTTCGCGTTGAACCCAATCGATACTGGCACTGCCTCCTTGATTAGAGGACTTAAATCCCAACTTACCTTTAATATGCCAGTTTACTATTTCCTGGGCTTTCACTTGGTGTTCTTGCCATGTCTGCCTGGTTGAATCGATATTTGGAATAGTGGAGCAGCCACTGACAAACAATAAAATACAAAGTCCTCGCCCTAGCCAGCGACTCGGACTCAAGGATGAATTCATTGCTCGATCGCCTTAGGAACGCTGAGGCGCAGCATCGTATTAATGATACCTTTGTGGTCTGGTGCCGATTGCAGGCCCTGCTGCCATATTGTGGAAGCGGCTCTGCGATTATCTAGCGTCCAATGAACCTCACCGAGATGAGCGGCAATTTCAGGGTCAGGCATTATCTCAAAGGCTTGTTTGAGAAAGTCTAGGGCCTGTTCCGTTTTGCCCAGTTTAAATAACGCCCAGCCCATGCTGTCAATAATGGAGGGATCCTTAGGCTCTAGTTGGTAGGCTTTAGTGATTAGTTCGAACGCCTCTTCACGACGATTCGTATGCAAGATCATCGTGTAGCCCAATGCGTTTAAAACTGTGGCGTTGTTTTGGTCTTGCGCTAATATCGCACGCAAGTCCTGTTCGGCTAAGGCAAAATCATCCTGTTGCTCAGCGACCATCGAACGCGCATAAAGTAGTTGAGGATCATTAGGGAAATAATCCAGTCCTGAGGATAGAACGACTAACGCTTGAGATGGTTTTTGAGCGTTGAGCAGTAAGTTGGATTCGACTTGGAACAGTATTACCGCCTGCGTGGGTTGGCTGGAGCGCATGCGTTGCAGGTACTGTTGTGCTTGACTCATGCTTCGATGTTTAGCTAGCAGTGCACTTAAACGCGATGCCGCGGCAACGTAGTTGCGACCAAAACGAACCTGAGTGTAATGACTCATTGCGCCAGCTATATCTTCTTTTTGTTCAGAGATGACTCCCAAATGATATTGCGCATCGGACCGTAAACTTGGCTTGGCAGATGCTTGTTCAAGTAATTCTTCAGCAGCAGTAATGTTACCGTCGCTAAGCTGCATTAATGCGAGTAAAAAGTTTACTTCCTGATCTTTCGGGTTGTCGGCGCGCAAAATTTCAAATTGTGCGATCGCTTTATCGGGGGTATTGGCGGCCAAAAAGCGTGCATATTGGAGACGGAGTGGCCTATTTTTTGGTTTATCTTTTAGTGCTTTGCTTAGTAATTTGATGCTTTCTTCGCTGCGGTTCTGCTGATGTAGTAGTTGAGATAGCAACAGTAGTCCGCGTTGATCGGCGGGTACTGCGGCTAAAAATGCCCTAGTCTCGCGCTCTGATTCTTTAAGTTGACCGTTTTTCTGCTCAAGTACAGCGGTTAGAAGGCGAGTGTAAGCTTGTTTTTCAGGACTAAAAGGCAACTTTTTCACGGAATCAATCAGACTGACTATTTGGTTTGGCGAGTCGAAGGTGGTGGTCGTGACTAATAGTAAGGAATCTAAATCATCGTGATATTGATAAAGCCAACTAGCGTGCGTGAGTGCAGACTCCGCATTTCCTTGGTTTAGATAAGCTTGAAGAGCAGCCTTATGCGCCTCGGGGTCATTCGGAGAAGTGTCTACCCATAAAAGAGCCATCTCCATCAGCAGAGTTTGGTTACGTACATATTCGGCAATTCGATGGGCTAGTGCAATGACCTCTTTATCAGAGGTTAGTCGTGCCTGACGGCTATAATTATCAAGTGCTATGTCAAATTGATTGCGGCCTAGAGCAACATCGCCGACTAAGAGGTCGTAAAGAGTATCAATGGCAATGGATTTGATCTGTTGCTCGACGGATTCAGGCTGGGTTTCATTCGACTGTACGCTAACAATCGTTAACGTGTCGTCGATGGACGGGGTCGTCGCAGCGCAGCTTGCGATGGCAAAGGAGAGCAGTATTAAGGTGACTCTAGATAAGTTATTCATACTGCTATTCTCTTAGATAACAGAGTCTAAAACAATTGCTAGTATCAAAGTTTCTTTAATTTAGCTTATTGCTGATAAAACATTGTTCTATAAATTCCTATCCAACAAGATAGTCGTGTAAAATTAGCATCTCGCAACGATAACGTTAATGGGGCTTAATAAGCCTTACGCTTGCAAAAAAGGAACGTTTTCTGACTGCTATGGGTATTTTGGCTTTCGGCATCAATCATAAATCGGCATCTGTGGATCTCCGCGGCCAGATTGCGTTCGCCCCTGAAATAGTGGTTTCGTCTTTGCAAGATGCTCGTTCTAAATTAGACGTCCAGGAAATAGCACTTTTATCAACCTGTAATCGCACTGAGGTTTATCTGCAAGGCGATTGCAGCGATGAGCAGTTACTGGATTGGCTGGCGGTCACGAAGGGTGTTGAGCTAAATCAACTCCAAGAGTGCTATTACTGCCATAGAGATAATCAGGCCATCAGCCATATGATGCGTGTCGCTAGTGGGCTGGACTCGCTTGTACTGGGTGAACCTCAAATATTTGGACAGATAAAATCGGCCTATGCCGTGGGGCGTGAAGCAGGCACCGTATCCACATCGCTTAATCAGGCCTTTCAGCAATCTTTTTTAGCGGCCAAACGAGTGCGATCTGAAACTGCCATCGGCAAAAATCCGGTTTCTGTTGCCTATGCCTCGGTCAGTTTGGCCGCGCAAATATTTAGTAACCTCAGTGATGCTCATGCGTTACTAATCGGTGCTGGAGAAACCATCGATCTTGTTGCAAAACATCTTAAAGAAAAGAATATTGGGCGTATGACTGTGGCCAATAGGACGTTAAGTCGAGCTCAACAATTGGGTGAAGATTATTCTGCTGACGTTATTTTGTTGTCTGACATACATGACTTTTTACCCAAAGCCGATATTATCATTTCTTCCACCGCTAGCCAGTTACCTATACTGGGCAAAGGTGCGGTGGAATCGGCCCTGAGACATCGCAAATATAAGCCGATGTTTTTGGTTGATATAGCGGTGCCAAGAGATATAGAACCCGAAGTTGAAGAGTTGCCAGATGTTTACCTGTATACAGTGGACGATTTGGAAGAGGTAGTTCAGGATAATATTCGTGCGAGAAGCTCAGCTGCTGACTTAGCTCAGCAAATTATTGATGAAGAAGTTGAGAGTTGGTCTAGGCAGAATCGCGCGTTGGCTGCGGTGGATACAATCCGTGCATTTCGTAGCAGTGTCGAAACTATTCGTGATGATGAGGTAGAAAGAGCTCTTGCGTCACTAAAAAAAGGCCAGGATTCAGTGGAAGTAATTAATACCTTGGCGCGCAATTTGACCAATAAACTACTACACAAACCCACCAAGCGACTAGCGAAGGCCGGTGAAGAGGGTCGTGAAGACGCCATTCATGTGACCAATGAGCTGTTTGACTTAAGCAAGAAGAAACATTGAGGCGCCATCAGTGACTCAATTGATTAATCATAACCAAGGCTTTAAAACTGAATGAAAGCATCAATTTTAGGTAAGCTAGATTTGCTTGCTCAGCGGCATGAAGAAGTTGGCGCGCTGTTAAGCGATGCTGAAACTATCGCAAATCAAGATAAGTATAGAGAACTGTCTAAAGAATATGCCGAGCTTGAACCGGTAGTAAAGACCTACCTTAGTTTTCAGCAGGTTATGTCTGATATCAACGAAGCTAAGAACCTACTCAAAGACAGCGATGCTGATATGCGAGAGATGGCGAACGAAGAAGTACGTGAGAGCCAAGCACAATTGGAATTGCTAGAGCTTGATTTACAGCGTCTGCTTTTACCAAAAGATCCCAACGACGGTAAAAATGTCTTTTTGGAAATTAGAGCTGGCACCGGTGGTGATGAGGCAGCTATTTTTTCTGGCGATTTGTTTCGTATGTATAGCAAGTTCGCAGAATCTAATCGCTGGAAGGTTGAGGTGATCAGTGAAAATCAGGGCGATCATGGTGGTTATAAGGAAATTATTGTCAGGGTGGTTGGTCAGGGCGTTTACTCCAAGCTTAAGTTTGAATCTGGAGCCCATCGCGTACAGCGAGTTCCCGACACAGAGTCGCAGGGGCGAATCCATACCTCAGCCTGCACTGTAGCGATTATGGCAGAAGCCGATGAGAAAGATGCTATTGAAATCAATAAGGGTGACCTGCGCGTTGATACTTTCCGAGCCTCTGGCTCTGGGGGCCAGCATGTTAACAAAACCGACTCAGCCATTCGCTTAACGCACTTACCAACAGGGTTAGTGGTTGAGTGTCAGGACGAGCGCTCACAACATAAAAACCGAGCTAAAGCGATGTCAGTATTGCAAGCTCGGTTAACCGCAGCACAGGATGATGCGACTGCTCAAGAACAGTCAGATCAACGTAAAAATTTGGTCGGCAGTGGTGATCGTTCAGAGCGAATTCGGACCTATAACTTCCCTCAAGGAAGAGTAACGGACCATCGAATAAACCTTACTTTATATAAGCTGAATGAGATTATGGAAGGCTCTCTCAGCGAAATTGTGGAGCCTTTGGTTAATGAATTTCAGGCAGAACAGTTAGCGCAACTGGCCCAGTAATGGTGGGTCAATGTCTCTTATAAATTCTGTTACTGGGCTTTTACAGTACAGTGATCAACTGCAAAGTGTGAGTGACACAGCTCTGCTGGATACTGAGTTGTTACTTAGTTTTGCGCTGGATGTTGATAGGACCTGGCTTAAAACTTGGCCTGATCATAAACCTGAAGCAGCTCAGATTAAACAGTTCGAAACCCTTTTTGCACGTCGACTGACAGGTGAACCGATTGCCTTTATTATTGGTCGCCAAGGATTTTGGACATTAGACTTAAAAGTCACGCCAGGTACTCTAATTCCTCGGCCTGAAACTGAGTTATTAGTTGAAATCGCACTAGGGTTGAATGTCCCTGACGCTGCCCGTGTTCTTGATTTAGGCACGGGTACGGGTGCAATAGCCCTAGCATTGGCTAGTGAGCGCAATGATTGGCAGCTGACTGCGGTAGATTCACAAATAGCGGCCGTGAATTTAGCCGAGATTAATCGACAGCATTGTCAGTTAGACAATGTCAGTATCTATCAGAGTGATTGGTTTAGTCAGGTTCCCGGATCGATCTCCGCACCGCAATACCATTTAATTATTAGTAATCCGCCCTATATCGAACTCGATGATCCCCATCTCTCCGAGGGGGATGTGCGTTTTGAGCCTGCTACCGCGCTGGTTTCTGGCCATGATGGATTAAATGATTTGAAAATAGTGATTGGGCAAAGCCCGAGGTACTTGAGGTCTAATGGCTGGCTTTTGGTAGAGCATGGTTATCAGCAGGGAGCCGCAGTACGGAATTTATTCGCTACGGCGGGATTTACAGCCATAGGAACCCATATTGATCACAACGACCTTGAGCGCCTTACACTGGGTTGTCTTCCTCAGACTGACTAAGTTTACGTATTTCATTTTTCGATACTAGATTCCATCTGTAAATTAAGCAGGTGGCAGCAATAGACGCCGCAATAACCGTGCCTATCCAAAAGCCATAGATACCTAATGGTGGCCCCCAAAAGTCGGTTAACGCAATACTGTAAGCGATAGGAAATGCAATCACCCAAAAGGCGATGACTTGAATAACCAGAGGTATTCTAGCGTCCTTATAACCGCGCAGCGCACCACTGCAAGCCATTTGTAGGCAGTCTACTAAGCCGAGGGTAGCGGCAAAGAAAAACAAGTTGGCTGCAATGATTTGTACGCCTGGATCTGCGCTGAAAAGTGAGGCTATATCGTTGCGCAGTAAAACCTTTAAAGAGCTGGTTATAAGGGCAAGCATTAAAACCAGTTTAAACCCCACTAAACATATCATTCTCGCCTCATGGGGGTTTCCTCCTCCTTGTGCGTGAGCAATTTTAATAGTGAGCGCTTGGGCAATACCTAGTGGCACCATAAAGGCGAGTGAGTCAATATTAGTCGTGATAGCATGAGCCGCCAACATTTCCGAACCTAGGTGAGCGATCATAAACGGAATAACGGCAAAAAAACTAAATTCTGCTGCTATGTTAAGGGCAATAGGGATTCCTAAGCGTAGCGTATCTGCCATAGCTTTAAGATTAGGTGCGGCAAATTTCTGATAGAGGTGGAGGCTCTTCAGGGTTGTTGAATGGCGAGCATAGAGCGCCATACAGGTTATTAAAAAGATCATAACGACGACCGTTGCCCAAGCGGCGCCTATGCCGCCTAAGGCGGGGAGTCCAAACTTACCAAAGACTAGGGCGTAATCAAGGACACCATTCAAAATAAAAGCTGCGCTATTAAAGACAACTACTGGCCTGGTATCACCTATACCCTCGAACGTGGTGCGGAATGCAAAGAACGCAGGAAATATAAAGCCAGTGATTAAAAAAGGATAAAGATAGCCAACAGTTATGCGGTACACATTTGCAGAAATATCTAGCTGACTGACCAAGCGGACACCCAATAAAACAGCACTAATGACCGCTATACCCAGCGGCAGGGATAACCAGAGAACTTGCTGAAACTGAAAGCGTATTTTCTCCGGTTGCCCAGCACCCCAAAAGTTCCCTATGATAGGGCTATTGGCAATCATAATGCCGATCACCATCAAATTGATCATTGACCAGACGCTTCCGCCGAGTTGCAATGCGGCTAAGGTATCTGCATCCACCTGACCACCCATATAGATATCGGTGACGGTCATCCCAACCACCGCTATCTGGCCCATTATTAAAGGCGCGGCCAATCGCAATAGTATTCGTGCATTATCACTAAACCTTGGCTGAGATATTACTGAATGGGGTGCTAGAGTGGACATTGAGGTATCTTTTTCTATGTAAGGGTCTATCTTCCTTGAATGATCAATTCAAAGAAAGTTAAATTTCCAGCTTTGCCGCAATTAAGAGACGCGCGGCAAGTCTCGATAGGGATGATATTTATTATCAGCGAGTAAATAACAATTCTGCTACACTCCGCGACCGCGAAAGGCTGAATTATTAATAGCCTAATAAATTTCTGTAAATTACAGTGTAAATAACCTTGACTGAACAAAAACTAGAAACACCTATTGCTGAGACAGCTGATGTTGCTGTTGAGCAGAAAAAGAAGCCAACTACTCGAGGTCGAGATCGCAACAGCAAACCTTGGGATCTTGCGCAGTTTAAAGTTTCACCTGAAAAAGGTAAGGCTCGATTCCACGATTTCGACTTACCCAATGACTTGATGCGAGGCATTCAAGATGCGGGTTTTGAATACTGCACGCCTATCCAGGCCGCCTCGCTGCCGCATACGCTTAATGGCCATGACATTGTGGGTAAAGCACAAACTGGTACCGGTAAAACGGCAGCATTTTTAATCAATATTATTACTGATTTAATCAATCATCCCGTAGAAGACCTGCGTTTTCTCGGTGAAGCTAGAACCCTAATTTTGGCACCAACAAGAGAACTCGCCATCCAAATTGGCGATGACGCCACGCAACTGTTAAAACATACCAAGCTAACCGCACACACACTGGTCGGCGGTATGGACTATGGTAAGCAGCTGCAAAAAATGCAGAAGCATGACTGCGATATTTTGGTGGGCACCCCTGGTAGGTTGCTAGACTTTGCTAATAACCGAGATATCTATCTTGATCGCGTTGAGGTGTTGGTCATCGACGAAGCAGATCGCATGCTTGATATGGGCTTTATTCCGCAGGTGCGTCGTCTAGTCAACTTAACGCCCAAGCGCGAAGATCGTCAGTCGCTGTTATTTTCGGCAACCTTTACGCCCGAAGTGCTGCGGCTGTCTGAAACCTGGACAGACAAACCAGTGACTGTTGAAATTGGTGCTGACCGAGTCGCTACTGATACCGTTGACCAGCAGGTATTAATTACCACTGCCAAAGAAAAATTCACCGTCTTGAACAACATATTATTGGGCGACAATGTTGAAAGCGTCATGGTTTTTGCCAATCGAAGAGACATTTGCCGCACCCTTCATGAAAAGCTCAAAAGGCAGGGTTTCAAAGTAGGACTGTTATCCGGTGATGTACCTCAAAACCGTCGCATGAGAGCACTCGACTCGTTCAAGTCTGGTGCTTTAAAAGTCATGGTTGCAACCGACGTTGCAGGCCGTGGTATTCATGTAGATGGTGTCAGTCATGTTATTAACTATACCCTGCCAGAAGAGCCGGAAGATTACGTGCATCGTATTGGTCGCACAGGCCGCGCCGGTAAGACTGGTATCTCAATTAGTTTTGCCTGCGAAGATGATGCTTTTCTGTTAGAGCCCATAGAAAAACTATTAGACATGAAATTGCCATGCACCATGCCTGAAGAAAGCCTGATTCAGCCAGTGGTAACAGCCAGGCCCCCGGTCAAGAAAAAGCCTGCGAGTGATCCTAAATCAGATGTGCCGAAAGTCGAAGCCTCTAAAATAAAAGCGCAGACAGAAACTGCAGCAAAAGCGCTGAAAGAAACTAAATCTAAAGGAGACGCAGCTGTAAAAGACGCGCCAGAAGAAACCGCGCTCTAACCAATATCGCGATGCTGTCGGCACCATAATAGGCTGCCGGCAACCACCGATGCTGGCAATATTACCAGATTAACCACCGGCACCGCAGATGCTACCATGGTGGAAACTCCAAAACCCATTGAACTTAGCCGATTTGCGCTAACCTTATTTCGTAAATCTACAAAGGCAACGCCTTCACTGTCCGCAGCATAATCTAAATACTGTAAACACAAGCACCAAGCCGCCCAGCTTGCCGCAATGATTGGCGCTAGTAAATTTACCACTGGGATAAAACTCAGGATTAAAGCAACAACCCCAACTCCCAGCGTTCGCGGCACAAAATAGACAATCAACTGCACCTCTCTAACCACACTCTGCCACGCAGACGCGGCAGCGCTAGTAGACCCTACGGTGCTGTTAGCCTCCGTAGCTATCACTCGCTGGGCAATTACCCCATAAAAGGGTGAACCAATTAAGTTGGCTAAAAGAGTAAAGCTAAAGGCATAAATAGCCATCGCCAAGATCGCAAATAAAAACCAAATTATCCACGCCAGCCACTGCAACCATTCTGGAATAGACGTAGTGATGGTAGTTATCCAGTCTTGTAGCCACTGCGTCGCAAACCCTGTGGCAGACAAAAATAATATAATATTTATCAGCAACGGCATAATTACCAACCAGCGAATATCTGGGCGCCAGAGCATCCTCAGGCCCTCAAGTATGAGAGCAGGACCATCGGTTGCGGTATTTGTTAATCTGGGTTGTTTGTTGATGTTTTTATCCTTTAACAGCTTTAAATATAGCAGCTCCGGCGGATGGGCATCTTTTGACTGCGTCAGTCGTTCAGGAGTGGCGCATTAGACGCTGTTTTTGGCGATTCCAGTCACGTTCCTTGTCGTCCATGCGTTTGTCATAGGACGCCTTGCCCTTGGCAAGAGCGATCTCACACTTAATTAGGTGGTTTTTCCAATACAGTGCAGTGCAAACAGCGGTGTGGCCTTTTTGATTAACGCCCTCTTCAAGTTTTTGCAGCTCACGATGATTAAGTAATAACTTGCGCGTTCGCTTAGCATCAGTAACAAAGTGAGTGGAGGCTGACAAAAGGGGTGTGATGTTTGTGCCGATTAACCAGGCTTCGCCATTGCGGATAAATACGTAGGTGTCGGTGAGGTTAACTTTGCTTTCACGTAGGCTTTTGACTTCCCAACCCAGCAGCACTAGACCGGCCTCGAATTTCTCTTCGATAAAGTAGTCGTGCTTCACTTTTCTGTTTAGCGCGATGGTGCTTGATTTTTGCTTGGGCGTTTTTTTAGTCATGGGATGAATTATACGTTGCACCTGTCTTTTGTCATGAATTATTGCTAATTGCCCCTAAATAACAAATAGATGGGTCAAGGATTAGGTTAGTTGGTGGCGAGTGAGTACAATTTCGTTTGGTCTAATGGAGATACTCTTATGGGATTGCAGCAAAAAGGAATGCATGGGGCTTGGGCTAGTCGCTGGACATTCATCATGGCAGCTACTGGATCCGCAGTTGGACTTGGGAATATGTGGAAATTTCCCTATGTTGCTGGCAGTAATGGCGGTGGCGCATTTGTTCTGGTTTATTTGGGGTGCATCTTATTAATTGGCGTTCCTGTGATGATGGCAGAGGTTTTAATTGGACGACATGGGCGTCAGAGTCCCATTAATTCTATGCGTGAGGCGGTTAGCGACAGTGGCGCCAATGCTCAGTGGCAAGTCGTCGGATGGCTTGGTGTGCTCGCGGGTATGCTCATATTGTCATTCTATTCTGTTATTGCTGGTTGGGCTTTAGATTACATTTTCCTCATTTCCTCTGGCGATTTACAGGGTATTAATGGTGCTGCGGCCAGCGCTAAATTTTCAGAGTTGCGGTCTGACCCAAGTCGATTGATCATGTGGCAATCTGTCTTTATGGTTCTTTGTGTGGCTGTCGTTGTGGGTGGTGTTAAAAAGGGCCTTGGAATCGCCGTTGAGACTTTGATGCCGTTGTTGTTTGTGATGCTCTTATTACTGTTGGTGTTTAGTATTTTAAAGGGTAATTTTAGCGCCGCCGTAAACTTTCTGTTTAGTTTTGACTTAGATGCATTGACCTGGCGCGGTATTTTAGAAGCCATGGGTCAAGCTTTCTTCACGCTAAGTATCGGTATGGGGGCAATTATGGCCTATGGCGCTTATATGCCGCAGAATGCCAATATTGGTAAGACCATTTTGATTGTGGCTTTGTTCGACAGTTTGGTGGCTATTATCTCTGGCCTTATTATCTTCTCCATTGTCTTTGCTACCCCTGGAATTGAGCCTACCGAGGGCCCAGGCTTGATGTTTATTAGTCTGCCGGTCGCCTTTGGCAGCATGCCTGGAGGACTCTTAATTGGGGCGATTTTCTTTGTCTTAGTATCAATCGCAGCATGGAGCTCGGCTATATCGCTGCTAGAGCCCTGCGTCGCTTGGTTAATGGAAGCAAAAAGTATAGGACGAGCTCGCGCTAATATTGTCATCGCTGGTACGGCATGGGTGTTGGGTTTAGGGAGTGTGTTCTCGTTCAACATTTGGGCGGACTACAAGGTAGCTGGGTTTAATTTTTTCGATTTTCTAGACTTTCTTACCGCTAATATTATGCTACCGATAAGCGGGTTACTTATTACTTTGTTTGTGGGTTATGTGCTTAAAAAGGATGTAATTAATGTTGAGATGGAGGGCACGTCGCCGCAATTGTTAGCGTTGTGGCAGATGACCATCAGGTATATTGCTCCGGTTGCCATTGCAGTAGTATTTATGATGGGTGTTTACGATAAATTTTTCGTCTGATAGGGGTTATTAGGTGCCTAGAATTAAGCGGTCGGCATTAGTATCTCACTCTGATCGTGCAATGTATGATCTAGTCAATGACGTGTCTAATTATCCCTCTTTTATGAATGGCTGTTGCGGCGTAGAGGTGTTTGAACATACAGGCCTGACGATGCTTGCGCGGCTGGATTTAAAAAAAGCAGGGGTGAGTCTTAGTCTAATGACGCGTAATCAGTTACAGGAGCCTTCGCACATAAAAATGACGCTGGAAGATGGGCCTTTTAAAACCTTTCGAGGCGACTGGGTATTTACGGCGCTAACAGAAAGTGCCTGTAAAGTGGAGCTAGATTTAGAATTTGATTTCAAAAGCAGGGGATTAAGTTTTGCGGCATCCAATCTTTTTTCGGGGGTTGCAAACAATTTGGTAGATTCTTTGTGTCAGCGAGCTAACCAAGTCTATGGTGCTAAAAATGACTGAAGATTCGCCCATGATGACTGTCGAAGTTGCCTACGCATTGCCTAACGGGCAGGTTTTGCTTGAGATTGCAGTATCTCAGGGCACCACCGCTATGGACGCTATAAGACAATCTGGTGTGTTGGATAAATTTCCTGAAATCGATCTGGCGACAAGTAAGGTGGGAATATTTTCGCAGGTATTAGGAGCCAAAGGGCTCGCCAGTGCAGATACGTATGAACTTAAGGCATTAGATAGGGTAGAGATCTACCGGCCCTTACTATTAGACCCAAAAGAAATTCGCCGCCGCCGAGCCGAGCAAGCTAAAAGCAAGCAAAAGGTTTGATTTTTTATAGAAATGCTGTTTCTGTGGTGGTCATTCTAACGATGAATTTGTTGGTGTATAGTCGCCAGTAAGGCGTTCTAGGTTACCTTCGTTGTCAAAGTAAATAGTCACGTTCTCTTCGGTTTTCTCTCCAGATGGAGAGACTCGGCGATAAATGTAATCCCACCGACCTTGATTAAATGTATCCGAAATTAAAGGCGTGCCTAGGACAAACCTGACCTGCGATTTAGTCATACCTGGCAATAGCTTATCAATCATGCCTTGGTCGAGAATATTACCTTGCTGAATATCTACTTTATGCACGCCAGGAAATTTAATCCAACTACAGCCAGAGCTAAGTGCAGACAATAAGATTAGGCTGAGGGTAAGTTTTCGCATTGACGGGCTTCCAGTTAGTGTCGGTAAGGGTGATAATAACCAATTAGCGCACTATAAAGAAGAGCAAACATGAATCAAAAAGATCAAGAACTAAAAAAGGTTGGGCTCAAGGTTACATTGCCCAGAATAAAGATCTTACAGATTTTAGAGGACTGCCCTGATTGGCATATGACCGCCGAGGATATCTACCAAACTTTACGTGATGCTCAGGAAGATGTTGGCATAGCGACGGTATATCGGGTTTTAACTCAGTTTGAAGCGGCTGGACTCATCACACGACATAATTTCGATAGTGGCCCTGCCATTTATGAGCTAGATAAGGGTGATGGCCATGATCATATGGTTTGCACAGAAACGGGGAAAGTTGTCGAGTTCCATGACCATGAAATCCACAAGAGGCAAGAGCAAATTGCCCGGGAAAATGGATTTCAAGTGATAGGTCATAGCTTAGTATTGTACGTGAAGCCGCTTAAGCAAGACTAATTCTCAATAAAAAAACGCAAATGGATGAGCTAAATTCACGCTTATGGTAACTCTGCAGCAGCTAGAAGACTTTTTTAACGCGTGGGCCGATATAATGTGGAGTACGCCATTGGTGGTGTTACTTGTCGGCGGCGGCCTATTCTTTATGGTGTATTCGCGCTTTCAACCCTACCGTTACTTCGGTCATGCGATTGATCTTTTGCGTGGCAAATACAGTGATCTCAATGATCCTGGGCACATCCCTCATTCTCAAGCGCTCTCCACTGCACTATCAGGCACCTTGGGGCTAGGTAATATTGCTGGCGTAGCTATTGCTATCAGTATTGGTGGTCCGGGGGCCGTATTTTGGATGTGGGTAACCGCTATTGTGGGTGTAGCAACAAAGTTTTATACCGCGTCTCTTGCCGTGATGTATCGGGGAAAAGATTCCTCAGGAATATTACATGGCGGACCCATGTACGTAATCATGGAGGGTATGGGTAAACGCTGGTACCCTTTGGCAGCCTTGTTTGCTGGTGCCTGTCTCATTGGCGCATTGCCTATTTTTCAAGCTAATCAATTTATTCAATTATTGCGCGACGTCGTTGCAATTCCAGCTGGCTGGGCGAGTCCTGATCAACACTTCACGTTTGACCTTGTGGCCAGCTCAATGGTGGCAATTTTGGTCAGTCTAGTGATTATTGGTCGCATAGAGCGAATTGGTCGTCTAACCGTGCGTTTGGTTCCTTCAATGGTGCTGTTGTACCTCTTTATGACTGTCTCTGTATTGTATGCCTTTGCCGCTGATATTCCGGCAACGTTGTTATTGATAGTGACCGATGCCTTTACCGGCGAGGCTGCTGCCGGAGGCTCCATAGGCGCAGTTATTTTGATTGGCGTGCGTCGTGGTGCATTCTCCAATGAGGCAGGCATTGGCACTGAGTCGTTGGCTCATGGCGCGGCAAAGACAGCGGAGCCTATTCGTGAAGGAATAGTTGCGATGGTTGGGCCGGTGATTGATACCCTGGTGGTCTGCACCTGCACTGCTTTAATTATTTTGCTTACCGGTGTCTGGGAAACCGACGCTGGGGTTCAGGGCGTGACGCTAACGGCTCGAGCGATCGAGCAGGTCTTTCCAGTGACAGGTACATACCTGTTGTTGGTTATGGTCGGTTTACTGAGTTTTAGCACCATGGTTACCATGTGGTTCTATGGAGTGAAATGCATGGGTTTCTTGTTCGGATCGAAACGTCAGTATTGGTATTCCCCAATCTATATAGCTTTGCTTGTGGGTGGTGCGGTTGTGTCTATGGATATAGTCAACGGTTTGATCTTGGCGACCTACGCGACAATGGCAATTCCCACCATGATCTCTGCGCTTTATTTGTCACCTAAGGTTAATCGTGCGGCAAAAGCCTACTTCGCTAAATTAGATAATCTAGACAAGTAAGAGTTTAGGTGTTTGCTAAAGCAAATTCTCGATATGCTTTTCAATGGCGTTAGGTTTGGTTGTCGGTGCAAACCGTTCTTTGACATTGCCCTCTCGGTCTACTAGAAACTTGGTGAAGTTCCATTTAATACTGTCAGTTATCAAACCTCCAGCTTGTTTGGTTAGGTAGCGATAAAGAGGGTGCTGGTCACTTCCGTTGACATCCACTTTTGCCATGACAGGAAAACTCAGCCCGTAGTTAAGTTGACAGAATTCTTGAATAGTGGAATCACTGCCTGGTTCCTGAGCGCCAAATTGGTTGCAGGGCATGGCAATGGTAACTAGGCCTTGCTCATAGTATTTATCATGAAGCGCCTGCAAGCCAGTATATTGCGGAGTAAAGCCGCATTTGCTAGCGGTATTAACAATAAGCAATACCTTTCCGCGATAGTCATCCAGCGCTTTAGTCTCTCCATCACTGGTCTTAATGCCAAAGTCATAGATCGAATTATTTTGACTCATATAGAATATCCTTGCTATTTAAAGCAATGTTCTTTTGATGGGAAGGTGCCCTCTCTTACTTCATTGCCATAGGCGGTGATAGCTTCTTGAATAGTATTATTGTCATCAAGAAAGTTTTTAGTAAAGCGAGGGAGTCGCTGAGAAATACCCAACATATCATGTAATACCAGCACCTGCCCGTCGGTATCGGGACCTGCACCAATGCCAATCACTGGAATAGACAGCGCCGCAGATAGATTAGCACCGAGTTTAGACGGCACGCATTCGACAACAATCAAATCAGCGCCGGCTTCTTCTAGAATTTGAGCGTCTTCGATCATCTGATTAGCGGCTTGGTCTTCTTTACCCTGCACTTTGTAGCCACCAAGTTTATGGACAGACTGAGGCGTTAGGCCCACATGGCCACAAACAGGGATCCCTCTTTCACTTAATAAGTAAATCGTATCAGCGAGCCATTCTCCGCCCTCTACCTTAACCATCTGGGCTCCGGCCTGCATTAATATAGCGGCATTATCTAGTGCTTTAACTTCGGTGGAATAGGACATAAAAGGCATGTCGGCAATGAGTAAAGATCGATTATTGCCTCGTTTTACAGCTGCTGTGTGGTAGGCCATTTCATCAACCGTTACGGGTATGGTGCTATCTCTCCCTTGGATCACATTACCCAATGAATCACCAACCAGTGATACTTCAATGCCTGAATTTTCGATAAGCCGTGAAAAGGTATAGTCGTAAGCAGTAATGGCGGCGAATTTTTCGCCGTCCATTTTCATTCCATTTAAACTACTGATGGAGATCGTTTTCATCACTTACTAACTCCTCTGGCTTGGTAGGGTCGGCAACAGTACTTAGTTTCGGCTACGATGACAAGGCGAGTTTCCCTTCAAGGGAATGCGGATTGTAGTAGTGCCGACCCGATTTAGTCTGCAATATATATCTCACCAGATTTTGGTAGTCATCTTCGCCCTTCGATAAATTGATAACGGAGGTATTAACAATTAATAAGGGAGTATCATCATAATGATAGAAAAATTGAGTATAGGCATCATTGAGTTGTTGTAAGTAGGATTGTTCAATGGGTTTTTCAATGGCATTACCGCGCTTTTGAACACGTTTGTAAAGAGTAGAGGTGGGCGCTTGTAAGTAAATAACGAGGTCTGGTTTTGGGAGGTCAGTAATAATATTATCGTAAACCGTTTGGTAAAGACGATATTCATCGTCATCCAAGGTCACTCTAGCAAATAAGGGGTCTTTTTCGATTAAAAAATCCGATACACGAACTTGCTGAAAGATATCGCCTTGGCGCAGGGCTTGTAGTTTTTGCATTCTTTGAAACAAAAAATGTAACTGAACGGGTAGTGCATGAGTGCGACGGTCTCGGTAAAACCGCTCGAGAAATGGATTTGTTTCTGCCTCTTCAAGCAATGTTTCATAATTAAATGAAGTGGCTAGGCGTTTTGCTAAAGTTGTTTTGCCAACGCCAATAGGGCCTTCAACAGCTATATAACTAGGTAGCGACGCAGCCGAAATTTCAATATCTAGATTCTTAAACAGACTCTCTTCCACGGTTAACCTCAGATACTCTTAGGATAAAAACCTACAGCTTAAAGATACCCTGCTCAGGACAGTTTGCCAAGAGTTTGGCGATACTTTGGCCTTCAGGGAGCGATAAATTTGGATCAAGGTCTAAAAGAGGCGCCAAGACAAAGGCGCGATCTCTTATTCTGGGGTGGGGGATGGTAAGTCTTGGCATTTCTATCGTCAGAGTACCGTACATAAGCATGTCCAGATCAAGGGTTCTTGCGCCCCAGTGAATAGATCGCTCTCTCTCATGTTTTTGCTCGATAAGCTGTAACTGATCTAGTAACGCTAGTGGTTCAAGCTGTGTCTTTATCAGCGCTGCAGCATTGATATAGTCAGGTTGAGACCCAGGACCAATGGCTTTAGTTTTATAGTTAGAAGAAACGTTCACCAGTGTTATTTGGCTATGATTTTCTAGGGCTTTGAGGGCTTGCTCAAGTTGCTCTTTTGGTTCACCCATCGTTCCACTAAGGTTACTACCCAAACCAATGTAGACCATTTGCATTAGTCTTTGGAATCCTTTTTATGTCGCGGGCGTCTGCTGCGGCGCCTTCTATTGCCGGTATTACTTATTAACTCGGACATTTTCAGTTTCTGCTCTTCGTCAGCTTCTTGATACTGGGTCCACCAATCACCGAGCCCGGCTAAATCTTCCCCAGCCTGCTCACGCAATAAAATAAAGTCATAGGCTGCACGAAAACGTGGATTTTCTGATAAGCGTTTGGCGCGATGTCCACCACGCCGTGGCAGCTGTAACTGTAAGTCCCATATTTCGCGCATTGGCATAGTAAAACGACGAGGAATCGCCGTCACCGAGATTTGCTTAGCGATCACTTCACCTGCAGCTTTGCTTAGGGCGTAAGTCGGAGAACTACCTCGATCAGTATAATATGCTGCGAGCTTTTCAACAGCTGGCCATAGTAAGGCGGCATAGATAAATGCAGGGGTCACTCTTTTGTTCGAGCTAATACGAATATCAGTATTAATAAAAGCTTGTTCTATTAACTTAGCAGCATTATTGCTGCCATCTTTGATTAAATGAGCAACTTGAGGAACAAGTTGATCGAACAGTTGGTGATCGCAAAGCAGCTTATATGTTGAGGCACCATTGCCACTCATGAAGAGTTTAAGCGTTTCGTCAAAAAATCGTGGTGGGGAGATATGAGCAAGATCACGGGCACGCTTACTCATTGGTTTAGCTGTGCGTGGTTCGATACTGAATCCAAGCTTTGCGGTAAATCTCGCTACACGAAGAAGGCGCACTGGGTCTTCTCGAAAGCGTGTTGCGGGGTCGCCAATCATACGTATGGTACGTTTATTTATATCCTTTAGGCCGTCAGTGAAATCGTGAATAGTATTGTCACTGGGATCGTAATAAAGCGCATTAACTGTAAGGTCTCTTCGCTCTGCATCGTCGGTGACTGAGCCAAACACGTTGTCTCGCGTTAACATACCGCTCTTACTTTGCTGTCGAAGGGGTGCGTTCTTTTTCGATGCTTTAATATCGCTATCTTGATTTGAGCGAAAGGTTGTAACCTCGATTAGCTCGCGGCTGAATTGAACATGGACTATCTGGAATCGTCGGCCGATGATTCTGGAGCGCCGAAATAGTGATTTAATCTCAGTTGGTTCTGCATTGGTGGCGACATCAAAATCTTTTGGTTTTAACCCCAACAAAAGATCGCGGACGGAACCACCGACAACATAGGCCTCAAACCCAGCATTTTGAAGTGTTTCCACCACTTGATGCGCATTGCGACTAATCATTTTAGGCGTGAGACCATATTGTCTAGCGTCGAAGACAGTTCGATCTGAAAAATCAGATTGAGATTGTTTTTTGTCAAAAAATTTAATAATGCGTTCAAGCATTTATGGTTTACCAGTGGGCTACTTTAAAGCAAGAGTTTAGCAGATGATGGCAAGATAGATGCGACTTATTGGCAAGAGGGTGCATCTCGGCAGCTCTATCAGTGATTGATCAGGTAGTAAAAAGGGAATGCCTTTCGACATTCCCTTTCAATGAGCCTTAAGGCCTGAGCCTATCGAACCCTCGCAATCAAATATTATTATTTATTGTTATTATTATCCAGGCAATTGGCCTAGTAGGGCCATTTTAAGTAAAAATGAAATTACATCAAGTGATTACTGAACTATTTACCCTTGAACGAGGCACCAGTGGTTATTGTGTGAGGTCAAGCTTGAAATTCAGTCTTCAAAAATCACGCATGTGATCACGCCTTGCTCCTGCTTATGCCCAATTTTCTGCGGCGTTGCCAAAGACTCTTGCGGCTAATACCTAGTTTTTCCGCTAGTGCTGTTTCGCACATATGAGCCTGATTATCTAATACAAAGTTAATAAAATAATCTTCCAAAGATAAATGCGTAGCGGCCGGGATTACGGAACCATTTTTATGCACGACCTGAGTATCAGTGCGATCTTCAGAGGCCAAGCCTAGCATAGCTGCGGAAATCAGGGTCTCAGGGTCCACCAATATAGATGCTTGATAGAGTGTATTTTTAAGTTCGCGAACATTTCCAGGCCAATCGTAATATATGAGTGCGTTCATGCCCTCAGGGGAAATCTCCACCTGAATCCCAAGTTCCGCTGAAAAACGGTCCAAAAAGTAGTCTGTAAGTTGGGGGATATCAGAGCTACGCTCACGCAGAGCAGGCACCTTAATGGTAACGACGCTGATGGCAAATAAAAGGTCTTCACGAAATTCATCTTGCTCGCAACGCTCTTTTAAATCAGTCTTTGCCGAGGCAACGCAGCGCAATGATTTGTCTTTGACTAAGTTGCACATCGTTTTTTGGAGAACCATAGGTAGCTCGTCAATGTTACTCAGAAACAAGCTGCCGATGTTGCCCTCTTCGGCCAAGCGATGAGTTTTTTTGAGTTGATCTTCACCAGTAGTAGCGCAGTTAATGGTGATGAAAGGCTTATCTGATGATGCACCAGCATTATGGATGGTCTTGGCAATGACCCGTTTTCCACAGCCACTGGCACCTAAAATAAGTATTGGAGCAGCAGTAGGGGCCGACTTACGGATTGTTTTAAGAATATGAAGAATATCAGGACTATTGCCAAGCAAAGGCTGGTCATCCTCAATAGTGGCCAATTTTTTTCGTTGATGATCACCGATAATACGATTGATCGATTGCACTAATTCTTCGTGATCAAAAGGTTTAGAAATATAATCTACGGCCCCTTGTCGCATGATATCAACGGCGGAGCGCAGGCTCGCATAGCTCGTCATGATAAGAACAGGAACTGCTCCTGCCAGATTAATAAGCTCCGCGCCAGAACCTCCAGGCAATCTAAGATCACTAATAATTAAGTCAAATTCGTTGAGATTGAATCTAGTGATTGCCGCCTTTACGCTGACCGCCTCGGCAACTTTGTAGCCATGCCTTTCCAGTAATTTGGTCAATGAACCACGAATAATAGCTTCATCCTCGACCAACAAGATTCTTTTACTAAGCGTTGTCATAAAGCATCCTCAACCGCGTCAGAAGTGTAGGCTTTGAAATTGAGGGCTACTGTTGTGCCGCATGTGCTATTTTCGGCTGGACTTGATATTGAAATATTAGCCCCAAGATCCTTGACGAGTTTAAATACTATCCAGAGACCTAGACCTGTTCCTTGCCCTGGCTCCTTGTTGGTTACGAAGGGCTCGTATAACCGCGATTGAAGCTCTTGATCTATGCCTGTTCCTGAATCATTGACGGTAACTCTAATGTTCTGTGAGTCACGCTCGGCTAAAATGGTCACCTGGCTACTTGAGGGTGACGCATCGCGACTATTACTGAGCAAATTGAGGAAGATTTGGACCAGTTGGTGGTAATCACCTAAAACGTCCATATCAGGGCTAATATCAGCTGTAAAGATGACCTTAGGCTCGATATCTCCAAGAGTTAAAAGTTTGATAGCCTCTTCGATGACTTTGCGTAAGTTAACTGGATAAAATAATCCTTCCTTTGATTTATCACCCTTGGAAAAATTGATTAAGGACTCTACGATCCGATTAATACGATCAGTCTGGGATAAAATATGTTGCGCAGACTCAAGGATTTGGCTGGGCTCACTTTCATGCTGTAAGTTTTGAGCAAGACACGCAATACCAGTAACGGGATTTCCTATTTCATGGGCTACACCCGCTGCCAAGCGCCCAATAGAGGCTAATCTTTCGTTGTCGATGGACTTTTGTGTTAGCAATACAGCTTGAGTTTGTTCTTCTATGAGCAATATAACGTCGTTATTAAGATCTTCAAGCATCCCTTCAGTTGATTTCTGAAAACTAAACCACCTGACACTATTTGCGATTTCTAAGCGGACATTATCTCTAGCTTTGTCGTCACTAGTTAGGAAGTCTCTAATATTATATTTCCACGGTTCAGGGAAATCTGTAATCGAACTTCCTAGTGCAGCGTTTTTATCAATACCTGTGTATCGCGATATGGCAGCATTCCATTTCAAAATTTCGCCATTTTGATCAAGGGAAATAATTCCTATGGGCAACTTATCCAACATTTCACGATGATGCACCCTCAATTTATTTAACTCACTTGCGATGCCAGTCAATTGATCTCCGTGAACAGCAAGGACTGACTCAAGAAGATAAATATCCTCAGGATCGGAGTGATTCGAAATTGTACTCGGCAGAGAGTGGCTCATAATCCGTTCTGCGGCGAGAACACCAAAGCGTAAATTTAAAGACGCATTAATGGCGTCGCGTAGCTGTCGTAAAGAGGCAGGCCTAATTTCTCGGTTATCAAATCCTAATAACATTAGAGCTGATTCAATTTCGACGTGGGCTTCGTCGCCCAAGGATAATGCAAGTCTCTCGGTTAACTCTGCAACGGTTTTTTGTCTAATCTCGACGCGAACAGGAATATAAACATTGTCGGCCATGCAAATAGCCGCAAAGGTTTTTTGCTGCGCATCCATTTTGCCAAAAAGGGAAATGAGAGTACAAAGTGTAATGTTCAGAAGTAGTGCCTCAATAGACCAAACTTCCCAGGTCTGCATGCCAAAAAGAAGCGTTTTGTCTATCAGCGGTATATACCAACTCCAATCACCAAATAGCATCGGCAACGCTAAAGTCACCAACCAAACAAGTAGACCGCCAGCAAGTCCTGCGATGAAGGCATGGCGCGATACCTTGGGCAAATACATTGCCGCAATGATGCCTGGCGCTAGTTGTGCCAGACCGGTAAAACCAACTAGATACAGATCGGTTATGCTGTGGCTTTTGATGTTCAAGTAAAGTGCAATGCTGAAAAAAATCAGGCTGAGTGAGACGATAAAGGTGCGCCGGTTGATCCACTGGGTTAGGTTTCTTTGTTGATATAGATTTTTATCGGGCAATACAATACTGTTAAGCACCATTTTTGCCGACAAAACAGTCAAGCCACTACACAATGTAATGCCTAATAAGAGGATGCTGGCGACCCCCAGGCTTGAGACGAACGGGTGCCCGGTCAACATTGGCATGCTATATAGATATTGTTGCAGCGAAGATGACGGTTGAAGCGCTAGTCCACTCCATAGCAAGGGAATTAGGGGGATACAGACTAATAGTATTAAAAGAGGATAAACCCAAGATGACATGCTCGCTTGACGATCGGAGATACGTTCAGAGATTAGTATATTAAAATTTATAGGGTAAGAAAGACTGGCAGCGAGAAACACAATAGACAGGCTGTAGGATGAGTTAAATCTCTTAATAATGTTTTGCTGGTTGCTGTCAACAGACCACTGATTCATTTCGCCGACGCCACCAAAGACTGTGTCTGTAACAATCCAAGCGGATAAGCTCATGGCACAGATCAATAAGAGTCCTGCTGCAGCTAGCAACCACCTAAGGTGATTGCTAGCTGGAGAATGTATGGAGTTCCACGATATTAGGCCAATGATTCCAACTGTTGCCAGCATGCCGGCAGTCTTCTTATCTGCACCGAAGATAAAATGGACCACCGATTCGATAGATAACAGCTGCGCTACTAGCAGTGGAATGATCGCTAAAATGGTTGCACCACAGGCCCAAATGGCAACACTTTTGCCGCGATAACGAAAGGTCAAGAAGTCCACTGAGGTGGCTAATCTAATCACGCCACTGAGACGCCGGATAGGAAACAAAATCAATGGTGCAATGACAAACACTAAAGAGAAAGCGAACAATGCAAAAATGGCGCTATAGCCATAGCGTCCGGTCATTTCAATGGCGCTGGTGGCGAGTAAAACACCGGTACTAGCAAGCAACGCCAGAGATAAGATTGCATTTTGACTTAAGCGATCAGTACTAGACGCTATAGTTCTAGATAGAACGCACGCTGTGATCAGCGCTAAAAGAGTAAAAATACCTATATCACTACTCATCAGTCGTCCGATCGCGCTGTAATATGTATGTGGCAAATATTAGTAATGCCCATACCAAGAAAGGCCTAAACCAGCTACCGTTAAGTTCCAGTGCCCACTGAGTGGCAAGAGGGAACACTACGATGGAAAGCAAAAGTAGCGTTGCGACTAATCGATAATTAAACATAAGCAGTGCATTCTAAAATTTGTGCCTGAAAGTGACAGAATTGTTGATGTTATGCAAGGTGGCTTGGTAAAGCAAACTACCCATAGCGATATACAGAGACAACACGATTAAAACCCTTCTGGCGCCGGCATGGTTAAAGAGCGTTTAATGTTGCTGGAGTCCCAGTGCGAAATAGCCCAGGTTAGAATTTCACTAACCGACCATTTTTGCAAGTCGTTGGGCGGAGATTGATTTAGCCAGTTTAGTGCAGACCAAATATTAAGAGTCTCTTGACCAGAGATCAGGCTTGAGGCGAGGCTTTGTTTACTTAATTTTTGACCTAAGGGGCTGGTAGCTACAGGTAAATGAGCATATTGCGGCTGAGTGAAGCCCAAGCAATGTTGTAAATAAATTTGTCGTGGTGTGGAATCTAAGAGATCCGAACCTCGCATCACGTGAGTTACATTTTGGTATTGATCATCAACGGTTACAGCTAGCTGATAAGAAAATAAATTATCTCTACGGCGAATAACAAAATCACCGACATCTTCAATCAATGATTGGACATGTCGGCCAGCGATTTTGTCGACGAATTCGACTAATTGATGAGGCTGATTCAACTGCAAGCGAGTGGCATTGTTTGTTGACGGCAGATGCGACGGTCGGCAACGATTATCATAAATACCCTCTAGTGAATTGACACGCTGGCGTGAACATTCGCAATGATAGGCTAGGTTATGTTGTTTGAGTATATCTAATGAGTTTTGGTAAGCGTCTAGGCGAGTACTTTGAAATAGTACTTTATCATCCCAATACAAGCCGTGGTCTTCCAGTTGGCTTAAGATGCGGCTGCTCGCACCCTTAATCTCGCGAGGAGGGTCTATATCTTCAATTCGAACCAACCATTTTCCACCAAGATTTCTGACATCTAAGTAGCTCGCTAAGGCACACGATAAAGACCCAAAATGGAGTGGTCCCGTAGGAGAAGGCGCAAAGCGACCTACTATCTTTTCTGTTGACATAGTCTAGGCCTGCTAGCCTTAGTTCAAGAGGGCTTGCACTGAGCGCTAGACTGCCCAGCATCAATGCCCGGTTAGCTGCTTTTCTTTAATTTCATCAAGGGTTTTACAGTCAACGCAAAGGTCTGCTGTTGGTCGAGCTTCTAGTCTTCTAATGCCTATATCGATACCACACTGATCACAAAAGCCGTAATCATCGTCTTCGACTCGGATCAAAGTCTTATCGATTTTCTTGATGAGTTTGCGTTCGCGATCTCTGGTTCGAAGCTCTAGACTAAACTCCTCTTCCTGGGTTGCTCGATCGGCAGGGTCAGGAAAGTTGGCAGCTTCGTCTTTCATGTGGGTTACGGTGCGGTCTACTTCTTCCATTAATTCATGACGCCACGCCTTCAAAATAAGCTTGAAGTGCTTGCGCTGATTTTGGTTCATGAATTCTTCGTTTTTCTTTTCCACATACGGGCTCAACCCGTGAAGAGTTGCTGATCCGAGAGCTTTTCCCTTAGACTTATTAGTGTTCTTTGTAGTAACTTTTGCTTTTGCCGTAGCCATGAATTAGATCCGCTGTTGAAATTTACTAAAATTCGCGAGCCGCGTTTATAGAGAAATTTGCATCATTTATCAAGGAAAACTTTCCTTTTAAGTATATATTTTGATTAAAAAGTACTTATTGGAACTTTAGTAATAGTAGACCATGGTGGCAATAACAGTTTAATTATCCGTACTGGACCATTATCCTATGGTTTGAGTATGACCGAACCTAATAAGTGAGCCTAGACTTGATGCAAACATTCCCAACTCTATTTCCAGCAACTTTCGTGAAGCGCTATAAGCGTTTCTTTACTGATGTTATTGATCTTCAGGGTGATCTTTTGACGGTGCATTGTCCCAACACTGGGTCAATGAAGTATTGCCAGGTCGAGGGCTCACCTTGCTGGTTTTCGTTATCCGATAATCCTAAACGTAAATTACCAGGAACCTTGGAGATAGTAACAACTAGCCATGGTAATTTAGCCGGCGTGAATACTGTGAGGGCGAATCATTTAGTGCGACAGGCTATAGATAGCCGGCTCATCGAAGAATTATCATGCTATGACCAAGTGACAGCAGAAGTGCCTTACGGAGAAGAGAAAAGTCGTATTGATTTTTTACTTAAGGATAGTGCCGGCGGTCTTCGGGATTGTTATGTGGAGGTTAAGAATGTGACGATGGATAGAGGGAAGGGTCTTGCAACCTTTCCTGACTCAGTCACTAGTCGTGGTACGAAGCATCTACGTGAATTGATTTCAATGGTAGAGTCTGGACATCGTTCTGTGTTGTTTTTCTGTGTTCAGTTAACCAATGTTGAACGAATAGAGGTGGCGGCAGATATCGATCCGGTCTATGCACAGACGCTGACGCTCGCAATATCTAGAGGTGTTGAAGTAATGGCTTTGGGGGCCAAGATAAGCGCAGAAGAAATAGTATTACATAAGCCGATTAACTGTCTTCAAGATCTGCCAATGCTTGAGCGCGAAGATTAATAGATGGATTGGGTAGCTTTTGGCCAGCGGTGAGATAAAAATCATTGTCTTTTTGTTTTAAGACAACAGGGCTTAGATGATCACCTACGCAGGGCCCCGCAACACATTTACCAGTATCAATGCCGAATATCGCGCCGTGGGATGAACATTGGATAAAACGTTTATCTATGTCGAGAAATTTTCCGGGCATCCAATTCAGAGGCACACCTACATGTGGGCAGCTGTTCCAGTAGGCATAAAGGTTATCGTTATGGCGCACGGCAAATAGGGGGCACTGTTCGACGTTGAGTTCAGTGGCCTCTTGCTCGGCAAGGTCGTCTAAATTACAAAGAAAAATATCTTGTTTAAGCATAAACTTTAATGTTGATCCTGAGTTTCTCGCATCATGCCGCATAGTGACTTTGTGTAAAAGACTTTATTTAGGCAAAGATTAACCGCTGGCAGTGAAATTGGCGTTACTAATCGATCGATTTTGACTCAGATTTTGATTATTTATGCTCATAGAGGTATAAACTCAGGATTCCATTACTTTATCCATAAGGTCTACCCCTAATATGGCTGAGTTAGAGAAAATTGCTGCTGATATTTTGACCGGCCTCACCGATCGGCATTTGGTAGATGTTGCTCTTAGTCAGAATTCACGAGCCCAAAACAGTGTTTTGGTCCATCAAAAGGCACTTACACCTTTTTTAGACTTAAAGACCGAAGCGGCAAAGCAAGGCTTTGACCTGTGTATTTGCAGCGGATTTCGGTCCTTTGAGAGACAAATGCTGATTTGGAACCAAAAACTATTGGGCGAAAGACCGGTTATAGATGAGTTAGGTGATCCAATTAATATGTCTCAGCTCGATTCGTGGCAACAAATTCAGGCAGTACTGCGATGGTCAGCCTTGCCGGGCACATCGCGTCATCATTGGGGTAGTGACTTTGATATTTATGATGCTAACGCCATGCCTGAGGGGTACCAGATCCAGCTGACAACGAATGAGTGCGAGGGAGAAGGGGTGTTTGCACCCATGCATGAATGGCTAAGCGGCGTGTTTATTAAGGGGCAAGAGCGTTCCAAGGGCTTCTATCGCCCATACGCCATTGATCGCGGAGGAGTATCTCCAGAGCCTTGGCATATTAGCTATGCCCCTATCTCAAATAGTTACGCTCGGCAGCTAACCACGGAAATTATTAAGCAGCAATTATTAAATAATTTGGAATTAGTTAGTCTTGATACCGTGTTAAAATACCTTGATGAGATTATTCGCCGATTTGTGGACGTCTCAGTCGATGATAATGTATAGGTAGTTTATTCATGATATCTGATGATCCAGTTTGGTTGCTTATTACCGAAGAAGCTAATGTATCAATTGCTGAAGAGTCATTGTTATCAGAGTTTTATCAGAGCGCTATTCTTGATCACTCAGACCTCGCTTCAGCTCTTAGCTATAATTTAGCCAATCAATTTAGCGGCTCTGCGATACCTTCTGCCGCTATTGAAAAACTTATTCTTGACGTTCTTAAAGTTGATCCGAGCATCACGGTTAGTGCACGGCTGGACATTATGGCGAGCTTTAAACGTGATCCAGCATGCGACAAGCACCTTATCCCTCTACTTTATTTTAAGGGATTTCAGGCGATACAGCTCCACCGAGTTGCGCATTGGTACTGGTGTAATAATCGCACGGCTCTAGCACTTTTTCTGCAAAACCAAGTCGCCGAAGTGTTTGCAGTAGACATTCATCCTGGGGCTCGAATAGGCTCCGGTATTATGATTGACCATGCAACCGGGTTGGTCGTTGGGGAGACAGCCATTATCGGAGATAACGTCTCTATTTTGCATTCGGTGACTCTCGGGGGTAGCGGTAGCGGAGAAGGTAATCGTCACCCTGAAGTGGGCAGTGGCGTAATGATTGCGGCCGGAGCAAAAATTATCGGCAACGTTAAGATCGGAGATGGGGTCAAAGTGGGTGCAGGGAGTTTAGTTATCGAATCTATCCCTCCGCACGCAACGGTTGTTGGCGTTCCAGCAAGAATAGTCGGCGCGCCACTTGAGGGTAGTCCTAGCTTTGAAATGAATCAACATTTAGACGTTTAGGGGCAGCAGATAATGTTTGATAAAGGTATTTTAGGGCTCCTCTATCGGCGCTTAGTGCTAACGACGAAACATTCTATTCAGGGGCTAGAGTCAGCCTTGAAAACTCAGGAAGCATTCCGGTGCGAAATGCTGGCTTCGTTGATTCTAATACCTCTTGCGTTCTACTTAGCTAATGGTTATTTGCAGCTAATACTGTTGATTGGAGCGGTATTAATGGTACTAATTGTTGAGTTGCTGAACACTGGAATTGAGGTAGTTGTAGATCGAATAGGACTAGAGTTTCATGAGCTATCTGGTCGTGCGAAAGATGTGGGCTCGGCAGCTGTTCTTATATCGTTAATATTGTTTTTGTCAGTGTGGGGTCTCATTCTTAATGAGAACTACTGTAGCTAATAACGATGTTGCTAAAGGCTAAAGGCATACCGAGGCTAAGTGTAGGATCTGCTTTTCAAGTAAAGCTTGCCGTTGCTCAGGGAACCCATGGAAAATATAACAATTTTCCTCAAAAGGGTTAAATCTAGCAATCGTAGCCAGCTGTTCTATATCATATTCCGTGACGTGGAGCGCTATCACTCCTCCATCTATTCTTTCACTTATCGATTTTGATTTATGTTTTAGCGCAGACATTTTCTCGTGATAGCGAAGCACCGGAAGTGCGGATAGAGTGTCGCTGCAGAGTGTCCAGTTAATTTCGAGATCAATACCCAATTTAACTGACAGGCGATCGAGAAGTTTTTGTAATGAATAAACAGCCATAAGACAGACAAGGAAATGCTGCTTTGAACACTCAGTAGAGCGAATATAAAAACAAACTCTACTATCACTACCTTCCGTACGCTTTGCACCATAAAGCTCGAGTGTGCGATCAATACAGTGATCGATGTTTTCAAAGAGTAACTCGAGATTTTCATGGTTAAGCTGGTCGCCTAAACTTTTCCGATTTTTAAGCGTGGCAGTTATGAGCGAGCAATAATAACCATTTTCAGTGTCGTTAGAAAACTGCCCAGATGTCGCAAGTAGCGGTTGTATTCTCGTTTCTAGAGCAAGGATTTCGTCGATCATTGGATCGCTGCTGCCAGGCAGTCGATTGGTTAATATTCGCAATCGTCGCGCTAACTGCCCAGCGAATCGATAGTTAACATAAGTACAACCGATGCTAAATATAAGCCAAATGACAGCCCACATAAAAAAGATATTAGAGTATTTCGCATAGATGGGCTGGCTTATAACTGATATTAGTAATGTGCCAGCTTGAGTATCTTCAAGCGCAATATTTTTCCTGAACTGTGTCAAGTTCAGCGGCAAAGCGCTAGATTGCGTACTTTGTGCGATCAGATTATCGTCGACATCATATAAGCTTGCGCTAAAAATAGAGCGATCCATCGTCGCTTTGCGCAGGGCGAACTGCAAGCCGACCGTATCATTACTAAATAGGGGTGCACGCACAAGTTCGGCGAGTTGGTTAAGCGTGGCCGTACTTTTATCTTCAACCGCTTGCCGAGCCAACATTGAAGTTTGAGACACGATGACGACCCAACTCAAAAAGCCAAATAATAAACACGCAGACGCTATTATTACTGGCAACTTTATGGCCATCGAATATTGACGTCGCATTCTCAGGTCCTTGGTAAAATAAATGATTTGCATTCTATCCTATTCTCTCAACTTTTATATAATAGGAGCCTAAACTCCAAAGAGACCTTCACCTGTGAAAGAAGTTTTGTTGATTAATGTGTCTGGGAAAGATAGGCCTGGGGTTACCAGTGCGGTAACTAATGTGTTGTCCCGGTTTGATAGCACTCTACTGGATATAGGTCAGGCAGTGATTCACGACCAGTTAAATATGGGTATTTTGGCGTCAGTGCCATCAGATACTAAAACTTCGCAGGTGGTCGAAGAAGTATCTTTGACGCTTAAAAGCATGGACATGCAGGTCAAGTTCTTGCCCATATCCCATGAACGTTATGATAATTGGGTAGCGCAACAGGGCAAGCAACGACATATTGTGACTCTGCTCGCGCGAAATATTGAAGCTTCTCATTTAGCCGCTGTAACCGCCGTCACGAGTCAGCAAGGTCTCAATATCGACAAAATAGTGCGGTTATCTGGCCGTTTGGGGCTCAATCAGAGTGAGCAACTTGGGCGTGCCTGCATTGAGTTATCTGCTCGAGGTGAACCGGCAGATGGTGAGGATTACCGTAATTCATTGCTCGAGTTAGCGGTGCATTACAATATTGACATCGCATGCCAAGAGGATAATATTTTTCGTCGTAGTCGACAGTTGGTTGTTTTTGATATGGACTCGACATTGATCAATGCAGAGGTCATTGATGAATTAGCCATAGAGGCTGGAGTCGGGAGTCAGGTGGCCACGATTACTGAAGCAGCAATGCGAGGAGAGATAGATTTCAAAGATAGCTTTAGGCAGCGAATGGCGCTTTTAGAGGGGCTAAGCTCAGATGTCTTACAGTCTGTTGCTGAGAGGCTAGTCTTAAATGAGGGGGCAGAACACTTAATTAAAACGCTTAAAAAGCTAGGGTTCACAACGGCCATTATTTCAGGTGGTTTTACCTATTTCGGACGCTACTTACAGTCTATTTTAGGTGTTGATCAAGTGTATGCTAATGAGCTTGATATTGTTGATGGAAAGGTTACCGGAAAGGTGGTGGGCGATATCATTGATGGCCAACGTAAAGCTGAAATACTACGAAATATAGCAAAAGAGCAAGGGCTCAATCTTGAACAGGTGATCGCCGTTGGGGATGGCGCCAACGATCTACCAATGCTAAAGATTGCTGGTTTAGGCATAGCTTTTAGAGCGAAACCTCTGGTAAAAGCATCAGCTAAGCAGGCAATTTCTAACGTCGGGTTAGACGGTATTTTGTATTTACTCGGTTACAGTGACAAAGATATTCATGCATTAGATTAATGTATGATCGATTAAATAAACAGTTGACCGGCAAAACTAATTAAATAGGCCGATACTTCGGTTATCATGCATTCTTTGCAAACTTTCGGACACAACGATCATGGCTAATTACTCTACTAACGAATTTCGCTCTGGACTCAAGGTAATGCTGGATAATGATCCATGCTCAATCCTCGAAAACGAATTTGTTAAACCTGGCAAAGGTCAGGCGTTTAATCGCGTTAAGTTACGCAATTTAAAAACTGGCCGTGTGTTGGACAAAACGTTTAAGTCAGGTGAGTCCCTGGAGGGAGCTGACGTAATAGATATGGACATGCAGTATCTCTACAGCGATGGAGACTTTTGGTGTTTCATGGAGCCCGATACATTTGAACAGCATCAAGCGGCCGTTAGTGCCGTTAGTGATGCCTTGGTTTGGCTTAGTGAGCAAGATATTTGCGTCGTTACTTTGTACAACGGGACACCCCTTTCGGTTACGCCACCAAATCACGTCGAGCTCGAAATTGTTGAGACAGATCCTGGGCTGCGTGGCGATACTGCACAGGGTGGGAGTAAGCCAGCTAGGCTATCTACTGGTGCAGTTGTTAAGGTACCTCTATTCTTGGATCAAGGAGATGTGGTTAAGGTGGACACCAGAACGGGTGAATATCAAGGCCGCGTTAAATAGTGAAAATTGATCATTCTCGCAAAATTAAAGACTATTTGTGATGAGCGATTGGCAGCCAGGAACTAGTCTCCATTCCCTGCAACGGCGTGCCCAGATTATGTCGCTGGTACGGAATTTTTTCGCTAGTCAATCGGTAATGGAGGTTGATGTCCCCGTGCTGTCCAAGTCTGGGGTAATCGATCTCAATATCGACGGTATCTGCGCAACTCTGGCGGGCGCGCCGGCCTACCTGCAAACTTCTCCCGAATATTTCATGAAGCGATTACTGGCGTCAGGTAGTGGGGACATCTACTATTTGGGCAAAGCTTTCCGTGATAGTGAGATTGGGCACAAACATAATCCAGAATTCACCTTACTTGAATGGTATCGATGCGGTTGGGATGAGCATCAATTAATGTGTGAATTAGGCGATTTAGCCTCTCAGTTGATCAATAGGCGTGGAGTATCAGATTTAAGGGTAACTAAGATTAGCTATGCTGATTGTTTTCAGGATAAATTTGGTATTGATCCCCACCAGACTAGTTTAAGTGACTTGCAGGGCTTAGCCGTTAAAGCAGGCTCTTCGAGTTGGGCTGGAGAAACTCGAGCTAATTGTTTGGATTTAATATTTAGTCTTGAAATCGAGCCCCATTTGCAAAAGGGGTTGGTTCTTGTTTACGACTACCCAGAGTGTCAGTCTGCATTAGCGGCGACAACTACTGCCGATAAGGGCTATAAAGTGAGTAGGCGATTTGAAGGATTTTTAAATGGTCTAGAAATTGCTAATGGATACTTTGAATTATGTGATCCGGTAGAGCAACGTCGCCGATTTAATCAAGATAATGTTGCTCGCCAAGCTACAGGTAAGCCAGTATGGGATATTGATACTAAGTTGTTAGACGCAATGCGTTCTGGCCTGCCAGCTTGTGCAGGTGTTGCTCTTGGTTTAGATCGGTTGTTGATGAGCGATTTAGAGGTTGAGTCAATTGATCAGGTCATGCCTTTCAGTTGGTTACGATGCTAGAAAAGTTGAGTCTCTACGCAAATCAGTCCAACTTAAAGTAATGATCCATTATTTTTGAGGGTTGGTCAAAACCGACCTGCCCCACTCGTTTAGCGGGTACTCCGGCAACAACATCATGAGCATGAACGTCCTTAAGTACGACGCTAGCTGCAGCCACCATAGCGCCTTCTCCTACTTCGATGTTGCCTAATATTTTAGCGCCGGGGCCGATGAGTACGCCCTTACGAATCTTTGGATGGCGATCGCCAGCTTCCTTTCCAGTACCGCCCAAGGTGACCGATTGCATAATGGATACAGAGTCTTCTACTACTGCGGTTTCCCCAATCACTAAGCCTGTTGCATGATCAATCATGAGTCCACTACCGATTTTTGCCCCAGGGTGAATATCTACTGCGAAGGTCATTGATATCCTATGTTGGAGCAATAATGCGAGAGATGTTCTATCTTGATTCCAAAGTTGGTGCGCTACACGATAGGCTTGAAGTGAAAGAAAGCCTTTAAAGTATAAAAAAGGTGAGCTATATAGTTTACAGGCAGAATCTCGATCCATAGTAGCCTGTATGTCTCTTGCTGCTTGATCGACAATAGCAGGATCTTTAAAAGTATCATCCATAATATTCCTAATCATCGCTGCGGGGAAAGATGTACTAGCTAGCTTTTGTGACAGGTGAAAGCTAAGGGCGCTACCTAAGTTATCGTGATTTGTAATCGTGGATTTTAAATAGCTTTCCATCACAGGCTCGGCGCTTGTGGTCGCTTGCGCCTCGGCAAGAATATTTTGCCAAACTTTAGTGGCTAATAGGATGGTTTCAGATTTCATGGCGACATTTTCCGTTAGTCGGACATAATATGCCAGCCCGTTCTAGCAATACACCAAATATCAACATGTTTAGCACCTGCTTTAATTAATATTGAGGCTAGCGATCTGGCAGTAGCGCCACTAGTAACAGCGTCATCAACAATAGCGACAGATTTGCCTCTGATAGGATTGTTTGTATGATCAATTTTTGTATCGGGGGTAGAGTAGGTTTGGCGCCTAAAGAGAGTTCCAAAACAAACCTCCTTGTTTGCACTCTGGCATTTAACTTTTAGACCTGCCAGTGATTCAGCTTATTATTTCAGTAGGATCTCTGGACTCTTCATCTGTCGATTCTGAGTCCTCAGTGAAATCATCAGTTTCATCATCACCATCAACCAAGCCATAAGCTTCACTGAGAATCCCTCCAGGCACCTTCGGAGCATAGTCGCGCGGTGCTTCAAGATCTTCAGCGCTAACGAGAGGGTTGCCATCTGCATCCACAAGCGACAAGGATGAGCCACCCGACTTTAGCAATTGTCGGCCTATTTCAGGACTAGCCAGTCGAATTGCACTGGTTGCCAAATGCTCATGAATTTGGCGATAACTTTGCGCCACATTAGTTGTTAAGTGGGATACGGCTATAAAGTGCTCAGACACTTCCTGTTGGTATCGCTTCAATCTTTGCTCACTTTTTTCTAGTTTTCTTTGTAAGTCACCCGTGCCCGACTCGTTATCCTCAAGGTGGCGAAGATAGAAGAAAGTTGCTCCAGCTCCCGCCAAAAAGGCGATGACAGCGATAATTAGTGTGGTCAATAATGCCAACTTTAAAACCTCAATTGAATTAAACTTCACATAACTGGGAAGAACATTAGAGCCAAGTCACCTGCGGCGCAAGCTCTATTCACTTCAACCCATGCGATATTATAACGCAGATTTTAAATTTATGGCGCGAGGGAATTTTTGTTGTAACAAATTGCTTTGCTCGTTAAAGTTAATTCTAAATCATGGACGTCTAAATAATGTCATCCCCTAGAGCGCGCTATCAAACTGACCTTAATCAAGATGGATTCCTTGCCGACTCCTCTCAAGAGCTTGCGGTGACAGCATTTGAAGATCTTTATCAGTTGTTGCTAGTAAAGCGGCAACGCTCAGATGAGGGGATATGGTGGCGTGTGGCTCGAGGGTTTTTTCAAACACCGTTAGAATCACCTAAAGGGTTATATCTCTGGGGCGGTGTGGGGCGAGGAAAAACCTATCTTATGGATACTTTTTATGAAAGCCTTCCGTTCGATAACAAAATGAGGGTCCATTTCCATCGCTTTATGCGCAGGGTTCATCAAGATCTAACGGTGCTAAAAGGTGAGATTAACCCGCTTCGGAAAGTTGCGGCGAAGATTGCCGATGAAACCTGTGTTATTTGTTTTGATGAGTTTTTCGTTAGTGACATTGCGGATGCAATGATTCTTGCTGGATTGTTGGATGAGTTATTTAGTCTAAACGTCTGTTTGGTTACGACTTCAAATATAGTGCCCGAATTACTCTATCGGGATGGGCTTCAAAGACAGCGCTTCTTGCCTGCTATTGACCTCCTTAAAAAGCACTGTCGGGTGATCAATCTTGACGGAGGCCAGGACTACCGACTCCGGGTGCTTAAAAAGGCACCACTTTATTGCAGTCCTCTCGGTCACGAGGCAGATACAGATATAGAGGCAATCTTCAGTCGTTTAGTTCCGGTGGAAGGTGAAATTAAAATAGGGGTTGATTTAGAAGTTGAAGGCAGATCCATACCGGTAGTAAAACTGTCGGAAGATATCGTTTGGTTTCAGTTCGCCTCTCTTTGCGAGGGGCCGCGCAGCCAAAATGACTATATTGATATTGCCAGAGAGTTTCACGCAGTGATCATAGCGAATATTCCAATGATGGGAGACGATAATAATGATGCGACACGACGATTCATTAACTTGATTGATGAATTTTATGATCGCAACGTAAAAGTCGCGCTATCGGCCGCTGAGAGCCTACCAAACCTCTATTCAGGTGAGCGTTTAGCCTTTGAATTTGAGCGAACTAAGAGTCGATTGTTAGAGATGCAGAGCCATGAATATTTAGCTCGACCTCATTGCCCATAGATTCTTAGATAAAAAAGTTAAACTTTGGGGCAAACAAGCCTTGTATTAGGGCACGCTGATCATTACAATTCGCACCCTTTTTGGGGATGTCCCAATTCCAGGTAGGAAATGATGAAAACATTTAGTGCAAAAGCAGAAACAGTAGAACGCGATTGGTTTGTGGTTGACGCGGACGGAAAGACCTTAGGGCGCTTGGCGACCGAAGTTGCTTCACGTCTTCGTGGAAAGCATAAACCAGAATTTACCCCTCATGTTGATACCGGCGATTACATTGTCATTGTGAACGCTGAGAAAATCACCGTTACCGGTAACAAGGCTAAGGGTAAAATTTATTATTCCTACACTGGATACCCAGGCGGAATTAAAGACATCACTTTTGAAAAGTTGATTGAGAAGGCGCCTGAGCGTGTCTTTGAGAAAGCAGTTAAGGGCATGTTGCCTCGCGGCCCATTGGGTCGGGAAATGTTTAGAAAGCTGAAGGTCTATGTAGGCGCGGATCATCCGCATACTGCACAGCAGCCTCAGACACTCGACCTGTAACGGAAAGCGATTATGGCAGACACTCAATTTTATGGTACTGGACGTCGAAAGACATCCGCGGCGCGCGTTTTCATGACTTCTGGAAATGGTAATATTAAAATCAATGATCGCAGCATAGACGTGTACTTTGGTCGTGAAGTGGCTCGGATGATTGTCCGACAGCCGTTTGAAGTTGTCGACATGGTTGAAAAGTTTGACTTAAACATCACCGTCGCCGGTGGTGGAAATTTTGGACAAGCTGGCGCAATTCGCCATGGTATTGCTCGAGCCTTGGTTAGCTATGATGAAAATCTGCGTTCACCATTGCGTAAAGCAGGGTTCTTGACTCGAGATGCTAGACAGGTTGAGCGTAAGAAAGTCGGCTTGCATAAAGCTCGTAAGCGCCCGCAGTTCTCGAAGCGCTAATTAACAGTTTTATTGAAAAGCCCGGCTCATTGGCCGGGTTTTTTATATAATAAAATCAATAACTTAGCGCTACATCTATCTGCTGTCGGTTGCGTAAAAAACCGATTTCATTTACTATAGCGGCGTGAAAATTTGAGTGTCTATGTTCTGATTTTTTCTAATCATTAATCTATTTCTATCTGGGGGAGCGCTATGAGTGGTGACGTTGTGAATGAGAGCCGCCGAAAATTTTTATTAGGTGCAACCTCTGTAATCGGTGGAGCCGGGGTAGTAGGCGCGGCCGTACCTTTTGTAGCCTCTTGGCAGCCTAGTGCAAAAGCTAAAGCTGCAGGTGCACCTATAAAGGTTAATATCTCAAAGCTTGAAGTGGGCGCACGTATGGTTGTTGAGTGGCGAGGCAAGCCGGTTTATATCGTTCGTCGAACGCCAGAATCTCTTGCAGCAATTAACGCTATTGATAGTGATATTTTGAGGGATGTTGATTCTGAAGAGGCATCACAGCCTGGCTATGTTAAAGGCAGTGCTCGTACCTTAGCCGGTAAAGAAGAGTATTTGATTTTGGTTGGACTTTGTACTCACTTAGGTTGTGCTCCTTTGTATCGACCTGATGTTGGCGCCGCGGATCTTGGTGGCGATTCTTGGTTAGGCGGATTCTTCTGTCCCTGTCATGGTTCTAAGTTCGATCTCTCTGGCAGAGTCTTTGCGGGTGTTCCAGCCCCTACAAATCTAGAAGTCCCACCACACAGTTATGAGTCAGACAGTGTTCTTATCATTGGTATTGACACGGAGGTTGCTTAGTTATGAGTGAAGAAAAAGGTTTTGCAGCTTGGTTAGATTCAAGAATGCCTACGCTCAAACGTGAATGGAATCGTCACATGGCGGAGTACTATGCGCCTAAAAACTTTAATTTCTGGTACTACTTTGGTGTACTAGCAATGGTGGTGTTGGTGATTCAGCTTGTTACTGGCGTCTGGCTGTTAATGAGTTATCAAGGCTCAGCAGAGCAGGCTTTTGCATCTGTGGAATATATCATGCGGGATGTGGAGCTTGGCTGGATTATTCGTTATGCGCACAGTACGGGGGCTTCTGCCTTCTTTATTGTGGTCTATATGCACATGTTCCGTGGTCTTATGTATGGGTCTTACAAGCCGCCTCGCGAGCTTGTATGGATTTTTGGCATGACCATTTACGTGGCACTTATGGCTGAAGCTTTCTTGGGGTATGTGTTGCCTTGGGGGCAGATGTCTTATTGGGGTGCACAGGTCATCATCTCTCTGTTTGGCGCCATCCCAGTAGTGGGCGAAGATTTAGTTCAGTGGATTCGTGGCGATTACCTTATCTCTGGTATCACCCTAAACCGCTTTATGTCACTGCATGTGGTTGCTATTCCTATTATTCTTTTGGCGCTTGTCGTGATGCACATTATTGCGCTTCATGATGTTGGATCCAATAATCCTGACGGTGTCAGTATCAAAAAGTATAAAGATGCTAAAGGTAATCCTATTGATGGCATCCCATTCTTCCCTTATTTTGTTATTCATGATTTGGTACCGATTGTGGTGTTCCTTTTTGTCTTTTGCTCCATTCTCTTTTTTATGCCTGAGATGGGTGGCTTTTTCTTAGAGTATGCTAATTTTGAAATCGCTAATAACTTGAAGACTCCAGAGCACATTGCACCGGTTTGGTATTTCACGCCATTTTATTCAATGTTACGCGCTGTTCCTGACAAGTTGGGAGGCTTTATTGTTATGGCTGCGGCAATAGCTATTTTGTTCGTGCTGCCTTGGTTAGATCGAAGTCCGGTGCGATCTATACGATATAAAGGAATGTTCAGTCGCGTCGCTATTTTGATGTTAGCTGCGGTATTTATTATTCTTGGTTATCTTGGTGTTAAAGCACCTACCGCTGCACGCACAGTTCTCACCCAAATCTGTACAGTATTATATTTCTCTTATTTTATTGGGATCTATTTCTGGACCAGAATTGAAAGCACTAAGTTAGAGCCTGACCGTATCTCTATGGATGGCGGCATTGGGGCTTGGAAGACCATTGGAGCAATCTTGGCGGTTGCGACTATGGTTATTTTACCCATTAAGGCCGTTGGCTCTGAAGGTAAATCCTGCGGCACTATCAACTGTGACCCTTTTGAGGCACAACTTAATAATGATGCCTCGCTTCAGCGGGGTGCTCAATTAGCGGTGAATTATTGCATGGGTTGTCACTCGTTTAAGTATTCTCGATGGGAGAGGGTCGCTGATGATCTCAATATTCCTCATCAGATGATGTTGGACAATATGGTTTTCAGTGGACAAAAGATTGGTGAGCTAATGGATATCGCAATGCCATCGGATAGGGCTAAAGAATGGTTTGGTGCTACCCCACCTGATTTAACCCTAGTGGCAAGATCTCGGTCGTCAGAGTGGGTGTATACTTACCTACGCCATTTTTACGCGGATCCATCTCGACCGTTAGGCGTCAATAACAAAGTCTATAAAGATGTGGGTATGCCCCATGCGCTTCTTGATTTGCAGGGATTGCCTGAGTGTGTTCGAGGGTCCAGTTTAGCGACTAATGGTGGCGTTAAGCGTGATTTACTCACCGGTGAAGATGTCTTAGATAACCCTTGCGGTGGCTATGAAATAAATAAAGCGGGGAGCTTGTCGCCTGAGGAATACGATGCAGCTATTTTTGATTTAGTAAATTTCCTAACCTATATTGCAGAACCTATGGCGGAACAACGTAAACATATAGGCAAGATGGTATTGTTGTTTCTTTTGTTATTAATGGTGCCAGTCATACTTTTAAATCGAGAATATTGGAAGGGTATCCACTAGTCTTTGTAGCTATTTTTTTGGTGGTAGATAGTCGTCTATTTACCGCTTAGACGAGGAATAGATAATTCCTCAGTTAACTAATAATCATAAAATGAGAGGTGGTCGTGCGTAGATCTTCAATGACATTATTTTCGGACCCTACAAATCAGTACAGTCATCGTGTGCGGATTGTTCTTGCGGAAAAGGGTGTAACGGTTGATATCGAAGATATTGATCCAAAATCAGTGACCGAAGAGATTCTAGAGGCCAACCCTTATGGAACACTTCCCACATTGGTTGATCGCGATCTGGCTCTTTATGAGTCGAAAGTCGTGATGGAATATTTGGATGAGCGCTTTCCTCATCCCCCTCTTTTGCCCGTGTATCCAGTGTCCCGAGCTGAGAGCCGTCTTTGGATATGCCGCGTTGAGCGGGATTGGTGTAGCCTCGTTGATAAGATTATCGCTAGTCCAGACAGTAAAGCGGCTGAAGCAGCGCGTAAAGAATTTCGAGAATCTTTACTGACGATTGCTAGTATTTTCGAAGAAGTTCCTTACTTCATGAGTGAAGAATTCACCTTGGTAGATTGTTGTTTGGCACCTATGCTATGGCGATTGCCAGAGTTGGGGATCGCTCTGCCAAATAACCGCCAGATAAAGCCTCTTCTTGACTATATGGACCGTTTATTTGAACGACCATCCTTTCAGGAGAGCTTAACAGATCTAGAGCGAGAAATTCGCGAGTGACCAACTGAGACAAAATGCGCTCTAATCGACCTTACCTTTTGCGAGCTTTCTTCGACTGGATAGTCGATAGCGACTGCACTCCTCACATTATCGTTGATGCACACTATCCGATGGTTGCAGTGCCGCAAGAATTTGTGAAGGACGGGCAAATTGTATTGAATATCGCTCCGAGGGCCGTAACTAATTTAAGTTTGGATGGTGATGATGTTCAGTTCTCGGCTAGGTTCAACGGTATGCCCGTAGATATTTATGTTCCGATTGCTGGTGTTCTTGGAATTTATGCCCAAGAAAATGGTGAGGGGATGGTGTTTGAACAAGAAGATAGCCCCGAACCTCCTCCTTCTGCGCCAAAGATGGTTAGAAGCTCTGACGCTAAAGATAAATCTATTAAGCCTCAACCCTCGCTACGAGTGGTGAAGTAGCTCAATTATAAACATCTCTGACATTGAAACGCGGCCTTGGATAAACTCCCAGTACGAGCAACGGTGTGCACGCAATAACTTGATTGAAAGAGCTGGTAACTGATAGTTTAACTTTATTAATTGATATAAAATTACAACTTGTTAAAAACAATATTTTCTTGCATTCTGCGCAATTGTCACTAAAAAACATCGTCAAAAATCAAGCGCAAAAGCGCAAAAGCGCAA